>NZ_AEPF01000051.1 GCF_000193735.1 Neisseria sicca 4320
GATGTCTGTATGGCCGCAGGGCTTTTTTGTTTATCAGTCGGTTGAGAGAGACTGTTGTTTGGTATGGACTATTTACCACCTAGAAACGGGTTGATGACTTTTAATCCGGCTGCGGTAAACGGGGTCGTATCTCGGGTAGCTACCGTCATATGGTGGTAACGGGCAATGGCCGCAATATAGCCGTCTGCCGCCGCAACGGTGAATCCTGCCGCCCGCGCTGTTGCACGGACTTTGGCATAAGCAGTGGCAGCTTCGATGTCAAAATCCAAAATTCGGTCTGAAAATACAGGTAATATTGTTTCTTCCAGTTTTTCCAACAACAGCCGTTTTTTCCCGCCTTCGGGAAGGATGGCGATGCCGAAACGCAGTTCCGCCACGGTAATGCTGGAAAGATATAGTGTTTCCACCGGTTGTCTGTCCAACCAAGCAATGACAGTAGAGTCAGGCTTGGGGCGGAGCGGTTCAGAAATGATATTGGTGTCCAGCAAAATCATTAGAACTGTACCTCAGTTTGCTCTTTCCGTTCTATGTCTAAATCCACACCTCCTGCTTCCCGACCGATATCGGATAACAGTGAACCAAGACGGACGCGTTGTTTGGGGCGTGCAGCTTGATCCAGTATCAGCCGTATTTCGGCTTCCGTACTCCGACCGGCGGCTAAGGCACGTGCTTTAAGGGCTCGATGGGTCTCTTCAGATAGGTTTCTGACTGTAATGGAAGGCATATCCATTCCTTTCGAGGGTGTTTGAATACTGTCAAATGCTATCATTTTTGTAAATTGATAGCAAGTGAGGTGGGTATTTTCTATAAACAAAAAAGCCCGGCCGCAGCACCGTTTCGAGTGCTGCGGCCGGGTTGTCGTTGCCGTATGGTTTCTGCAAATATGGTTTGTAGTATGTACGGGTTCAAAACTACCGTGTCAATCCGTCATCCCCGTGTTCATGATGCGGGGACGGTCTTTCTGCCGATTGGCTATTGCTGCGTTCAACTGATGTTTCTCCGACAATGGATCGACCGGCTGCCGCAACGGCAATATCCTGCATAAGCTTCGCTTCCGTTTTATGTCCGCTTTTCGACAATTTTCGTGCCAGATTACTGAATTGCTCGCTTTCATCAAGTTGATGCTTCAGGTTTTGGGTCAGTTTTTCAGCAGTCATGCCGTTGTTGACGGCTGTGTCAAACTGTTGCTGCGCCTTGGTATCACGCGGCTGAGCGGCGGTTTCTTTAGCTAACCGGCTGATGATACGTGCTTCGGTCTTATGTCCCATTTTGTACAGCTCTTTGGCTATTTTGCCGTACTCATCCACTATCAGTCCGCGGGTGTGCATTATTTTCTTCCAAGACTGATGTGTCGGTCGTTCGTTGTGTTTGACGGCTTCAATCAGTTCTTCAGCCTGTTGCCGGTAGCGGTTCGGTACTTGGCCGCGTGATTTTATGGCACGAAAGACGCTGTTTTCCGGTTTTTGCGTTATTCCCCGATGCTGTCGCCTAGTGGCGGCGCACTGTACACCTTCTTCCCGGAGTTTTTCGGCAAAGCGAACACGCCATTCGAACAGGTCATTTTTACGCGGATTGAGCCGATCACCGAACTGATTACGCACTAGTACGCACAGGTGGACGTGCGGATGCGGCGGCTCACCCTCTTTGTCAGACTCGTGGTGCAGTGCAAAGGCGTATTTGTGCCCCTCGAATTGCTCGGCAGCGAAGTTTCGGGCGGCATCCAGTACGGCTTGCGGCGGTGTACCTGGCGGCATCGACAGTACGATGTTCAATGCCTCTTTATGCTTGGTGTGTTCGGCAATACCCAATCGTTTCCAGTCCTCCACCAAGTCGCGTACCGCCCGTTTACCGTTTAAGCGTTCGCCGTCATTGGTTTCAACCTGTATCTTGCCGTTGCGTGATACATAGTCCAAATGGCCGCGTACTCCGGCAATCCCTTTTGAATTACTGCTGAGGCGGCGAGGTATTTTTACCATTACTTCGGGGTGCTTGAGAGCGGCGGCCTTAAGGTTGGTTAGGCCGCTGCCGGATTTCAACGGTTTTGACGGGCGGCGGCCGTGACCCAAATACAAGCCGCCCCGGTCTTTGGATCTGACGGCACGGGTTTTATAACCTAAAAACCAGTCGTCTATGGGATTGGTCGCCATAGTCTGCCTCCTTATTTTTTACGCCTTCGCTGGGTATGCAGTACCCGCCCGACGCGCTCGGTGTGGTTGTTGATGATTTCGCGCAGTTCGGCGATGTATTGTGATGTCAGAGAGACAGGTTCACCCGCATTGAGTTTGTGGGCAATTTGGTTGAGATTTCGCCCGATACTCAAAAGTTGGTAATTTGAATGGTGTAATTCGTCCAGTTCGACGGCGGAAAGGATGGGATGGCGGCTGATATGTGTCTGTATGATGTCGCGTATTGCATCGTTGATCGTGCCGCCACGCCGTTTAGCGGCCTCTTCCAAATACGCACGGTCTTTGTCGGGCAGGCGGATGGTAACGCGTTTGCTGCTTTTTGGGGGTGGAAGTCCGATCAATTCGGGTTCTTCCTTTTCTAGCTGCGCCTTCAAAAGCCGTTTTGCCATCCATGATACGCTGGCTTTACCATACCGTTGTTTTGCCAGTTGCGTAAGCTCTCTAATTTCTTCATGGGTTAAACCATAGACACTGATTTCAGACATGGTTCTTTTCCTTCAAAAACAAGGTCGTCTGAAACCATGTTTCAGACGACCTTTCTTATCGTTATCGCCCGTAAAACAGTTCCTGTTGCTCAGGAGGCTGCTCCGGTTCGTTTTTTACATCTATACGCCCGTATTGGGCTTGGTAGAAATTCAGACGCGCCTGCATCTGCGTCTGTTCGGGCAGACCTTGAATCAGGTTTTCCATGCCCGCCTCCAAAATTCGGTGCTTTTTCTGCCCGTCGGCATTCATATCAGACAACCGCTGGCTATACTGTTCTTTCGCTACCAGCAAACGTTCTTCCAAGGTTTGCACCGGTTGCCGTGCCTCCTTTTCAGGCGGCCTCTCTGTTTTTACAGATGGTGAGGCAGACTTGGGAGTGGGACTGTTTTCCCTTGCCGCCTGTTCCCGTTGTCCGACAACATCCACAACCGTGTCGGATTCCCGTACGGGGATTTTGAAGGATTCGGAATTGCCGCTCTGCCGTTCGGTTTGGGTAACGTGGGCTTCATTTTCGATAAACGAGACTTTGATGTCGTAGCGGCCTACGCTTTTATCCCAATAACCCGGTGTTGCGGAAACATAGGCATAGCCGCTTTCCTCCAGCCTGTCTGCAATCCAATTTTCGGACTTGGCGTTCTCCAGCATTTCCGTTACGTCATTTGCCGTAAAAGGAATTTTGGATACCACGCGTTCCGCAAACAGATTGAATACGGCAGCAGCCGTTTCGGGACGGGTATCGCGTGCGTCAATATCAAATGCCGTATCCCAACCGTTCTCCAAGGCGAGATAACGTCCGCTCCGATCGAGGCGGGCGTACATGGTCATATTGCCTTCGGGATTCAGCGAACCGCCTTCCTGTGCGCCCATATAGGTTTTTTCTGCTGTCATGCCGCCCTGTTTCGTCCAGCCGTGATATTCGGCCAGCCGGTCGATGACGTTTTCGGAATAGTGCTTTTCAGACGACCTTTCTTCTGCCTGCTGTGCCGGTTTTTCAGATTCGCGATTCTCAGGTGCAGGCTTTTCGGTTTCGGGCGTGGTCTTGCGCTCCTGTTCTTGGCGGTGCAGGGCGAGGATGTGGTTATAGGTGTCGCGGAATTTGGCGAACTGTTCGCCTTTCACGCCTTGCAGGTAGGCATAGCCGAACTGCTGCTTGTCCTTATCCCATATGATGCGCGCTTTCTCCACGCCGCTGACGAAAAAGCGGTTCGGGAATTTGCGCCATTGGGTAATTTCGCCGGACTCGATCATCGGTTTCAAAAATTCGGGGATGTCGGCATTGTTCACGCGGTCGATCGCTGCCTGTTCGCGTTCGATAGCACGCTGCGTTTTCTCAATTTCCTTGTCCGCCGCCCGCAAACCGTCGTTTTGGCGTTCCCAGCGGTTCAATGTTGCCTGTCCGTTGCGCTTGTCGTTGAGCGGTTGTCCGTTCGCACTGCGAACGTCGTCGAAATGGTTTTGCAGCCGTTGGTCGAACGCCGCCTGTTTCTTTGCCAGCGACTGTTGCAGGATTTTCATTCTTCTGCTGCCCGCAGGTTGCTTGTTTTCATTCTCTGCCATATTGCCTCCAAGAAAAAAACGGCCTGAAACCGCAAGGTTTCAGGCCGTAATGAAAGAATCGGATTAAAAACTCAGCGGCCGATTTCCACTTCCGGATCTTTCTCATGCTGCCGATCCCGGTCGTTCTGTTGCCGTGCCTGATCCAACGAATGCTGCGGGTTTGGTATCTGAACCGGTTTGGGCAAATCCAGCTTCGAACTCTTCATTTTCTCGGCGGTATGTTCGTAATAGTTGGTCAAGGCCAGTTTTCGTGCATCTCCTTTCACCCCCCGAATTGCATCCATAACGTTGCGTTCGTGGAATTGCAGGTGGGATTTGTTGGCTTTGGACAGCTTTCCGGCCTTGGTCATATAGACGGCTTTGGACGATTGCAGCCGGGTATCCAGCGCGTCAGATTTCATCTTGGCCGCGCGTACCGCCACTTCGGCAGGTATTTCACCCTGGCCTATACCCTGTAACGGCACGCCTGCTTGGATATCGGCGGTATGGGAAGTATTGATGGTGGCATCGGAAGGTGTTTTGCTCCGCGCCAGCATTTCGTCTGCCTTGGACAGGGCGGCGGTGTCAGGTTGCCGGACAGAGGTTTCATGCTCTTTCTGTTTTTCCTGTTCGTGTACGATTTCCATGTCAAACATGTTGCGGTATGCAGCCTTTGTTTCCATACCGGTAACTTTGCCGTTTTTGTCGTAAATCGGTACTTCCACCTCTACCGGCTGTCTGCCCAACGAATGAAGCCGGATGCGGTCGCCGACTTCCGCGCCGCTGCGTTCCATTGCGTCGGGAATGTCCACGCCCCATACCGTGCGCTCTTTACCGTCCCGTTCAAGTACGATATACGGACTTTCCTTATTTTGGGCATTATGAAGATAGGGGGCGCTGCCGACGGTAACGATACGCTCACCGTCGGCAGGTACGGATGACTGTCCGCGGGTTGGTTCTGCCTTTTCAGACGACATATCACGATTTTTGTTATGTTGAGGGGATGGAGAATTGCTTTCACCGGCTTTAACCGGTTCTCGCGTGTGCTGTTCTTCCACGCCGTTCAATGCCCGTCCCTCACGCAGGTGGTCGAGATAAGCCAAATCTTCTTTGGTCGGACGGTAGCCGGCGGTACGGATCCCCCGGCTTTCTGCTGCAAGAAACATTGCGCGCTTAAATTCTTTGCTGCCCGTCAGTTTGATGTTGTCCCAGCCTTTTTCTTTGACTACTTCCAACATATCATTGACGGTTTGCGTATCAGAACGGGCCGTGCTCAATTTGTTGCCTTTGTCGGTAAACATTACGGTCGTACCGTTTTCGGCAGACATGTATTTACCGTCTGAAACGATATACCGGTGGGCAATACTGTCGGGCGGGATATTGTAGTTCAGATCAAGAACGGCTTTTCTTCCCTCATTTTGCAAAGCCCGCAGCGGTTCGGTATCCGATTCCTGTTGTGGGGGTGGCTCGGCTCTATCTTGAGTGGAGGCATAACGTATATCTGTTCCGGTATCATTGTCGAAATGACTGCCGGTACGGCCGATACCGTATGGATGATCGGGATCAATCGGCTGATAAGGTTCGGTTGTCCGCTCACGCCGTTTTTCCGCGTATTCGATGCCGTTGACTTCTGCCTGACTTGAGGCTACAGCTTGCAATGTTTCGGTTTGTTGAATCATCTCTTCCTCTTTCTGTTTACCGGACTGTTCGGATGCAGGGCCTTCAGACGACCTGTCCGACGATTCCGCCGTATGACCACGCTCCGCTGCTTGCTGCCGTGCCTGCCATTCAGCAATCTCGTCGGCAATGGCCTGTTCCATATCTGTATCAAGCTGTATGCGGTGCTCGGACTCAGGAGCGGCCAGATTCCGACCTTCTGTCAAAGCCTTTCTGACGGCTTCGATGCCCGCCAACTGGTGCAGGTCGTTGTAGTCGCTCGGCAGTTTCGGTCTGCCTTGTCTATCCATTCCCGCCGTCTGTTGAAACTTCTGAATCTGCTGCATACTGAATTCCGGCTCGATGGCAATAGCTCGACCATTGAATAAGGCTGCCGCCTGCCGGGCAGAATGCAAACCTTTTCCCGATGCGTCGTTATCGACCGCAATCGTTACTTTGGTGTCGGATGGTAGATTTCGCGCCAGTGTTTCGGACACCTTGACCATATTGTCTGCATCGAAAGCGACGATAACAGGCTGTCCAGTCGCTTGATGGATACTGGCGGCGGTGGCGAAACCTTCGGCGATCACCACGCCGTTTGAAATTTTGGATGCATCGCCGACAACCGTATAGCCGCCGTCTTTTCGACCGTCTTTCAAAAAGCGTTTGTCGCCGGTGGGATCAATAGATTGCAGGTTGTACAGTTGACCGTCGTAGAAAACGGGGATTTGCAATCTCAGGCTGTTGTTGTATTCGTTTTGGCGGATACCTGAAACTACGGCGGGATCGGTTATGCCTTTGGCTGTAAGGTAGGGGTGTGCCAATGTGGCGGGCACACTCTGCGCCCATATTCTTTGCGCAGTCCCCTTTACACGTTCGTAGCCCTCTTGCCGCAACCGTTCTGCTTCAAGCCGTTTGGTTTCGGATTCTGCCTGCCGCCGGGCTTTTTCGGCATCGGAAAGCGGAACATAGGGTTTTTCAGGCCGCCAGCCGTTCTGCCAGGCATGATAAAACAATGTACCGATACTGATATGTCCAGGTTTGAACGACTTCCATGCGGCTTTTGCGTCGCGGGCATTGTAACTGCCGCTTGTCTGAGACCATTCATCCCACAGGTGGAAACCGTCTTCACCCATTTCGTCTTTGACGGCTGCACCCATACGTATCCACATATCGCGGTCGTCTGCACCGATATGATTTAAGGCTGCCCGAATTTCGTCATAATCTGCCATTTCTTACTCCTTGTTGAAAAAACAAAGACCACTATGAAATAGCGGTCTTACGGTTTCGTTCGCTTTCACATACACTCCTCAAAAATCAGGTGGCCTCTTCCAAATCTTCCGGATTGATTTCGATGCCGGATGAGGTTTTTAAAATCTCGGCAATAACAGACAGGCTGTTTTCACCCCAGTTGCGGGCAATATACGGCACCATCGTAGCGACATATTCCGGTGGGCTGCCGGCCGGAATAATCGCTTCCAGTACTGAACGAGCCAGTTCTTCAGCATTAACCGCGTCACGCCAGTTGAAACTTTCCATCTCCTCCGGCGAAACATATGCAGGTTTAGAAACCTCGACCGGTTTCTTTGCCTCAATATGTACATTCAACTCGGGAACATGTGGGATAGGCAGGAAAGCGCGATCTTCGAAGGCGGGATCTTTGTAATAAATAATCTTTTCTGCATAGATAGCGGACATCCCTGACATACTGATAATGCAGTCGGAATCCGGCATGACTTTGAGCTCGTCGGGGTTCATGACCGCACGTTTCTGATCGCTGATACTCACTCCGCTACTGCTGCTTTTACCTCGGGAACGGGACGTTCCTCTCGCCTTATAGGTATAAAAGCCGATCAACTTACTCAATTCTTCCGCATCGTTTTGCTCGCGAGGGGAGAAAACCATACGGACGGCAAAGTTGGAGAAGAACGTCTGTCGTGCCGTACTGCCATATACTTCTTCCACCTGCGAAGGAGTTTGGAAGACGAGAATAGGGCGGATACCGTAACCGGCCAGATAGCCCACCCCTTTTTCGATGGCAGGGATATTGCCCAGTGCGGTAAATTCGTCTAACAGCAACAGACACTGGTATTTCAATTTTGGGTTGTCAGACGACAGACCCTGCCGCACATTGACATCGCACAACTGGCTGAAAAACAGGTTCATCAGCGTGCCGTACACCTTCATTTCGTCGGGGGTAATGCCCAAATAAATCGTGGTCGGTTCGCGGCGCAGGTTGTGGAAAAAGAAATCATCGCCGCTCGTGGCCGCTTCAACGGCAGAATCAAGAAAAATTGCCAACGGTGCGGACATGGTGGATAAAATATCTCCGCTGGTCTTCGCATTACCGTTGGCAAACCCCATCAGCAGCGTTTCGCAGTTGCGGCTCAAGCGATATTCAGGGTTGGCCGCCCTAAGCTCGAACTCGTCACGTATCCAGTCCTGCAAGGTTTTGCCGTTGCTTGGGGTGGTCAGCCGGTAGAGGTTGGCCATCGTCGTCAGGTTTTGCGGCAGGCTCAGATCGCGCTCCTTTTCCGTTTCAATCAGATAAAGCAACAGTCCGGTAAACAGTTTGCGCGCTTCCTGTTGCCAAAAATTTGAGTTGCCGCTGTCGCCCTTTGCCGTAAGCGGATAAAAGATTGCCGAGACACCCAATGCGTCCTTATAGGTATAAACAGGTTCGCGGCGCACATAAGTCAGCGGATTCCATCGGTGGCTGATAAGCGGCGCGTCAGGTTCTTCGGTATGGTAAGGCATCGTTCCCGACGGATTGAAGAAAAATACCTTCTGCCCGTGTTTGGCGCGGAATCCGGCGGTAATCAGAAAGTTTTCCTTCTTTACATCGTTGACCACCATACTGTGTCGGTAGTGCAGGCAATTTGGAATAACAAAGCCTACACCCTTGCCGCCTCGGGTACGGGCAGCCAAGTAGAGAAAGCCATCGTTTGACCAACGCAGATATTTCCCTTTGTATTTGCCCAAAATCAGATCCGGCACATCCTTTCCCTTTTTGCGTTTCTTTGCTGACGGGTTGTCCAACAACCCTGATTTCCTGATTTCGCGCTCGCTCGCAAACCTTGAAGAGCCGTGCAATTCCTTTCTTTTTCCCCGCAGAACCGAGACCAGTAACATAATCAGTCCGACAACAGGGATGGCGGCCGCAACTGCCGTCGAAACCTTCAACGGAAAAACCATGCCTTGCGGCAACCGGTCGAAATGCTGCCAATAGGCATAAAGCAAAGATAACGACGGTGCAGTTTTAAGTCCCAGCCATTTCGTATAAACCACCGCTCCTAGATACAGACCGACACATAGGGTAGTAATAGCCAGTAGCAGTGATAGCAGAATGTCGGTTACGGGTTTTCTCATTACAAATACTCCAAAATAAAGCCCGCCAAAAGGCGGGCATAGAAAACTCAGTATGTGGCAGGTGGTTGTGTCAGTCGTTATTTCTGAACCGGCTGTCCGACGGAGGTTTTCATCATGTCGTGAATACCGCCGGAAACTTTTTCACGAGGGCCGGTTCGTATAATCTGCATCTCTTTGCCAATTACTTCGAACACGGTTTTTTCAGAGCCATCTCGCCCCTGAACCTGCCGAGACTGTACTTCCCCCCATACCTGCAGGCAGTCACCTTTTTCCATCAATCTGCATACGGTTTCTGCCTGTCCTCCGTACAATATGACGGAAAACCATTCGGTGCGCTCTTTCTGTTCGCGCGTCTCACGGTCATTCCACGTTTTTTGTACGGCTACCGACACGTTCGTAACAGCCCGACCGCCGGGCATATACCGTAATTCTGGATTACGCCCTAGGTTGCCCATAATTTCGATTTTATTGACATACGGCATTTACTATCCTTTCAAAATTGCTGGGTATAAAAAAGCCATCCTAAACTTGGACGGCTTTGAGTTTTGCGTGATATTACGGAGATTGTGTCTTTTCCTGTTGTCCGATTTGGGCAATGGTCTGCAATGCCAATCTCAAATCCAATTTGACATCTTCGGGGGAAACATATGTTGTAAGGGTGTAGTCTGCCTCGTTTCTGGCATTTCTCAGTTTTTCCATTTGTCTGCCGATGAGTTTCAAGTTTTTGCTGTCGCAAGATTTGAAAAAATCAATAAGCTGCTTGTGCATGGATTTCCCTGTTTCATAGGTAAATCCCAAGTGAGAGCGCGCAAAAATCAGACCGGTATGATAGACACTGTAATAAATACGGCTGACGGCATTCCGGTTGCCTATTTCAGATTCTCCAATCATTAATCTGCCACTGGTCATGAAATCCTGAGGCTCAATCATATCTCAACTACCTATTCCGTAACTGCGGTTATAAGGGCGGCAGGAGATGCTGAAATTAATTAAGTTTGCATCTGCCGACTCTTCCATATCGATCAATAACCGTGACAACATTTCATCCGCTTCTGCCATACGGTCAATATCACTGCCAAAGCACAGCATTTTCAATTCGATAAATATATCTGATTCAATCGAATAACCGAAAGAATAGGTAGGTATCTGAAACCCTATCTCTTTAAGCCGTTTTTTCGCAGCCAAAATTGCAGAGACCAAGACGACTTCATCAATTTCTGTATTTTTCAAAAGCAGGTGCAACTGCTCCAATTCGTCCTGTTGGTTCGTTTCAAGGGAATTCATTTTGTTTAGACGTTCGATAATCTGTCCCGGTCGCTCAATAAAACCATATAACATACTGATATGAGCCAACGGCTTCAAAAACAAAGGATCATCTGTTTTTTCGGAAGCAGCAAACATTTGTTTCAAATATACGGTTGCCTCTTCAAAGTATCCCATCCTGTTTAAACCGTTCAATCTGAAAAAATTGGTCATAGCCGGAATGTCCGATGCGGATATGACATCAAAGTGTTTATCGAAATCGTCCTTACGGTTATTGATTGCATCCAACATACCTAATATCAGATAACCGTAAGGTGCGTCCGGAGTGCCAAACAAAGATTTTGCATCCCGTTCCAATCCGGAAAGCAGCAGCGGGCGCGGATTTTCTTGTTCCAGTGCTTGTTTAAGCCTTTGAAACGCACTTGGTGCGACAGTTGCGGCAACAGCCATTTCAAACCTCTCTTTAATGTCTGACAATTTTATAGGATTTTTCATCTATAGACAAAATCGCATATACGATGATGTTTTGATGATGTCAGTCCCCAAGTCCCTCATCATCTATGTAAACAGACATATCCAAATCTTTTCACAAGGTAAAAAGGTCGTCTGAAAAAGTTTTCAGACGACTTTGTATTACTGTAAACGCCCTTGCATA
This sequence comes from Neisseria sicca 4320, assembly GCF_000193735.1. Lineage (GTDB taxonomy): Bacteria > Pseudomonadota > Gammaproteobacteria > Burkholderiales > Neisseriaceae > Neisseria > Neisseria sicca_E. Next base: position 11,152 of record NZ_AEPF01000051.1, read on the forward strand.
GCGTAGTATTTTTCGACAGGGTCGAAGTAAAGTTCGGTCATGCGGGTTTTTTCAAAGTAACAGATCACATCAATAGTGGAACGGACAGTGTTAAGAATATAACCGGGATCCATGGTTTGGCCGGTAGCTGATTCTTTGGCCAACTGCATGATGCGGTAGTGAACATCACGAGCACTGTTTGCATGAACGGAAGTCAGTCCTCCCGGGTGTCCGGTATTAAGAGCGGCAAGATAGTCCCAAGCCTCATCTCCCCTTAATTCTGTCAAAAAAATCCGTCCCGGTTTAAGCCGCATACACGCCGCAATAATCATTTTGGCTGTGATGTGCCCACTGTAAAACAAATGTGCATGGTTAGGGTGCAAAGGTAGATCGAGTTCGTGAGTGTCTTCAATAGTAACCAGCCGTTCATGAGCGGGAATCATGTCGGCCAGTGTCTTGGTAAACGTAGTTTTACCCGACCCCGTACCGCCTACCATGCAAATATTCAACCTCTGTGCTATCGCAATTCTGAAAAATTCATTCAGTTCTCCGTTGGCTTTATGTTCCAACATTTTGTACTGCCAGTCGGTCAGTTTGACGTCAGACGGCAGCTTCATCCTGTCGGATACGTCACGGACCCAGCGGCTCTCTATTTCGATTTCCGACTCTGTACGACGTTCTGCCACGCCGTGCCCCGATACGTCGTTAAAACCATTCAGACGACCTGTATCAAGATAGTCCGACATTGTGAAACGGCTGTTCGAAGGTTTGCGGAAAGCAAAAACAACCGTTCCGTTTTCGCAACTGGGGGACATCATGATGTGGCCGCGCTCACCGTCGGGTAGCGTTACCGAATGAATGGGGGATTCGTATGAGATATGCTTTTTATTGTAAGTACATAGCGTATTTGCCAGTTTTTCCAATACGGGCAGGGGTAAATCAGGTCGTTCAATACGGCGGCAGCCGTCGGCATCTTCAAGAAACACTTCCCCAGGTCGGTTTATGAATACTTCGGTTACTCCAGGGGTATTGAGATATTCCGTCAGCTTCAACTTGTCCAGTAGATTGCGTGACGAAACAGAATTATCGTGAACCATTACATATTCCTTTGTTATTAACGGCTTGTTCTATAACTGCCAGTCCAGTGGCAGTTATAGAACAAGCCGCTCCTTTTAAGTGAGCGGCTTCGGGTCAATATCGGTTGGAGACCGTTACGTTTTCATATACCCCTGAAAAATCTACATCACGGGCAACAAAGACCATGATTTCCGTGCCTTGATTGACGTATCCGGTTGGTGGAATGTTGATGCTGTTCTTCAGAGCTTCGGTAGCCATTTCCTGCGCGGTATTACCCGTATTTTCATACGAAATGTGGTTGTTATTACCCGACGTGCGGTTCTGTCCGTTACTGAATCCGTTGCCTATGTCGCCAATCATGCTGATCATGATGGCACCGCCGAACCGCTGCCAAAAGTGATAATTCACTTTGGCAGGATGCCCTGATGCGCCGAGCGAATCGCCGCCGGGACTGTCCAGGGCCACACGGATGCCTTCCGGTGTCTCCAATGTATTCCACAAAACAAAAACTCGGGCCTGACCATGTGTCAGCGCGGAAGTCTGTTCGCCGATAATGGTAGAACCACGCTCAACCAGCAGCGTCTTGCCGTTGGCAGAATAGACGTCACGTGCCACTTGGCAACGGGCTAAACCGGGATGGGTTGTGACAATCTTTGTGTTAGTGACACAGGGAATACCCGTACCGCGATTCAACACATAGGTTAAGTCGCCGCGACTTTCAGCAACGGTAGGCTTATAATTTCCAGGGCTCAGTCTTGCGGTCAGCGGGTTGCCTGAAGAGATTGACGAACCTACATCCGTTTCTCCGACAACCGTACTGTCAGGGCGTATGTTAGTAAGTGTGGCTGCCGCAGCGCCTGAAACTGTTCCTCCATCCATGCCTTGAGGGGATAGATCCACATCAAAACGCTCGTCAGACGGAATTTCTGTTCTAACGCCCGTTTCAGGACCAGTTTCAGGGTCCGTTTCCGTAGGCTGTGGATTTGATGCAGGTCTTGCTTCACTCGCCGCGGCAGGCTCGGATGCTGCGGCTGGCGGAGTATCGGGAGCCATTTCTAAAATTTCATCTTGCTCTGCTTTAAAATTTTTACTGTCTGCCTTACCGTCAACCACTTCCTCTTCCGTTTTTTTCTCTACTTCGTCGGAACCTCCGGAATAATTGAACAGAGCGGCTGCGGAAACTCCGGCAACAGCCAATGCAGCAAACAGGAACATCATGTTTTTCATGGTGCTCCTGCTTTTAACATTTAGGTCGGTAGGCATGCCGCGTTCAATACTGTTGTCACCGATACGTTCTTGCAGGCTCGGTTGTTCATCATCGGGTCTGATTTCGTTTTGCTTCATTTTTTATCCTTTTTCATACGGACGGTTCGGCTTTGCGTACTGCCGGTCAGATTGAACTTACCTTGCGGGTTGTAACCGCGGTTCTCTATACCGAGAACTGCGTTATTCAGCCGCAAAACAAATTTTTCTGCCGTTTCATGGACAATCAACGTATCGCCTTCAACATGACTGTTTAAGGCAGCTTCAGAACCATCGGCCTTTACTCTGAATACGGCCGGCAAATCTTTAGCATTGTCATAACGGAAGTAGGTAAAACGACCGTCGTCGTAAATTTCGGTCGGTGCCAATGATTTTTTGCCGCGCCCCCAATAATTCCGGTTATAGTCGCCACCGCTGGGATTACGTGCTTCGTTGGCACGTAAAACAGCAGCAGCTTCAACCTGTTTCGACATTTCAGCCCGTTGCCGTTTGCGGACATCGTTCGGATAGAGAAATTCCAATACAAACGTAGGCGGATGATTTTGATCTGCCATTTTTAAATCAAGCGAATAACGGCGTTTTTTGTTGGATACCATCAATAAGTTGGTGGACGGTTGGGGTTTGGTTGGTTTGAAAAAAATGTTGTTTCCGCGAACCTTTACCCCCCAGGCTTTACCATATCCCGTTACCAAACCTTCATTCACGGGATTGGCGACATCAACCGTTTCTCCATCCTCCAACTGAAGCAAAGTTGCATATCCGACTTTTGCCCTTACAACCACAACATCATATGGATTATGGTTGATACTTTGAATCCTCTTATCATATGGTGAGCGGTTGGGATTGACTGCGGCCGGAGCCGTCTGAAAAGACAAACCGGCCACAAGGCCGGTTATCAGCAAGGTTTTTTTCATCATTGCGCAACCTCTTCGGTAACGTTGTAACTTAACACTTGAAAGCCCAGAGGATTAATATCTCGAACCGCCTCGGTCATTGGAGTTGTCTTAAACTCAAAGGCAATGGTGGCAATCATTTTTTGCGGCGGTGCCGGTTTGATTTCGGAATTACCCACAGGAACCAATCTTTTTTCAAACCGTACCTGCGCCATATCACCTACAAACGAGATATTGGTCACCTTTACAAGCACTTCGGCATTTTGTTTCAAAACCTTATGCGGTGCAGTTGGACTTTCGTAAAAAGCTCGGTATTTGGCTTGAACTTCGGGAGAATTGAAGAGTTTTGTCGTATCATAGGTCGCCTGAACCGTATTCCAGTTATAACCTTCGCGGAACATGACATATTGGCGCAGCCAGTGCCGGTTAATCACTTCATCGTAAGTCATCTGTTTATTTTTAATAGTAGTGACGATATTGGTCTCTCCCGTAGTCTTATCTACTTCGATAACAAAGGGAAAGGCCTCTTTTAAAGGCGTAAGACTGGTAACGGCAACAACAGACAAACCTGCAATAATTAGTCCGCCAATGCCGACGCGCTTCCAAGTGCTTGCATTTTGCTGTGCGATATCCACCAAGGTTTTTTCAAATCCCAGTGCCATCCGGATCATTTGATCTACTTCTTTGCCGATTCGCTTTTTTTGCTCTTTCTGCAACTGTTCTTCATTCTGCGGTTGTTTGGTTTTTTTACGGAAAAACATTATCGTGCTCCGGTATGTTGCTGAACGTTGATCGGAAATGCCTGCCCATAAGGTTGTTTGGGTGCGGAGGAGCAGGCGGCCAGAACGGCGGCAAGTGCAGCCAATAAAATCACTTTCATATCAGTTTCCTTTTTTTAAAATTAGAAAAAAGCCCGTACAGCGGATACTGTCGGGCTTTTAATCATCAGGTAGCAGACAATCAGTCGTCGTACCAATCACGGCGGCCTGAGCCGACCATCGCGACCAATGCGATAGGGAACACCAACATCATCATGATGGCGGGTCCGATATTGTTGTGGCGGTTCAGATAGGCAATAAATACCAAACCGAAAAAAATTCCTACCCCCAACAGCATTCTCATGACGGTCTCTCCTTCACTTTATCTGATGTTTACAAAAGCATAATCGTTGACGAACGCGCTCCAGTCGCGGCCGTTATGCAGGTTTTTGATGGTAACACTTCTGCCGTATCTGTCCAGCAGATAGATAGTATAACTGTGTGAAGCCCAACCGAAAACACCCTGCTGATACTGTGCCTGGTCAAAATTCTCCCAACGCACACCGTGAATGCCTTTCGACCACGGAAACAGGCCGCTGTAATACCATACACCGGTCTCGTCCACATAGGCACGGCAACAGGTAAGTTGGAACAGCATCCAACCGAACCCGACCAGATAAAGCAGCGTCAGACCGTACAATACCGTCTGTGCCGCTCCTTTACCCAATGCCAGGCCGAGCAGCCCCGAGATAACGGCAAAAGTGGAAGACACCACAAACAGATACAGCAGGATGCCTATAACAAAATACTGGATATACGCTACCCAAGACAGGCGTGCAGTCATCTTTGACTCCTATCGGTTATGGATTAAGACGGGCGTTTGTCAGGTGCGTGCGAAACATTACCGCCACTACGCCTGTTGGAGGCCGCACTGAGAGCGGCAGCTCCAGCTCGACCGGCCAAGCGGCCTGCCGCACCCAAACCGCCTGCCAGAGACATCATATGACGTGAAGCTCCCGACACAGCCGCACCACCCGTCAATGCTGAGGCAATACTCGGAATGTTGAAAACGACGACTAGGAAGATGATGGTTTGTAACAAAAACAGCGGTGGTAGTACTTCGGCGGCAGCGTAATCAGCAATACCGCCAGACATGGCCATGTTAATCGCCTTATCAAATGCCGCCATCTGAATTTTAACCAACAGGACAAACATCGTGCAGGTCAGAATATGGTTCAGACACTGGCCGATCCAGTTGATTGCGTACTGCCGCGTTGCTGGAAACAACAGGCAGCCGAGAAATACAGGTCCGATCATCAGAACCAAAGCCAAGGAAATTTTAGCGACCATGTAGAAGGCAAAAGACAGCCCGACAACCAATACTCCACAAATCGTGATAACTAGGCCGATCTTGATGACAAGTCCGAAATGTACGGCTATCTCATACCATTGATGTTGATCATGAAGTCCTGATATCTTATCAAGTAAATCCATTAACAATTTCCAACTGGCATCCATTGCCGACGCATCCACTTTGTAGCCGCCGGCAAAGATTCCGGCAATCTCGTCTGGCATTCCGTAAATGATATGGGCCAGTTTCATGTAAGTCGCCGGAGCCAACGAGAGTCCGATAATCAACATCCATCCGCAGCATTTTTTGATGAAATCCACTGCCATAACATCAAGACTTGAATTGTAATAATCCCAAATGACAAGCAGTACATAAAAAGAAAAACAGGCGACGAACAGCGGTGTAATCTGCCCAATAAAATCCCCGGTCTTATCCAGAAGGTTCTGCCCCAAATCCGCCCCAAGCGTTTTGGCCACGTCGGCAAAAAAGGTTGACATAAACGTCTCCAATAAGAAAACCACCGTCGGAACGGTGGTTTTAGCTAGATAATCAGTGTTTATTTTTCAGGACGCGGATATTTTTTATCACAATCAATATTCGTATTGTTAATCCGATTTTGACGGATACAACTGTTACGTTGTTTATTGATTTCAGATAATTCTCTATCCTTGTTCATCTGCTGATAAAACTTCTCTTCTTCAGATTGACCGCAGGCGGACAATAATAATGCCGCACAAAGCAGCCCCAACAGATGAAGTTTCATTTCAGATGTCCTTTCAGTTGTTAACTACAAGCCGTATTGGTGTTGTTAATCCGATTTTGACGAATACAACTATTGCGAGCCGCACGTTTTTTTACTTGGACTTTTTCATCCAGTGCCATAAACCGGTCCATCATATCCAGCTGTGTTTGGTTTTGCTGGATATAGGCATTTTCCAAGGCAATACGGTTTTCTAGGTCGGCGGCCGCTTTGGCATCTTGGGTAGTATTTACCTTATCCATCAACGCCTTAATGTTTTTGAAGCGTAGTTCCGAATCCTTGATGGCTTTCAGAGTCAGATCAAAATGTTTGATCAAACGCTCATTGTCTGCGTTTTGATTATAGCCTTTTGAACTCAACAGATTGTTAAAGTTCCCACCTTTTGTCTGCATGGCTGCATCATAAACCGATTTCCACTCATCGGGTAGTTGTTCGAGTGCTTCGGTTTTCAGAATGTTGCCTAAATTGCGGTTGCCGGTAAGGGCTTTGACTTGATTTTTCAGTTCGGTGATTTGCTTGATTTGGTTATCAATTTGCTGTCCCATTTTAACGACCTGTTCAACGGCTTTGGCAACCGCAGCACCGTCGTAAACCGGAATGGCCGCTATCGTTGGGGCGGCGGTAGCAACCATAAGACCAACGGCTAAAGCCGCCACTGTTTTTTTGACTTTACACAGTTTCATCGAAATCTCCTACGAATCATTATAAACGCCGCGTTGTGCGACGGATGGGTGAGGCCGTCCGTAAACGGCAGGAAGGTAAAAGGCCGTCTGAAAACAGTTTCAGACGGCCTATGTGTTTATATTTCAGTGAATATTTGCGTTCGGCTTTTCTCCTTCGAACTAAGTGGATGTTTTACCAGATACGGACTGATAAAGCAGTGGCAGCCAAACATCGGGGTCTTCGCTGCCGGTTTCTTCCATAATGCGGTGCATTAGGGCAACATTTTCCGATGTGCCTGAAAGTACGACCAATTCGTCATGAAAGTCGTGTAAATCAAGAGTGGCGAACGTACTCTGCTTACTTTGCTTAATCAGGAAAATACGGCTTTCAATCGGTAATTTGAGAAGTTCGGCGCATTCTTTATCGGAAAGGCCGCATTTCATGTAAGATTCTTTGCTGCCGTCAGGGTTAGGTAGGAAAATTTTGGTCGGCGTTTGCTGTACGATGGCAGCAAAATTGGGGGAGTTGGCGGCATCTTCCGGCGACTGGGAATCCAAAAGCAAAAACTCACCTGATTTACGGCCGGTTTTCAGTGTTTTAAGCATCAAATCGGCTGTAATATCAAACCGGTCGGCATACCAGAATTCGGCAATGACTGAAGCCATCAAACTGCCTTCAACTGCCACACGGTCTGCCATTATTTCTTTCAAATACAGCAGATAAGCCAATACCGGACCTGTCGGCTCGTAATCATCTTTCAAGATACAGGTTACGTCCAGACCGATACGGAAAAACGCTTCCGGATCAAAGCGGTTTGACAGGCTGTCCAAGCACCATGCAAATTCTCCGCCCTCGCTTCGGCACCACTTGGAGAGGCGCGTACGCAAAGAGTTTGGTGCGGTAGAGTAAGGCAAGTTGTCCAGCAGGGTGCTGAAATTACGCAGGTCAAACTCCAGTTCGTAGAGTGTATCGACAGCCAACTTGATTTGCCGTTCCTCCGAAGCGTCTGCGCCGCCGGCACATTGTTTGACCAAGCGGTACAGGAAACTACGGTGTTTCGGCTGATCGGGCAGTTGGAACGGGTTAAAGCCGTTGTCAACGCCTTCTTCGACCGCGTAGTAAGTTCCGCCTAATGCCCGAACGAAGATTTCCATCCCCCTATCTAAATCCAGAACAAACAGATAAGGATCAAACCGCGCCATAAAGGTCAGAATTGCGGTTTCCAGAGCGGTTTTACCCGTACCGGTTGCTCCGGTAATCAAAGTATGTCCCGCAATCCGTTTGCCGCGCATATTCATGTCTTTGCGGCTGTAATGCAGGTTCAGGTTAAACAGGGTGTTTGACAGCGTTTTCAGAGGCATCACCGGTGAACCGTCGCCAATCGGATTGCCCCAGCTTTTACCTTGGGAGTAGTTGTGCATTCCGAATACGGTGGCAAGATTGGTGGTTGTTTTCGGCATCATCCGCGGACGCTGTTTGTAACCCGGAATTTGGCTGAAAAAGGTTGAGGGCATTGAACCCGCTGCATGGACAAAACGGAATCCGTTTGCATTGAGGAACTCCGTCATCGCCGTCGAGCCGTTTTTACGGGCAGCTTTCGGGGTATCCCCATATACAACAAGGGAGGCGGAATAATCGCCGAACATAGTGCGCCCCGCAGACAGTTCGCCTTTTCCCAAAGTCAGTTCGTCTTGCTGATCTGTCGCTTCGTCTTTGGCACTTTTCAGTGCATTGCGCTGCTGGTTAATGGCCGACTGCATATCAGCATTTTCCGTATAGATAAAACTTTGCGTCAGCGAAAATTCACACGGAAGCGACAAGACCGGCAGCAAAGTCATAATTTTACTCCGGCCGAAGTCCTTCAAATCGTAGCAGGTAGCAAACTTTCGATGTTGTGCACTTCTGATCTCCAGAATATCCGTACCGAAATGCAGGTCGGCAGTAGGGATGACTTTATATGCCGCAGAAGGGGTTAGGGGAATATTTTCCCTTAATCCCCCATTGCAAAGTGTTCCAAAGAATTGATAGACATCTGAAAATACCACCCCGTTCTCGTTTTCATAAACGCCCAACGGTTCGGGATCAAATATGCTTAATCCTTTTACGATTAAATCCAACAACTCCGCCGTTTCTTCAACCCCATCTGAAAAATCATGGTATTTCAAGACGACTGATAAGTAGAACAAATTTTCAAAATAGTCTTTTTGGTTGAATTGTTCGATATAGTGGTCTGCAAACTGTCGGCAGAAGTTATTTTTGAAAATATAGTTTCTTTTCAAATCAATTTTCTGCCGTTGGAGCGTCGTCCATATGGCAAGCCGACTACCATATTGCTTGCCAGCGGCATTCAAAACCCTTTTGAGGGTTTCGTTTGCCGCTATCAAGTGCCCGTCATTTACGCCTTCAAAAGGAATACCGTCAAATTTAACGGTAAAGCCCAAGTAGCCGTTATCATAATGCACAATATGCTCAGCAACGTGCCGACTGACTTTCGGAAAAAAGTTTTGCTGCGGCGGCTGCCTCTTCAGTGTCTTCCTTAATAAATCGGATGTAATCATCGCGGTCTCTTCCAAATTTGGTTGCTGTAATGGTTAGGGTGTCACCGAAAAGATTTGACTTCCTCCGGATGAACCACCAGTAAATTTCCAAACCCAATATACGTAATGCCTGATCATCTCTTTTCGTGAACATTCTCAGGAAAAAGATACAGGGCAGGGCCAGCAGGAAAATCCCGAAAGCCTTCAAGCCGTAAACAGGCATAAGGAACATGGCGGTAGCCATAAATACCACTAAGATAATAAAGCCCGGAATAATAGGAACTCCGGCCAGCATGGCGACACGTGACAGTCCCTCATAAGAACTGTACTCTGTGTCAATATTGATTTCGGGTAATCCGTTCATCCGTATTCACCCTGTGTCAATTAGAAGTTAACGCTTTTCGCTGCTTTAATAATCCCTGCCGCCAACGCAGGTCCGCATCCGAACAGAAAAATCCAACCGCAAACCCGAAGAATGTCTCCAATAGTTTTTTCTTGAAAATAACCACCAACAGCAACCATGACAATTGCCACACCTGCAACAATCGCCAAAATGTTGTACCACTCTTGAAACCATTGTTTGACTGTACTCTCTCCGGTTGACAGGCCGCCGGCGGCCAAAGCCGTCTGAATACCACCCAACATTGCACTAAACAAAACCGCTTTTACCCATTGACGGGTGTTTTCACTCACATATTTCATTTTTGAAGCTCCAAAAAAAAGACCGCCAATATGGCGGATACAAAAAAACGACCATAAGGTCGTGTATTAAAAATCACCGAAAACATCCCAAGACTTAGGTTCTGGTTTTTGTAGAACAACTTGTTGATGTATTCCTCTTTCAATTCGGGCAGGTGTATCAGAGAAATTGGTTGGTTCTGAGAATACTGCCTTTCTGTATGGCGAATCCAAAGTTTTCTTATTGGCAACCGTTACCGGAACAGGTTGTATTGCAGCAGGATTTTTCCCACTTAAACGTGCGTAACGTGCTTTGACATTGCGCACATAGTGCTGGGTTTCCCGATATGGTGGAATACCACCATATTTACGAACTGCTCCTTCGCCGGCGTTGTATCCGGCGAGCACCAAATCAAGATTACAGCCGTGAATACTGGATTTGTCAGGGAAGTGGTTACATAAAAAGCGCAGGTAACGAGTACCTGCGATGATGTTTTGTTCCGGATCGTATAAATGTTTGGGATTGACCCCCATTCGTGCGGCCGTCGGCGGTATAACCTGTAACAGACCCTTGGCGTTTTTATTAGATATTGCGAAACGGTTTCCTGAGCTTTCTCTTCCCATAACAGCCCATACAATGTTTTTATCCAAACTTTGCAATGCGGCATACTTTTCAACCAAGGCCTCATATTGCGGGTATGGGGCGCCGGCAAAAGCTGACGTTTGGTAAAAAGCAAAGAGTGATGTTGTCAGTATCAATATTTTCTTCATGTTTTTTTCACATCCCATTTCTCGGCAGGGGACACCTGCCAATCATTTACATAACGAATACGGCCGCCCTCAATGGAATGATACCGTGTTCCAAAAACATACACCTTCAGACGACCGTCAGACATGGTTTTCAATACATTGCAGTACATCAAGTAATCAATCCGAGACCGGCTATTTAATGAATGCGTACATTTTAAAAAATGCGAACCGTTCCAATCTTTGGGCTGTTCATTGTGGATTGTTCTGTTCATCCGAATTATCTGATTAAGGGACATCTTGCACTCCTACTATATAAAAATGCCGCCTTTTAAGGCAGCATTACATAAGTTTCTTATAAGTAATCTTAATTATCTGTTTTTGAAGAAATAGCTCTGTCGTTAATGATCATATTATTCATTACAATGACTTGGTCCATAAGGTTAATCTGAACCTTTAACATATGAATTTCCATTTGTTGCTGTAACAACATATTTTCTTGTTTGGTAATATTTTCATGCTGAATGACAATTACAACTGTGTTAGTTATAAAAACTATCAATAGGAATAATAATTTGAATATTTTCATTGGCTACAATATTTCCATTTTGAAAAGAAAAAACGAAAATCTAAGCAAACTGAAAGTTAGAATGCTTCGATTTTCGTTCTTTGGGGTGTGTCCATTTTGTGACTGAAACACATTGAAATAAATAGTATATGACGGTATGTGCAGACTTCACTTCTATTTAAAAACAATGGGTTAGGTTTTACATAAAGGACTTAAAATCCGTCGGCCCTAAACCGGCCGTGCCGGTTCGATTCCGGCTCCGGGCACCACAACCGCTTTTAGAGCGGTTATTTTTTTATCTATTGTAATGTAATGCCTAAAACCAAAGCTAAGGTAGAAAAGGCTTTTAGTTGTTTTAAGTATCTATGATTTGTTTAATTCCATATACTATCGTCTGATTGAATCAATACTTTCAGAGGCTATAATCGGGGTATCCGAAAATACCTTGCATTCAAATGCCAAGGAAATTTCTATCGGCAGAATTAAAGTTGGTTCATAAAAGGAAGTTATGGAGATTCAAAGCCCGGCTTAGAACAGCTTGGCGAATGCTGCGATGTATCAAGGCATTTTTGATGATGCAATACTGATAAGGCTGTGTAGAAAATACCCCTATAATTCTGTTGGCTGGATTAGTTAAAGCTGTTTGATATGGTTAGGAACTAAAAGGCCTATGGAAGCTGTTATGCAGTGAACTATGTAATTTAGTTAGTTGTTTAAAAAGGTCGTCTGAAAAGTGGTTTTCAGACGACCTTTGTTCATTTTTGACAACTTTTAAATCAGTTCCAAATCTGGGCCGGCGTTTTGGGCGCGGCGGCTGCGCAGTTGGATATCCAAACGCAGGTCGTGGGCGGAGTCGGCATTTTTAATGGCGTCTTGGAAGCTGATGTCGCCGCGTTCGTACAGCTCGTAGAGCGCTTGGTCGAAGGTTTGCATGCCCATGGCGGTCGATTTTTTCATCATTTCTTTGATGCCGTGGATTTCGCCTTTTTGAATCATCTCGGAAATGATCGGCGAATTGAGCAGGATTTCCACTGCGGCTACGCGGCCCTTGCCGCCTTCGCGGGGAATCAGGCGTTGCGAGATGAAGGCTTGCAGGTTAAGCGACAAGTCGGTCAAAAGCTGGGTGCGGCGCTCTTCTGGGAAGAAGTTGATGATACGGTCGAGCGCCTGGTTGGAGTTGTTGGCGTGCAGCGTGGCGAGACAGAGGTGGCCTGTTTCGGCGAACGCCAAGGCGTAGTCCATGGTTTCGCGGTCGCGAATCTCACCAATCAGGATGACGTCTGGCGCCTGACGCAGGGTGTTTTTCAGCGCGGCAAACCAGTTTTCGGTATCCACGCCGACTTCGCGCTGGGTAATGATGCTTTTTTTGTGTTGATGGACGAACTCAATCGGGTCTTCGATGGTGATGATGTGGTCTTGGCAATTCTCGTTGCGGTGGTCAACCATCGCGGCGAGCGAGGTCGATTTGCCCGAGCCGGTACCGCCGACGAAAATCACAAGGCCGCGTTTTTTCATCACCACGTCTTTCAAGACGGGCGGCAGATTGAGGCTGTCGAAATTCGGGATTTTGCTGGTAATAGAGCGGAACACCAACGCCGTCGCTCCGCGCTGCACCATCGCATTGACACGGAAGCGGCTGGTGTCGGGCAGGCTGATGGCGAAGTTGCATTCGTTGGTGGAGGAAAACTCTTCGATTTGTTTGGTGGACATAATCGAAAAAGCGATTTCCATACATTTTTCGGAGGTCAGCGGCTCGTCGGTAATCGGCGTAATTTTGCCGTCCACTTTCATAGCAGGCGGAAAATTGGTAGTGATAAAGAGGTCGGAGCCTTTGTATTTGTTCATATGGCGCAGCCAAGTGAACAATTCGTCTTTTGCGCTGGGAGGGTTGGTCATCATGATATTGGATAATTTCGGTGGTTATTTTATTGAAATGGATTATATCAAATAAATCATGATACATAAAAATGGCACGATTACCGTATCGAATAATAAGACAGGCGGGCAATATGGCGGATTCAATACGGGTATGGAATGCCGTCGCTGCTGTTATAATACCGCCCACAATTTCATGGAAAGGTAAAAAATGTCTGTACAAACAGTAGCGGTCATCGGCGCAATGGAACAGGAAATCGAGCTTTTGCGCGATGCAATGGATAACGTCAAAAGCGTGTCTTTCGGTAAGTTTACCGCCTATGAAGGCGAGATGGCGGGCAAACGCATGGTGTTGGTATTGAGCGGAATCGGCAAGGTCAACGCAGCGGTTTCAACAGCTTGGGTTATCCATCAATTCGCGCCGGACTGCGTCATCAATACCGGCAGCGCGGGCGGTGTAGGCAAAGGTATGAAAGTCGGCGACGTAGTGGTCGGCACGGAAATCGCGCACCATGATGTCGATGTAACAGCGTTCGGCTATGTTTGGGGACAAGTACCGCAACTGCCCGCCGTATTCGTTTCAGACGACCTCTTAGTCGGCAAGGCAAAACAGGCGGCGGAAGTGTTTGAAGGCGCGGCGGTAGAGCAAGGCTTGATTGTCAGCGGCGACCGCTTTGTCCACAGCAGCGAAGGCGTAGCGGAAATCCGCAGCCATTTCCCCGAAGTCAAAGCGGTGGAAATGGAAGCGGCGGCGATTGCGCAGGCCTGCCACCAGTTGAACACGCCTTTTGTCGTGATCCGCGCCATGTCCGACTCGGCGGACGAAAAAGCGGACATCAGCTTTGAAGAGTTTTTGAAAACGGCGGCCGCAAGCTCGGCGAAAATGGTGGAAAAGATTGTCGCGTCGCTGTAAAACACGTATAAAATCATGCGGAAACAGTAAATTTCCGCTAGAATGTCAGGCTATTTCACTTTACCTGAAGGTCGTCTGAACGGTCTATTTGATTTTCAGACGACCTTTTCAGAATCACTGCTTATCTTTCAAAATAACAATATGAAAAATATCCGAAATTTCTCCATCATTGCCCACATCGACCACGGCAAATCAACGCTTGCCGACCGCTTCATCCAATACTGCGGCGGCCTGGATTTGCGCGAAATGAGTACGCAGGTGCTCGATTCCATGGACATCGAAAAAGAGCGCGGCATCACCATCAAAGCGCAAACCGCCGCGCTCAACTACAAAGCACGCGACGGGCAGGTGTATCAGCTCAACCTGATTGACACGCCGGGACACGTCGACTTCTCTTACGAAGTCTCCCGCTCGCTGTCCGCCTGTGAAGGCGCGCTTTTGGTCGTTGACGCGTCGCAAGGCGTGGAAGCGCAAACCGTGGCGAACTGCTATACCGCGATTGATTTGGGCGTGGAAGTCGTGCCTGTTTTGAACAAAATCGACCTGCCTGCCGCCGACCCCGACCGCGTGGAACAGGAAATCGAGGACATTATCGGCATCGATGCCGTCGGCGCGGTGCAATGTTCCGCCAAAAGCGGCATCGGCGTGGAAGACGTTTTGGAAGAAATCGTTGCCAAAATCCCCGCACCGACCGGCGATGAAAACGCACCGCTACAAGCCGTTATCGTCGATTCGTGGTTTGACAACTACGTTGGCGTGGTCATGCTGATTCGAGTGAAAAACGGCACCATCAAGCTGAAAGACAAAGTGCGCTTTATGAGCACCAAAGCGGAAACGCAGGTTGAGCAGCTAGGCGTATTCACACCGAAATCGGTTCAAAAACAAGAACTCAAAGCCGGAGAAGTGGGCTTTTTGATTACCGGCGTGAAAGAATTGGGACAGGCAAAAGTCGGCGATACGGTTACATTGGTTGCCAACCCCGCCTCAGAGCCGCTGCCCGGCTTCCAAGAAGTGCAAAGTCAAGTATTCGCGGGTCTCTACCCCGTAGAAAGCCACGATTACGAAGCCTTGCGCGACGCTTTGGAAAAATTGCAGCTTAACGACGCTTCGTTGAAATTCGAACCTGAAGTTTCTCAGGCATTAGGCTTCGGCTTCCGCTGCGGCTTCTTGGGTCTGCTGCACTTGGAAATCGTACAAGAACGCTTGGAGCGCGAGTTCGACATGGATTTGATTACTACCGCGCCGACGGTGGTTTACGAAGTCGTGTTGAAAAGCGGCGAGAAAATCGAAGTCGAAAACCCGTCCAAACTGCCCGACATCGGCAGCATCGAAACCATTCTCGAGCCGATTATTACCGCGACCATCCTCGTGCCGCAGGAATACGTCGGCAACGTCATGACTTTGTGTAACCAAAAGCGCGGCGTGCAAGTCAATATGCAATACATGGGCCGTCAAGTCATGCTGACTTACGATTTGCCCATGAACGAAGTCGTGATGGACTTTTTCGATAAACTCAAATCCACTTCGCGCGGCTATGCCTCGTTGGACTACCATTTTAAAGAGTTCCAACCGTCTGATTTGATTAAGCTCGACATCATGGTCAACGGCGAAAAAGTCGATGCCTTAAGCCTGATTGTGCACCGTCAAAGCGCGGTTCACCGAGGCCGCGAGCTGGCATCGAAAATGCGTGAACTGATTCCGCGCCAAATGTTCGACATCGCCGTCCAAGCCGCCATCGGCAGCCAGATTATCGCCCGCGAGAACGTCAAAGCCCTGCGTAAAAACGTCTTAGCGAAATGTTACGGCGGCGATATTACCCGTAAGAAAAAACTTCTCGAAAAACAAAAAGCAGGCAAACGCCGCATGAAACAAGTGGGCAACGTGGAAATCCCGCAAAGCGCTTTCTTGGCGATTCTGCAAGTGAGCGACAAATAATGAGCACAAATTTAATCTACGGCGCGATTGCCGCCATCGTTATCGGCATTTTCCTTTATTTCAAAAGCAGCAAAGAGCGCCAAGAAAACGGAGAATGGAGCTCCGGCCTGCAATGGGCGTATCTTTTGTGCATGATCGGCGTTTTCGGCATTCTGTCTTTTTACATGAGCTTTACCGCCGTATTGCTGATATTTGTCGTATTCACCGGCATCGTTTGGGTAATCCACAAAGGTCGTCTGAAAAAAGACCCGTCGCATCAGGACAAAGCCCACTTTACCGACTACATGAGCGGCTTTTTCCCGATCATCCTCGTCGTCTTCATCCTGCGAACCTTTATCGCCGAGCCTTTCCAAATCCCGTCCAGCTCCATGCGTCCCGGCTTGGTTAAAGGCGACTTCATCCTCGTGAACAAATTCGCCTACGGCATCAGAACCCCGATTATCAACAATGTGCTGTTTCCGACCGGACAAATCGAGCGCGGCGACGTCGTTGTGTTCAACTACCCCGTCCAGCCTGAAATGAACTACATCAAGCGCATCGTCGGACTGCCGGGCGATACCGTCGAATACCGCGACAAAGTCCTGACCGTCAACGGACAAGCCACCCCCGACCAACCGAACGGCACCTACTCCTACCCTGACGATACCGAGCCGTCCGCGATTCATAGCCCCGAACTTTTTCAGACGACCCTCAACGGAAAAAGCTTCAACATCCTGAAAGAACCCGGACAGCCCACCATATCGATCCCTGCACTCGATAAATACCGTATGGAAATCATGCCTGAAAACGGTTATTCCGTAGAGCAAAGCGGTTTGGAACACTGTCAATACGCCGAAGACGGCAGCGGCTTTACCTGCAAAGTGCCCGAAGGCCGTTACTTCGCCATGGGCGACAACCGCGACAACAGTGCCGACTCCCGCTACTGGGGCTTTGTAGACGACAAACTTATCGTCGGAAAAGCCTTCTTCGTGTGGATGAACTTCGGCGATTACAGCCGTATCGGCAGCAGTATCCACTAAGTTGCCCGTTTCATTTCGTTAAAGACAAAGGTCGTCTGAAAGCTGATTTTCAGACGACCTTTGTCTTTTCGGCGGAATAAATTGAAAGCAGGTTCCCATCATTGCCAATTTATAGTTATCTATGCGGGAAGCGGCTTTATTTTGAAACCTGACCTGTATGGTTAAGTTTCTGAAGCGTACTGATTTTCCTCAGGAGAAGCCGGAAGGGAAATAAGATATTGCACCTACTTATTATTCTTTCGGATTCGCGTTACCATGCACAATCCTTTTCATCACTTTAAATCCTCATGCCAATCCGTTGCGGAGTAAGTTCATGAATATCCGTTCCGACTCTTATGCAGCACCATTCCTCATCTTCGGCTGCGTCTTATTCGGGCTGGGAAGCCTGATTGTCAGATTCGTCCCCGTAGGCCCGTATGCAGTTGCATTTTGGCGGCTGCTGATTGCGGCGGGCGTGTTTTGGCTGCTCTGCCGTTTTTTCGGGCAAAAGCTGCCTAAAAGCAGAAGGGCGGTCAAATATGCCATGTTGTCCGGCATATTTCTGGCGTTTGATTTGTCATTGTGGCATGAAAGCGTATATGCGGTTGGGCCCGGGATTTCCACATTGCTCAACAGCTTGCAGATATTTTTTCTGTCCGCCATCGGATTTTTCTTTTTTCAAGAACGCTTGAACAGCCTGCAAGTTGTGAGTCTGATATTGGCGGTTGGCGGGGTTTTCCTAATCGGCAGTCCCGAGTTCAACCACAATGCCCACGCCTTATGGGGCTTTGTCAGCGGAATTGCGTCGGGCGGGCTTTTGGCATTGTCTATGGTGTTCGTCCGCAAAACGCATGAAGTTGAAAGGGTGGCGCTTTTTCCATTGATGATGGTTTTGAGTTTCGGCGGCGCGTTGTCCCTGATTGTTCCTGCGCTGATTTTCGACAGCAACGCCCTATACCCGACGCAATGGCGCGATATAGGCTTAGTCTTGATATACGGCGTAGTCATGCAATGTTTGGCATGGGGGATGATTGCCTATGCAATTCCGCTGCTGTCCCTGTCTTTAACCGGTTTGCTGCTGCTTTCCGAACCCGTTGCCGCTTTGCTGATTGATTATTTTTGGTTGGACAAGCCGATTAACACTTTGCAGTGGTTTGGTGTTGTTTTGACTTTGTCGGCGATTTATCTTGGTTCTTTAAAACCGAAAAACGCAAATTAAGCCGTATTGGGGAACAAAAGGTCGTCTGAAAACCGTTTTCAGACGACCTTTTATTTCAATATTATTAATAGGCGTAATGCCGAAAAAGATTTGCGTTTCTATATATAAACGGATGTCGGGACAATCGTGCCTTTACTTCCATTTTCTTTAATAGCATAATGAATAAAAATTATTATCAAAATATGGATGGTAAAACAGAGTTGCGGATCTAGATAGGCTCTGGTGTGTCCATTCCTATGTCTGGCGCAGCTCAAACCCATCTTAGAGGGATTCTGTTAAACAGCCGGGCTGAAGTCCGCGCTACCTAACCAGGAGATTGGAAAATGGAACTGAAAAGACGTGATTTCTTAAAAATGACCGCCGCGCTGGCAGCGGCAGGCGTTTCGCCTTCGCTGTTGGCGGCGGGGAAAGAGCAGTTTACCGTGTACGGCGCGCCGGCGATGCCCAGCGTAACCATTGCCGTAGCGGCGTTGCAGGGCAAGCTGGCGAAGCAGGCGGATGTGTCGCTCAAGGTTTGGCGATCGCCCGACCAGCTTCGCGCGGGCGTGGCGAGCGGGCAATTTAAAGTGATGATGAGTCCGAGCAATGTCGGCGTAAACCTGCGCAACCAAGGGCAGAAAGTCGGTATGGTGAATATTTTGACCAACGGCATCACGCAGTTGGTCTGCAAAGGCAGCGCGATTGCCTCGCCGCAGGATTTAGTCGGCAAAAAAATCCTGGTGCCGTTTAAAAACGACATGCCCGACATCGTGCTGCAAGCCTTGTTGAAAAAACTGAAAATCGACGCGCATAAAGTCGGCATCACTTACACCGCCACGCCGCCCGAAGCGGTGGGGCTGTTTTTAAGCAAGGACTACCACGCCGCCATCCTGCCCGAACCGATGGCAAGCGCCAGCATGCTCAAAGGCAAAACCATGGGCGTAAACGTCGTGCGCGGCTTTGACTTAGTGAAAGCATGGGGGCAGGCGTTTGACACCAAGCCGCTGATTCCGATGGCAGGCATCATCGCTAACGAGGAATATTTCCACGCACACAAAGCGCAGTTCGACCTCTTCCATCAAGATTTGAAAAACGCCCTCAACTGGATACTCGCCAATCGCCAAAACGCGGCGAAAATCGGCAAAAACTACCTCCCCGCCCCCGAACCCGCCCTAGTCATGGGCTTGGACGGCGCACGGCTGACGGTAACCAAAGGCAGCGAAGTGAAGAACGAGATTTTGAAGTTTTACGAAATTCTGATGCAGTTCAACCCGAAACTCTTGGGCGGCAAGTTGCCGGATAACGGATTCTTCTTGGCTTAAAGGGGGAAGAGGTCGTCTGAAAAGGGCAGGGTAGTTGTGAATACCTGATTTATCATTTTTCAGACGACCTGTCAGTACATTATCAGCAGCGTAGGTCGGATTCTTGAATCCGACGTTTCGGCTAAACGGGGCTGTCGGATACGAGTATCCAACCTACTTTTTTCAGACGACCTATCAGATAATAGTTAGAACAGTACACAAAAAGCCGTTATTCCCGCGCAGGCGGGAATCCAGTCCTCGATATTGCAGGAATGTTTTAAAATTGCAGCGACGTCAAACTTCTGGATTCCCGCCTGCGCGGGAATGACGGCGGGTGGTTAGCCATTTGGGCTTGACGGAGAAGCCAGTATCTACATTTGCTATAAAAGAATGGGTATGTTTAGGGGTTGTTTGATTTAATAAATATTGGAGAACATATATGTCTAAATATGAAATAAAAAGTAATTTATCTGAAAAACAAATTGAAGCAGATGTGGCAGCTTATTTTGGGTGGTGTTCTCAGGGTATGCCTTTTAGACTTTTAGATACTGATGAATTAGAAACGGGTGCAGATAAAGAATATCACCCCAAATATGGTGGAGTAATCTACATGCAATTTAAGAAATCCGGAGGGTTAGAGCCCATTTCTAAAGTCCCATTATCTGGAAGAAAAAACATGAGTAAAAAAGAAGAAATAAGAAAATTCAGAGATGAAAATAAGTTAGATGATGACCCTACTTTATATTTTAAATTAAGAGATAAAGCAAAAACAGCAATTGATTTTCAACATAATATTTTAAAAAAACACCATAGCCCTCCTAATTCATATGCTATTTATGTTGCTCCATTGATTTTAGACAAAGGAGTATATTATCAATCGCTATTTGATAGTTGTTATGAATATGGCAGATACCTATTAGATCCATTTTACTGGCAATTAAAGTGTATTCCATTTTTAAGAAATCATGTATCAATAGTCCCACATGTGGATGTTTTTGACTCTAATCATTATTATGCATATTCTCAAGCAGGAACAGATATAAGTTGGCATTCCCCATCTATATTAGAGCATGAACCAAGAAGGTTATCTGATTTTATATACAATTTATTTGAAGATAAAAAGCGTGAAGAAGGTTATATAATTCAACAAATTGTTAATAATATAATTGAAATTGCTAAAAATTATCAAGTTGAATTACCTTTTAGGGATTTTCCTTTTAGAGATTTTCCTCTTAGGGATTTTCCTTTTAATGAATATGAAGGAGAACCGATTTTACTTATTAAAAAATATGGCGAGTGGCTTAAATTTAATTACAATATAAAGCAATTTTTAATTGTTCGAAATCAAAACTATTAACCACAGACATATATCAATAAAACACCGAAATCCCAAGCCAAAGGTCGTCTGAAAAACACTATTTGGGAAAACCAAGCCGTTTCGTTGGGTTACGGCGTTCCGTCTAACCCAATCAACCATTTTTTCAGACGACTTACCGTTCCCAAACCATCCCTATCAACCAACACCCAAAACATGATTAAAACCGACAAAATCCGCAAACCGCAGCCTGCGGTGTTTTACATCATCGACTACCTTTGGAGCGGCTTTGCCGGTCTGAGCGTGGCGATGGTGGTGGTGGCGTTGTGGGCGTGGGGCAGTGCCGTGTTTGGTGAGTTTATGCTGCCCGCGCCGGTGGAGGTGTTTCAAAAGTCGTTTGATTTATTGAAACATTTTCAGGAAAACGAAATCGGGATTTCGCTGTGGCGGTCGGTGGTGGGTATTTCTGTTGCGCTGGCGGCGGGATTGGCGGCGGGGCTGGTGGCGGGCAGTTTTAAGACGGCGATGGCGTTGCTCAAGCCTGTGATTACGATTTTGTTGGCGATGCCGCCGATTATTTGGGTGGTAATGGCTCTGTTTTGGTTCGGTTTCGGCAATCCGAGCGTGCTGTTTACCATTATTGTGTTGGTTGCGCCGCTGACGTTTGCGAGTGCGGCGGTCGGAATGGCGAGCGTGAACAAACAGCATGAGGAATTGTTTGATGCTTATAAATTAGGCCGTCTGAAAAAAATCCGTTATCTGTATATCCCGCATCTGACGGGCTATGTGATTTTCAGCATCGGCGTGGCGGTGGCGATGGGGGTGAAGGTGGTGATTATGGCGGAACTCTTGGGCGCGAGCGAAGGCGTCGGCGCGCGGATTGCGGATGCAAGGGCGATGCTGGAAACTTCGACGGTGATGGCTTATGTGGTGTTGGTCATCGTGTTTGTATCGCTGTTTGAATACCTGATTACCAAGCCTTTGGAAATTTTGTTTATGCCGTGGAGGAGATGATGCTCTGTCTTGAAAACGTGCGTTTTGAAATTCTCCGCGACCCCATCGTGCGCGATTTCAGTTTGAACCTGCAACATGGCGAAGTGAAGGCTTTATTCGGGCCGAGCGGCTGCGGCAAGACGACGGTTTTGCGGCTGATTGCGGGCTTGGAAACGCCGAAATCGGGCTCGATACGCAATACTTTCCGCAAAACGGGTTTTCTGTTTCAGGAAAACCGCCTGCCGGGAAACTTGACCGCGATGCAGAATATCGCTATTTTTATGGACAAACCCGATGAAGGCGAAATCATCGCGCTGGCGGCGAAAGTCGGGCTGACTGCGGGCGATTTGAACAAATATCCGACCGAATTGTCCGGCGGCATGGCGAAACGGGTAGCATTTTTGCGCCTGCTGCTGTGCGGCTGCGACCTTGCCCTGCTGGACGAGCCGTTTGTCGGTTTGGATCGCGATTTGCGCGATATTTTGGTTGCCATGCTGGTGGAAAAAATCGAGCGGCAGGGCATGGCGTGTATGCTGGTAACGCACGACCGCTTCGAAGCCGCGCGCCTGAGCCATGAAATCATGCTGCTTTCCACTAAGGGCATGAACGTGCAAAATGTGATTACCCTGCCCACGCCGTTGTCCGAACGCGATTCGGCTTTTGAAGAAGCCGTGGTAGCAAGTAAGTTTCAGGGGATTCATTATTATGAGTGATGGGGGGATTTGAGTGTCTGACGAACCTTGCGGTTCGCTGCCCTCTCCCTAACCCTCTCCCACGGGGAGAGGGGATCAGGTTGCTGAAAATTAGAGGGTGCAGGATTGGGAATCGGATAGCAGGTAAACCTGAGAATGCTCGGGTTTGGCAGCTTAATCCCCTCTCCCCGTGGGAGAGGGTAAGCAAGCCGCAGGCTTGCCTCTTTAGCGAAAGATACGAATCTGTTATCCGAACGCGATTCGGTTTTTGAAAAAGCCGTGGTGCCAAGGGGGCAGGGGATTCATTATGAGGTGCTTTATGTTTTCGACTGTGATTACTGCTGCTGTTTTATATATTGCTACAGCAGTAGATTTGTTGGTAATACTATTAATATTTTTTGCTAGAGCAAATACTAGAAAAGAATATCGAGATATTTATATCGGACAATATTTAGGTTCTGTAATTTTAATATTAGTTAGTTTATTTCTAGCTTTTGTTTTGCATTATGTTCCGGAAAAATGGGTGTTGGGTTTATTAGGTTTAATACCGATTTACTTAGGTATTAAAGTTGCTATTTACGACGATTGTGAGGGCGAAAAAAGAGCTAAAAAAGAATTGGATGAAAAAGGGTTGTCAAAATTAGTCGGTATTGTTGCTTTGGTTACAGTTGCTAGTTGTGGTGCAGATAATATTGGACTTTTTGTTCCTTACTTTGTGACTTTAGATCTTGTCGACTTATTAGTTACTCTTCTTGTATTTTTAATATTGATTTTTGTTTTAGTATATACAGCACAAAGATTGGCTAATATTTCAGGTATTGGTGAAATTGTAGAGAAGTTTAGTCGTTGGATAATGGCTGTTATTTATATTGGTTTAGGATTATTTATTATTATTGAAAATAATACAATTCAAACAATAATATCAATAATATGAATGATACGGGCATTTGAGTATCTGACAAACCTTGCGGTTCGTTACCCTCTCCCTAACCCTCTCCCACGGGGCGAGGGGAACAGGTTGCTGAAAATCAGAGAGCGCAGGATTGAAAATCAGATGGCAGGTAAACCTGAAAATGCTCGGGCTCGACAGCCTAATCCCCTCTCCCCGTGGGAGAGGGCTAGGGAGAGGGTAAGCAAGCCGCAGGCTTGCCTCTTTGGCAAAAGATACGGCCCTGTCCGCCCAATAAATCCGTATCCGAAAGCATCTTCATGCAGAATTAAGCCAAGCCATGAATAAATTTTTCACCCACCCCATGCGGCCGTTTTTTGTCGGCGCGGCGGTGCTTGCCATACTTGGCGCGTTGGTGTTTTTCATCAGTCCCGCCGCCATCGTCCTGCACCGCCAAATCTTCTTAGAACTCATGCTGCCTGCGGCATACGGCGGTTTTCTGACTGCCGCCATGCTCGAATGGACGGGTTATAAAGGTCGTCTGAAACCCGTTGCCACCGTCTTGGCGGCGCTGTTGCTTGCCGCATCCGTCCTGCTGCCGTTTTCGCCGCAAACCGCTTCGTTTTTCGTCGCTGCTTATTGGCTGGTGTTGCTGCTGTTCTGCACCTGGCTGATTTGGCTCGACCGCAACACCGACAATTTCGCCCTGCTGATGCTGCTTGCCGCGTTCACCGTTTTTCAGACGGCCTATGCCGTCAGCGGCGATTTGAACCTGTTGCGCGCGCAAGTGCATTGGAACATGGCGGCGGTCATGTTTGTATCCGTCCGCGTCAGTGTCCTTTTGGGCGCGGAAGCCCTTAAAGAATGCCGTCTGAAAGACCCCGTATTCATCCCCAACGTCGTCTATAAAAACATCGCCATCACCTTCCTGCTGCTGCACACCGCCGCTGAACTTTGGCTGCCCACGCAGACCGCCGGTTTTACCGCATTCGCCGTCGGTTTCATCCTGCTCGCCAAGCTGCGCGAACTGCACCATCACGAACTCCTGCGCAAACACTACGTCCGCACTTATTACCTGCTCCAACTCTTTGCCGCCGCAGGTTATCTGTGGACAGGCGTGGCGAGACTGCAAAACCTGCCCGCCTCCGCGCCCCTGCACCTGATTACCCTCGGCGGCATGATGGGCGGCGTGATGATGGTGTGGCTGACTGCCGGACTGTGGCACAGCGGTTTTACCAAACTCGACTACCCGAAACTCTGCCGCATCGCCGTCCCCATCCTCTTCGCCGCCGCCGTCTCGCGTGCTGTTTTAATGAACGTGAACCCGATATTCTTCATCACCGTCCCCGCGATTCTGATCGCCGCCGTGTTCGTGCTTTATCTGTTGACATTCGTACCGATTTTTCGGGCGAATGCGTTTACGGACGATCCGGAGTGAGAGTTTCTGCTTCATCCTGTCAGTCAATAGCAAATCCTGTATCGCCTTAAGTCAAAAGGTCGTCTGAAAATCTCCAATATGGGTTTTCAGACGACCTTTGCTTAAATCAGGGTTTAAATCAGACCTTGCAGTTTCGGGTTGCCTTCTTTTGGAATAGGGCGCGTGTTGCCTTCGCTGTCGATGGCGACGTAGGTGAAGACGGCTTCGGTAACGAGTTGGCGGTCTTCAGTCAGGTGGTCGTTCATCAGCGTTTTCACCCAAACTTCGATTTTCAGTTGCAGCGAAGTATTGCCCACGCGCACGCAGCGTCCGTAGCAGCAAACCACGTTGCCCACTTTAACGGGGCGGATGAAGTTCATTTCCTGAACGGCGACGGTAACGATGCGGCCTTGCGCGATTTCCGCTGCCAAAATGCCGCCGCCCAAATCCATTTGCGACATAATCCAGCCGCCGAAAATATCTTGGTTGGGATTGGTGTCTTGCGGCATGGCGACGGTGCGCAGCAAAAGCTCGCCTTGAGGGTGGGAACGGTGTTCGTTTTTTTGAGTCATGAGAATATCCTTTTGAGCGGTGCAGATTGGGGTGGATTTGAATGTTGGCGGATTGTGTCTTACAAAGGTCGTCTGAAAGAGGATAGGGCGTTTCAGACGACCTTTTATGCCTGTTCCAACCAAATCAGGCTGACCATGCGGCCGGTTTGTCCGTCGCGGCGGTAAGAGAAGAAAGTGTCGCGTTCCAAGACGGTGCAGTGTGTGCCGCCGTAAATCATATCCACCCCTTCGCGGCGCAGAACCAAACGTGCCAGCGCGTAGATGTCGGCAAGATACTTACCGCCGCCGATGTCTTCGAATGCGTCCGTCGCTTCGGGCATGGGCGTACAAAATGCCTCGAACACATCTTGTCCGACTTCAAATGCGTCTGCGCCGATGGCAGGACCGAGATATGCCATGATTTCGACGGGCGCAACATTCATCGCGGCAATGGTGTTTTGCAACACGCCGCCCGCCAAACCGCGCCAGCCCGCGTGTGCGGCAGCGACGACCGTACCGGCTTTATCGCAGAACAAGACAGGCAGGCAGTCGGCAGTCATCGCGGCGCAGGCGGCTTTACCCGTGTTGTCCACCGAAGCGTCGGCGTCGGGCGCGTTACCCAATGCGTCGGCAGCGTTGACGACGATGGTGCTGTGGATTTGATTAAGGTAGGCTACGGGCAGCCCGACCTGTTCCTGCACGATTTCACGGTTGCGACGTACGGCATCGGAATCGTCGCCGACGTGCGAACCGAGGTTCAAACTTTGATACACGCCTTGGCTGACACCGCCGTTGCGTGTGGTAATCAGGGTTTTCACGTTGGCGGGCGCAGGCCAGTCGGCAGTCAGGAAATTTTTGCCTTGCGGGGCGAGGTTTAAGGTTTCTGTGATGGTTTTCATGTTTTATCTGAGTAAGGAAAGGTTTGAAAAGAATGCGTCTATCAGTCTCGACACGCCACATTGTACTTTTTCAGACGACCTTTTCATCTACTGCGTGAAAGCTATTTGAACATTCGATCAGGCTAGTTGTACAAGCCGTTTTCATCCAAGGGCAGATTCATCTGCTTGGCAATATTTTGCGCAGCAGCCGCGAAATCTTTTTTGTCTGACGGCTTGCTATAAATAAAAGTCAAAATTCGAACGTATGGTGCGGGATATGGACGGCGATATTCCAGCGTAAAAAATTCTCCATAGAGATCGCCTCTCCATCTGATTGCCGATAAGTGGTCATTTTCAGAAAGAGGATATTCCATAACGATCTCGCTGCCTTCCCAATGCGTCAGGATTCGTTTGACAGGGTCGTATTGCCAAGACTTATCCTGTAATTTTTCCAATGCTCTTTTTTTGGATGATAGAGACACATACGGGAAGGACAAAATCATTATCAAAAGAAATGACAGCATGAAGACACCGGAGCCTATGTTCAGAATCTCCATATCTTCCATGTTCCGCGTACCCAACCATACGGGCAGCGCAATCATGTAAACGATGGCAGCTTTAGTGGGAAGTCGATATGTTTTTTCAGATGTCAAATTGCCGTAACCCGCCAGCCACTGCATTTTGCCGTCCATTTGTGCAAGTGTGACCAAATCTGAAGAAGACATCTTAATCCCTCACATAAACCACTTCGACATCGTAGTCGTCTTCGTTCCAATCATCGTCGTCATCCGTGCCGAGTTTGTCCTGCCATTCTTCTTCGTTGTTCAAAGACGAATCCAAGCCTGCTTCGAGGCGCAGGACGGAGAGCAAGTGGTAGATATCGTCGGGAATCGGGGCTTCAAAAGAGACGGTTTCGCTGGTTTTCGGATGGACGAAACTTAAGCGGTAGGCGTGCAACGCCTGACGCGCGCCCAGACTTTTAATCGCTTCTTTTACCGGTTCGCTGCACGGATGGCGCAGGTTGCCGTAAACGGGGTCGGCGGCAAGCGGGTGATTGGCTTCGCGCATATGGACGCGGATTTGGTGCGTCCTGCCTGTTTCGAGCGAGCATTCGATGTAGCTATGCGCAAGATAGCGTTCCAACACTTTGACGTGGGTCACGGCAGGTTTGCCGCCAAATTTGACGACTGCCATTTTCAGGCGGTTGTGCGGATCGCGTCCGATTTGGGTTTCGATTTTGCCGTCAAAGGGAACGATGCCGTTGGCGACGGCGCGGTAAATGCGTTTGACTGTGCGTTCTTGAAGCTGTTGCACGAGGGAATTTTGTGCAGGCAGGGTTTTGGCGACCACCATCAACCCGCTGGTTTCCTTGTCGAGCCTGTGGACGATGCCCGCGCGCGGAATCTGGCTCAATTCGGGACAATGCGCCAGCAGTCCGTTGAGCAGCGTCCCCGTCCAGTTGCCTGCGGCGGGGTGGACGACCAGTCCGGCGGGTTTGTTGACGACGATGACGGTATCGTCTTCGTACACAATATCCAAATCCATCGCTTCGGGTTTGAACGCGAGATTCTCTTCGCTCGGACGTACCGTTACGCTGACGGATTCTCCGCCTATCATTTTGTCTTTGGGTTGGGCAGGCTTATCGTTTACAATAACCGCGCCTTCTTTAATCCACGATGTCAGGCGGCTGCGCGAATAATCAGGCATAAGCTTTGCCAACACAGCATCCAGCCGCCCGCCCGCAAGCTCCAGCGGAACAGTCAAATTAACACAACTTTCTGCTTCGGGGGCTGACGTAAAGTCTAAATCGTCGTTATAATCGGCTTCATTATCAAAGGAAGTATTCTGCATGAAAAAAATTCTTTTAGTAGTTTCGTTAAGTCTGGCACTCGGTGCCTGTGCAAGCAATAAAGGTACGGTCGATAAAGACGCGCAAATCACACAAGATTGGAACGTGGAAAAACTCTATGCCGAAGCGCATGACGAGTTGAACAGCAGCAATTATACGCGAGCCATCAAGTTATACGAAATTTTAGAATCCCGCTTCCCCAACGGCCGCTACGCACAACAGGCGCAACTGGATACCGCATACGCCTATTACAAAGACGACGAGCCTGAAAAAGCCCTCGCCGCCATCGACCGCTTCCAGCGCCATCACCCGCAACATCCGAATATGGATTACGCGCTTTATCTCAAAGGCTTGGTTTTGTTCAACGAAGACCAATCCTTCCTCAACAAACTCGCCTCGCAAGACTGGTCCGACCGCGACCCTAAAGCCAACCGCAGCGCATATCAAGCATTTGCCGAATTGGTACAACGCTATCCGGAGAGCAAATACGCCGCCGACGCAACCGAGCGCATGGCGAAGCTGGTGGACGCATTGGGCGGTAACGAAATCTCCGTTGCCCGCTACTACATGAAACGCGGCGCCTACCTCGCCGCCGTCAACCGCGCCCAAAAAATCGTCGAGCGTTACCAAAATACCCGCTACGTCGAAGAAGCCCTCGCCATGATGGAACTGGCTTACAAAAAACTGGACAAACCCCAACTCGCCGCCGATACCCGCCGCGTCTTGGAAACCAACTTCCCGCAAAGCCCGTTCCTGCAACACCAATGGCAGCCGAACGACATGCCTTGGTGGCGCTACTGGCGTTAAGGACATTAAATTCAGGATAGTTGATACGGATTCGTGTCGGTTGTCCAAAAGATGAAAGGTCGTCTGAAAACCATAAAAAGGTTTTCAGACGACCTTTTGTTTTGCCTTCCTATCAAGCGAGGAAGAGGCGGTATGCGGCGTTTTGGGTTTCGTCCTGATAGCTGTAACCGAGGCTTTCGAGGAAGTCTTCGAATGCTTCATCGTCAGTGGACGGGACGTCGATGCCGACGAGGATGCGGCCGTAGTCGGCACCGTGGTTGCGGTAGTGGAAGAGGGTGATGTTCCAGCCGCCCTGCATATGGTTGAGGAAGCGGGCGAGTGCGCCGGGGCGTTCGGGGAACTCGAAGCTGATTAAGCGTTCGTGGGCAACTTTGGCTGTACGTCCGCCGACCATGTAGCGGATGTGGATTTTGGAGATTTCGTCGTCGGTCAAATCGACATTGGGCAGTCCGGCTTCGGTCAGTTGGCGGCTGATGACGGCAAGGTCTTGGGAACCTGCGGTTTGCAGGCCGACGAAGATGTGGGCTTTTTTGTCGTCGCCGTAGCGGTAGTTGAACTCGGTGATGTTGCGGCTGCCGAGCAGGTTGACGAACTTGAGGAAGCTGCCGCGCTCTTCAGGGATGGTTACGGCGAAAATGCCTTCGTTGCCTTCGCCCAATTCGCTGCGTTCGGAAACGTGGCGCAGGCGGTGGAAATTCATGTTGGCGCCGCTGGTGACGGCGACGAGGGGTTGGTTTTGGATGCGGTTGCGGGCGGCATAGGTTTTCAAGCCGGCAAGGGCGAGCGCGCCTGCGGGTTCGGTGATGCTGCGGGTGTCGTCGAAAATGTCTTTGATGGCGCCGCAGATGGCGTCGGTATCAACGGTGATGATGTCGTCCAAGAGGTCGCGGCAGAGGCGGAAGGTTTCTTCGCCGACGACTTTGACGGCGGTACCGTCGGAGAAGAGGCCGACGTCTTTGAGACTGACGACTTTTCCGGCTTCGACGGATTGTTTCATGCAGCAGGAGTCGTGTGTTTGCACGCCGATGACTTTGATGCTCGGGCGTACTTGTTTGACGAACGCGGCAACACCCGCCGCCAGTCCGCCGCCGCCGATGGGGACGAAGATGGCGTAGATGTCGTCGGGACGTTGGCGCACGATTTCCATGCCGACTGTGCCTTGTCCGGCGATAACGTCGGGGTCGTCAAACGGGGCGATGTAGGTCAGTTTTTCTTTTCTGCCAATTCCATCGCGTAATCATAGGCATCGTTGTAGGAAATGCCTTTGAGGACGACTTCACCGCCGCGGCTTTTGACGGCGTCGATTTTGATTTGGGGCGTGGTTTCGGGCATAACGATGACGGCGCGGCAGCCTAGACGCTGTGCCGAAAGTGCGACGCCTTGTGCGTGGTTGCCCGCGCTGGCGGCGATCACGCCGCAGGCGAGCGCTTCTTTGGGCAGCTTCGCCATTTTGTTGTACGCGCCGCGGATTTTGAAGGAAAACACGGGTTGCAGGTCTTCGCGTTTGAGCAGGACGTTGTTGTTCAGACGACCCGACAGCCCGATGGCGGGTTCGAGCGGGGTTTCGACGGCAACGTCGTAAACGGAGGCGGTCAGGATGCGGATGAGGTAATCGGAATAAGATGGGCGGTTGTTCATGGTTTTGTGTGCCGGAGGAATATTTTCGAAAGGAGTGTCCGCCGTCCGCGTCAAACTTTGTCAACAAAACGGCGGAAAGGTAAAACCATACCTGCGAGGTCGTCTGAAATCAAGAAAAATCTTAGCAAAGCGAAGATGCGGCGGTATAATGACTGCCTTTTGCGCCAAACCGCACGACGCGGTTGTTTTTATTTCTATTTCCGCACCACATTCCAATGAAAAAAACATTATCCGTATTGATCGCGGCGATGATGATTACCGCCGCGCAAGCCGCGCCGCAAGCGGCCAAAAACAACGCAGCTCCCGCAGTTGCGGCTTCCGAGCTGGCTCCTGCCGCCGCATCCCAGCCCGAAGCCATGATGCCAAGCATCAACAGTCCCGATGCGCCGCCTGCCATTGCCGCTGCCGCCTACATCGTTACCGATTTGCACAGCCATCAAGTGCTTGCCTCCGGCAATATCGACACGCAGATCGAACCCGCTTCGCTGACCAAAATGATGACCGCCTACCTCACGTTCAAGGCTTTGGAAAACGGCACATTGCGCGCCGACCAAATGCTGACCGTGTCCGATGCAGGCTGGAAAATCGAAGGCTCGCGGATGTTCCTCAATCCCAAAGTCCCCGCCAGCGTGAGCGATCTGATTAAAGGCATGATTGTCCAATCCGGCAACGATGCCGCCACCACGCTTGCCGAAGCCATGGGAGGAGGCTCGGTGGACGTGTTCGTCCAACAAATGAACGAAGAAGCCAAGCGTTTGGGCATGACCAAAACCCACTTTAAAAACCCGACCGGATTGGCCGCCGAAGGCCATGTTTCCACCGTCGGCGATTTAGCCATTTTGTCCGCCGCGCTGATACACGATTATCCGAAATACTATCCCGTATTTTCGATTAAATCCTTCAAATACAACAATGTCGAGCAGCCAAACCGCAACCTCCTGCTCTACCGCGACTCCAGCGTGGACGGCTTGAAGACAGGGCATACCGAAAGCGCAGGCTACAACCTTGCCGCTTCCAGCAAACGCAACGGAAGACGCATTGTTTCCATCGTTGTGGGTACCGATTCCACCGAAGCCCGCGCGTCCGAAAGCGGCAAATTACTCAACTGGGCATTGCAGGCATTCGACACGCCCAAGCTCTACAACGGCGGCGAAATCATTTCTAAGGTCAAAGTTTATAAAGGCAGCAGCAAATCGGTGAACGTCGGCTTCCTCGAAGACGTGTACATCACGATTCCCCATGATGCCGGACAAAACATCAAACCGATTTTAGAAACCGTTCAGCCCGTTGTCGCCCCGATCCGCAAAGGTCAAAGCTTGGGCAAACTCAAAATCGTCAAAGACGGCAAAGTCATTACCGAGAAAAACGTCGTCGCCCTCCATTCCGTTGAAGAAGGCAGCTGGTTCAGACGGATGTGGGATGATATTGTGTTGTGGTTTAAAGGCTTGTTCGGCAGCAGTTAGAAATAGGCCGGGTTGATGAAAAGGTCGTCTGAAAATGGTTTCAGACGACCTTTCAGATAACGGATACATCATTAAAAATAAGGAAAAACCATGCAATTACAAGCATTTGACGAGGCATCTCGCGTGCGCCTGATGCAGCTGCTCGATGCCAAATCGGAACAACACAACACCATGCGCTGCGATGAGGTACAGGCGTTTATGATGGCTTTGTTGAGTGGTCCCGATGCCTTAAATCCGAACGATTGGCTGCCTGAAGTTTTGGGTGAAGAATCATTGTTTGACGCGAAAGAGCGTACCGAAATCGAGCGTTTGGTGATGGCGCTGGCGGCTGATTTGCGTATCAAGCTCGGCAGTAAAATGTTGCCCGATTTGTGGCTTTATGAAGATGCAGCGGGCAATCCCGACGTGTACACTTGGTGTAACGCCTATCTGTATGCCTTGGATGTCGTGCCGACCGATTGGTTTGAAGCGGTCGATCAGGAGGAGTTTGAAGACTTGTTCTATCCGATCATGGCTTTGGGCGGCATTTACGACGAAGAGCAAAACGCCGAAATCATTTTGCACCTGACTGAAAAAGAACTCTCACAGCTCGAATCCGACCTGCCGCACGTCCTGCTGGATATTTACTGGTATTGGCAGGCCATCATCAACAAACCGCAAACCGTACGTCGCGAAGGTGAAAAAATCGGGCGAAACGATTCTTGTCCTTGCGGGAGCGGTAAAAAATACAAAGCCTGTTGCGGCAAGGGATAACTTTCCGATCAGGTAAAAAATCAAAAGGTCGTCTGAAAACCATTTTCAGACGACCTTTTGCAATGATCAGGTTAAAACCAGCTTGCCGCCCACATAACGAGCAGGGTCATCACAATCGTCAAGGCACAACCGATTTTGGCGACCGTACCGATGATGAAGCCGATAAACGTCCCCAGTCCGACTTTGCCCGCCTGCCACATATCGCGGCGAGCCAAGAATTCTCCGACGCCCGCGCCGATGAGCGGGCCGAACAACAACCCGGGGATGGAGAAAAATGCGCCGATAATGCCGCCGATCAACGCCCCCCAGACTGCTTTTTTACTGGCTCCCGTATATTTTGCCCCTAATGCGCCTGCAACAAAATCCATTGCCGTGCCGATGGCGGCGACAACGGCAAGAAAAATTAAGGTGTTTGTACCGTAAATCTGATAATCGCCGGCATAGGCAAGCAGCCATGCGCCGCCGAACATCAATCCCAATCCGGGAATGGCGGGATAAACCGTGCCGAGCAGTCCGATACAGATGGCGATTAAACCGAGCAGGATAAAAATGGCAGTCATAACAGTCCTTGTTTGATGGAAGGGAAAAGCGTGTGTGAACTCCGCTTGCATGTTTTGCGGCGGATTAAAATGGAACGGTTTGTATCGTCTTTCACGTATAGTGGATTAAATTTAAATCAGGACAAGGCGACGAAGCCGCAGACAGTACAGATAGTACGGCAAGGCGAGGCAACGCCGTACTGGTTTAAAGTTAATCCACTATAAAATCTCAGTTTTCAGACAACTCACCGTATTATGGTTGCACATCCTGATGATTCAAGGCAGGTTTGTGCAAAGAAATAAAAAATCCGGACAAGGCATCCGGATTTTTGTTTTATGCGCCGCAAGTTTTCGGCTTGTTCGCCAGAATATTGATGACCTTTCGTTGAGGTTTGGACGGGGTGATTTTGATTTCGCTTTCGTCTTCTTCGCTGCCGTCGGAGTAGCGTTCGGGCATTTTTTCGCTGTCAAACGCCAAGTCGCCGCCGTGTTTCAAGGTTTGACCGCGTTCCAAACCGACGAAGTCGAAAAGCTCGGGATCGGCGAGATGGGAGGGGACGACGTTTTGCAGGGCGGAGAACATGGATTCGATGCGGCCGGGAAAGCGTTTGTCCCAATCGCGCAGCATATCGCCGATGACTTGGCGTTGCAGGTTGGGCTGCGAGCCGCAGAGGTTGCACGGGATAATCGGGAATTGTTTCAGCTCGGCGTATTTAATCAAATCTTTTTCTTTCACATACGCCAGCGGGCGGATGACGATGTGTTCGCCGTTGTCGCTCACCAGCTTGGGCGGCATGGCTTTGAGTTTGCCGCCGTAAAACATATTTAAAAACATGGTGGCGAGTATGTCGTCGCGGTGGTGTCCCAAGGCGATTTTGGTGCAGCCCAATTCTTTTGCGGTACGGTAGAGAATGCCGCGGCGCAGGCGGCTGCACAGAGAACAAGTCGTTTTGCCTTCGTCCAAGACGCGTTTGACGGTGGAATAGGTGTCTTCTTCAACGATTTTGTACGGTACACCTATGCTTTCAAGATAGGTGGGCAACACTTCTTCGGGAAAGCCCGGCTGCTTTTGGTCGAGATTGACGGCAACCAGCTCAAAATCAATCGGCGCGCTGGCTTGGAGCTGACGCAGGATGTCTAATAGGGCGTAGCTGTCTTTGCCGCCGGAGAGACAAACCATGATTTTGTCGCCCGGCTCGATCATGTTGAAATCGTTAATCGCGTCGCCGACGGCGTGGCGCAGGCGTTTGTTGAGTTTGTTATTCTCTAATTCTTGCTTGGTTTTTTTGGACATGGCGGTTTGCGCTTTGAAATAAGGAAAAATTTAAGGGCGGTATTGTACCGCAAAAAGCGTTTGGAAACCGCATATTAGAAAAGAAAGGTCGTCTGAAAGAGGGGAGGGGGTTTCAGACGACCTTCGCTTTATATTACGCAAAATATTACTCAATCTTCACCCGTTTCAAGCGCAGCGCATTGCTCAACACCGAAACCGAGCTTGCCGCCATTGCCGCGCCTGCGATGACGGGGTTTAAGAAGCCGAGTGCGGCGAGCGGGATACCTAAAATATTGTAGAAGAAGGCGAAAAACAGGTTTTGTTTGATGTTTTTCAAAGTGGCTTGCGATACCAGCAGGGCATCGGCGAGCTGGTTGACCGAATGTTGCATCAGCGTGGCGGATGCGGTGTGTTCGGCAACGTCCGCGCCGCCTTTCATGGCGAAGCTGACGTTGGCGGCGGCGAGTGCGGGCGCGTCGTTGATGCCGTCGCCGACCATCGCCACGGTTTTGCCGGCGGCTTTGAGTTTCTGCACTTCGGCGGCTTTGTCGCGCGGACTCATGTTGCCGAAGGCGTGTGCGATGCCCAGTTGTTTGGCGACGTATTCAACCGTACCTTGGTTGTCGCCGCTCATGATGTAAACATCGATGCCGTGTTTTTTCAGACGGCCTATGGCTTCGGCGGTATCGGCTTTCAGCGCGTCGGCGAGTGCGAATGCGCCGATGGGTTTGCCGTTGGCGGAAACGGCGACGATGCTTGCGATACGCCAGACGTCGTCTGAAAGGTTTTCAGGTAGCTTTAATTCGGCAAAATCAAGTTTGCCCGCTTTCACCAAACCCACGCCTTCGACTTCGGCGGTAATGCCTGCGCCGACAACGGTTTGCGCGTTTTGTGCAGTGGGGATTTCCAAACCACGCACTTGGGCGGCGGAGACGATGGCGCGCGCGAGCGGGTGGGCGGCGTTTTGTTCGACGGCGGCAGCGATGCGGTACAAAGCGTCTTCGTCAAAGCCGCTGTCGGGAACGCAATAAACGGCAGCAACCTGCGGTCTGCCTTCGGTCAGCGTACCGGTTTTGTCCAACACGACGGCATCGACGTGGGCGGCTTCTTCCATCGCCGCCGCGTCTTTGAACCAAATGCCGTGTTTCACCGCCTTGCCCATGCCGACCATAATCCCGGCGGGCGTCGCCAGACCGAGTGCGCACGGGCAGGCAATTACCAAAACGGCAACGGCGTGCATCAGCGCAACCGTCCAATCGCCTTTAACCAGCCAAGTGGCGATAAAGGTCAAAAGCGCGATGCCCACGACGGCAGGCACGAACACCGCCGCCGCCTTGTCCGCCACGCGCGCAATCGGCGCTTTGCTGCCTTGTGCTTCAGACAGCGCGTTCATCATGTCGCCGAGCAGGGTTTGGCTGCCGAGCTGCGTGGCGCGATACACCACGCTGCCTTCGGTCATCAGTGCGCCCGCCAACACTTTGCCACCCGCCTTTTTCTCTTCGGGATTGGATTCGCCGGTGAGGTGGCTCTCGTCCGCCCAGCCGCTGCCGCTTTCAATAATGCCGTCGGCAGCAATGCGTTCGCCGTGGTTGGCGCGGATTATGTCGCCAATTTGCACTTGGTCGATGGGCAGTTGTTTCCATTCGCCATTGTGCTGCACGTTGACTTGGGTCGGCGTGAGTT
This sequence comes from Neisseria sicca 4320, assembly GCF_000193735.1. GTDB lineage: Bacteria > Pseudomonadota > Gammaproteobacteria > Burkholderiales > Neisseriaceae > Neisseria > Neisseria sicca_E. Next base: position 47,386 of record NZ_AEPF01000051.1, read on the forward strand.
TCAGCAGCAGGCCCAAGCTGTTCAGGCTGGATTTTTTGGTGCGGTGTTCCAAAAACTTGCCCAGCGACACAAAACCAATCACCATCACGCCCGCTTCAAAATACACATGCGCCATGCCGTGTGCCGCGTGCGGGCTGAAAAACAGCATATAGACGGAATACAGGTAAATCGACACCGTGCCGATGGTAACGAGCACGTCCATATTCGCCAGCCCGCCTTTAATACTCGCCCACGCGCTTTTGTAAAACGGGATTGCCAGCCAAAGCTGCACCACACTTGCCAGTGCAAACTGCCACAACGGCGGAATCATCCAATCGTGCCGACCAATCATCATTCCCGCCATGCCGATAAGGAACGGGATATTGATTGCCAGCAAAAGCCACAGCCGCCAGCTTACATGCGTTGTTTCTTCGGGTTGCGGCAGCGCGTCTTCCGTTTTTTCTTTTGCACCGTAACCGGTTTTCTCGATGATTTTGGCGATGTCGGCGGCGGAGGTTTGGCTGTCGTCAAACACCACCTGCGCCTCTTCGCTGGCGAAGTTCACCCCCGCTTCGGCGACAAAGTCTTTTTTGTTCAACACCTTCTCAATGCGCGAAGCGCAGGCCTGACAGGTCATGCCTTCGATTTGGAAACGGACTTTTTGTTGCATGGTTTCTTCCTTCTGAATGTGGTTGGGCTACCTGAAAAAAGCGGAGCAGGGTTTTCAGGTAGCCTTTGGGGTGTTGCAGTCGATTTGTTGCGATTCGATTTACAAAGCCGCATCAAAGCCGCCGTCTTCCACCGCTTCTATCAGCGCGGCGGGGTTGGTTTGGGCGGGGTCGAATTCCACGACGGCGTTCTTGTTTTCCAGGCTCACTTCGGCCTTGTCCACGCCGTTTACGCCTTCGAGGATGCTGGTAACGCTTTTCACGCAGCCGCCGCAGGTCATGCCCTCGATGTTTAATGTGATGGTTTGCATAGGGTTTCCTTTCTGTTGGAATGAGACTGAGGTTTTAAAGCCCGTTGCAGCCAAAGCTTTCAGGTAGCCTGAAATGATGGGTCTGCTCTTGCTTTTCCGCTAAGTGCCGCCACTATAAAGCTTCACCCGAAGTAAAGGTCAAGCATCATGATGAACATCAGCCAGGCCGCAGCCGAGAGCGGCCTTTCCGCCAAACAAATCCGCGACTACGAAAAGCACGGACTAATCGCCCCGGCCACGCGCAGCGAAGCGGGCTACCGCCGCTACGGACAGGCCGACCTTGCCCGGCTGCGCTTTATACGCCATGCGCGGGAAGTGGGCTTTTCGCTGCCGCAGATCGGGCAGCTTTTGAGCCTGCAACACAACCCGCAGCGCACCAGCCGCGAAGTGAAAACGCTCACCGCGCGGCACATCGCCGAGCTGGAAGCCAAAATCGAACGCTTGCAGGGCATGGTGGCCGAGCTGCAACGCTGGCACGATGCCTGCGCGGGAGACGACTGCCCGGATTGTGCGATTTTGGCCGGGCTGGAGGAGCGTTAGGCGGCTTGGGCAGAATAGAAACAGGCTGAGATCTTTGCAAAAAAGCCCTTCCTTCGACAGCCGAAACCCAAAAACAGGTTTTCGGCTGTTGAGGGAACAGGTGAAGAAGGGTATTTTGCAAAGGTCTCGAACCGAAAAACATGGGCGGTGAAAACGCCGCCCCAAGTCCGATGGAATACCTGATCGGCGCTGCTGCAGGCTGCTCCTCCATAGGTTTCGAGTTGCAGGCAGCACAGGCAGGCGTGAAACTGGAACAGTTTGAAATATCCGCAAGGGGCGGTATTGACATGGCCAAACTGTTCGGCATGGAAGATGGCTACGGCGGACTGGATAATCTGGTGCTAACCGTAAAAGTAAAAGCCGACGCCGACCTTCCTACCCTGCAAAATTTCGCCGACCGCTCCGCCGCCAACTCGCCAGTGTTGGACAGCCTGAAAGTGCGGGCAAAAGTGGTTGTGGAAAAAATCTAGACGACTCAAACCGTTTTCTTGTTTTCATTTCGTTGAAAGCCCCTTTTCTGGACAACTAGAAAAGGGCTTAATCGCTCAAAGGAGTACATGACATGCAACAACTGCACACTCTGAAAGACATCGAACAGGCCATCGCCACACACCCTTTAGTATCACTGTACATCAAAGCCCCAATCTGCGGTGTTTGTACGGTCGTGGCCGCCCAGCTTGACTCAGCTTTGGCTGTGAAAGGAAATGTGTATGCCGTAAAAGCCGATATTGCTGAAATACCCGAAATGGCTGGACGTTTCCACGTGCTGACCGCACCTGCATGGCTGCTGTTTTATCAAGGCAAGGAAGTAGAACGGATGGCCCGCTTCATCCCTCAGGCACAGATGAAGCAGACATTGGCAAAATGGACAAAAGTAGCAGAAAGCGGACATCAGTAAACCGGTCATCAATGTTTCAGACGGCTGCGGTCTTGATAATGATGCAAGCGGTCAAATTTTTAAGATGATTTGCAAAACACTTAAAAATTTGACCGCTCTTTATTACGAAAAGGTCGTCTGAAACGGCTTGCAGACTGAGATAATGATTGATGAAACGCTGTGATTTGTACACTAAAACCATCTTCTGAAAACTCCCTTTGACATTCCCCATCTTTCCCAATAAAATAAGTTCAAGTTTTTAAACATATAAACTCAATAGGTCGAATATGCCGCAACAAACTATGAATTTAATGCATGAGTGCATTCCCATTTTTACTGTGTTGAGCGATGAAAACCGCCATCAAATCCTGCGCGTGCTGTGGGAACACGGCAAGATGAATGTCAATGAGCTGACCGAACATCTGCATCTGTCGCGTCCTGCGGTGTCGCATCATTTGAAAATCATGCTGCAAGCCGGTGCGGTGGCGGTGGAGCAGGTCGGCAAGGAGCGGTTTTACAGTATTGCCATGGCGGATGCGGTGGCGAGATTGAAACAGCTTGCTGATTTGATGGCTCAAAATTGCCCGCTTTCAAAATAGGGTTATCCGTTAACCCTTTATTTTTATAGTGGATTAACTTTAAACCAGTACGGCGTTGCCTCGCCTTGCCGTACTATCTGTACTGTCTGCGGCTTCGTCGCCTTGTCCTGATTTAAATTTAATCCACTATACTCAAATAAGTTTACATTTTTAAACTTATCAACTTAAAGGAACGATTATGTTATTTACTCCATTCACTTTTCAAAACGGCAAAACCGCCAAAAACCGTATCTTCAAATCCGCCATGGAAGAGCAACTTGCCCAAAACGACCAGCCGTCTGAAAAGCTTGTCCGCCTGTACGGCACTTGGGCGCAAGGCGGTGCAGGCGTGTTGGTTACAGGCAATGTGATGGTCGCCGAAAGCGGCAAAGGTTCGATAAACGATGTGGTGATTTCAGACGGACGCAGCCTTGAGATGCTGAAAAAATGGGCGAAAGCCGGCACGCAAAACGACACGCTGCTCATCATGCAAATCAATCATGCGGGCAAACAGTCGCCTGCGGTGGTCAATAAAACGCCGCTTGCGCCGAGCACCGTGCCGTTGGTGGGCATGGACGGCTTTATCAATCCGCCGCGCGAATTGACTGCTGACGAAATCAACGGGCTGATTCAGCAATTTGTGCAAACCGCGAAAATTGCCGAACAGGCAGGCTTTTCAGGCATACAAATTCACGCCGCACACGGCTATCTCATCAGCCAATTCCTCTCGCCGCACCACAACCGCCGCCAAGACCCATGGGGCGGCAGTTTGGAAAACCGTATGCGCTTCCTTTTGGAAACCTACACCGCCATCCGCGCCGCCGTGGGCAAAGATTTCTTGGTTGGTGTAAAACTCAATTCGACAGATTTCCAAAAGGCGGATTTGAAGAAAGCGAGTCGGTGCAAGTGGTACAAAAACTGTCGGAAATGGGCATTGATTTTATTGAAGTTTCCGGTGGCAACTACGAAAGCCCGCAAATGCTCGCCGCCAAAGACAGCACCCGCAAACGCGAAGCCTTCTTCATCGATTACGCCGAAAAAGCCCGTGCAGTCAGCCAAGCCCCGCTGATTATCACCGGCGGCTTCCGTTCGCAAACCGCCATGGAAGACGCCTTATCCAGCGGCCATTTGGATTTGGTCGGTGTCGCCCGCCCGTTTGCCTTAGTGCCTGATTTGGCGAACAAAATGCAAAACGGCACTTACCAAACCGTACAGACCGACCGCATCCAAACGGGCGTGGCGGTGGTTGATAAAAAAGCGGGCGCGATGCTGGAGATGAACTGGTATATGACGCAAATGGACTTGATCGGACAAGGCAAACAGCCCAATCCTAAATTGTCGGCGTGGAAAGTTTTACTGAAAACCTTGTGGGAAAACGGCAAAGCTGGGTTAAGCACAGGCAGGGCTTGATGATGAAAGCGGTTGGGTTTGAAAGAGGGTTTGCAAAAACTTTTGAAAATCTGACCGCTCTTTGTTATGAAAAAAAACCGTCTGAAAAACAGGATGGGGGTGCAGCATCGTAGGCACGCATTCAAAAAATCAGACCGATGGCAGCCTGCACTGTTTCAGGTAGCCTGAAAAGGTTACCTGAAAACTGAAAACCACGTGCGTGTGTACCACACCCTACCCAAGTAGGCTACGCTTGCTTGGCGATATTTAGCAATGGCCTTGCTGATACGTTTGTTAATTTCGCCGTGGTTTAGATTCAGTTTCATTGTGATACGTCCGTTATTAGTCTGTAAAAGGCTAATCATCAACTTTTAAGGACTTTCTAGGTTGTTAAATTAACTTTTAATCCGTATTTTTTTAAGTACAATATAACAGTATAACAGTCCATTTTTCGGACGAGCTTTTCCTAACCTTCACAGGAGACACAATATGAGCAACACCCCCACCATCCTACAGAACCCTCTCACCAACAAAGATACAGCGTTCACGTTGGAAGAGCGAGCAAAATATGGCCTGACCGGCCGCCTACCTGTCGTTGTGGAAACGCTCGAACAACAGGCCACGCGTGCTTACCGCCAGTTTTCATCCTATGAAAAAGACATTGAAAAATATATCTTTCTCGATCAACTGCACAACCGCAACGAAGTGCTGTACTACAAACTCCTGATTGACCATTTGGCCGAAATGCTACCCGTCGTTTACGACCCCACTGTCGGCGAAGCGATTAAAAAATGGAGCCGCGACTACCGCCGTTCGCGCGCTGTCTATCTGGATGTAAACCATCCTGAAAACATCCGCGCATCGTTTGAAACGCTGGGCTTGGGAGCAGATGATGTAGATTTGATTGTGGTTTCCGATGCGGAAGAGATTTTGGGTATCGGCGACTGGGGCGTGAACGGCACGGATATTTCCGTCGGCAAATTGGCAGTTTATACTGCTGCTGCGGGCATTCATCCCGGCCGTGCCATTGCTGTGAATCTAGACGTGGGTACAGATAATGAAGCCCTGCTCAATGATCCCGCTTATTTGGGCAATCGCCATGCCCGCGTGCGTGGCGAACGCTACGACGCATTGATTACAAGCTACCTGAAAACTGCTGCTGAAATGTTCCCCAATGCGCTTTTGCACTTTGAAGACTTCGGTCCGTCCAATGCCCGCCGCATTTTGGTGGAGAACCGCCGACAATACCGTATTTTCAACGACGATATGCAGGGAACGGGCGCGATTGTGATGGCTGCCGTATTCTCTGGCCTGAAAGTGACCAAACAGACCTTTGCCGAACAGCGGTTGGTGGTGTACGGCGCAGGCACGGCAGGTACAGGTATGGCCGACCAAATCAGTGCAGCGATGGAGCGCGAAGGTCTGAGTCGCGAAGAAGCGAAACAACGCGTATGGCTGATTGACATCAACGGACTGGTTACTGACGACATGGACGGCTTGCCCGATTACCAGCAGGAATATGCACGTCCCGCCGCCGAAGTTGCCGATTGGGCGAAAACGGACGGTAAAATCGGCTTGCTCGAAGTTGTAAAACAAGTAAAACCGACTATCTTGATTGGCACATCCACCGATCACGGCGCATTCACTGAAGACGTAGTCAAAGCCCTATGTGCGGGCGTAGAGCACCCAATTCTGCTGCCGTTATCTAACCCGACCGAGAAAATCGAAGTGATGCCGAGTGAGGCTATAAAATGGTCGGATGGCAAAGCGCTCATTTCTGTCGGCATCCCCGTGCCACCCGTGCCGTATAAAGGCGTGAACTACGAAATCGGTCAAGCTAACAACGCCATGCTTTACCCGGGGTTGGGGTTGGGGGTTATCGTTTCCGGTGCGGAACACGTTACTGACGGGATGCTGTTGGCTGCAGCTGAAGCAGTCGCCTCGCAAGTCAATCCGCAGGACGAAGGCGCGTCGCTCCTGCCATCGGTGAATAACCTGCGTGCATCGTCTGCTACTGTTGCTGTTGCCGTTGCCAAACAAGCGGTCAAGGACGGTGTAGCGACCAAGCAGCCTGAAAACTGGGTACAGGCGGTGCAGGACGCAATGTGGCAGGCGGTATATGAATAGCTATAAGGCTACCTGAAAGCAAAAAGCAGTCTGAAATCCATGCAAAGAAGTCAGGCTGCTTTTGCATTTTCAGACGACCTCCACCCGCAGCGCATCCACAATCAGCTTAAACACATTCGAATGCCCGCGGCGGCTGGGGTAATAGAGGTAAAGCGGATCGTAAGTGATGGCGTACTCGGGCAACAGCTCGACCAACTGCCCTGAATGGAGTGCGTCTGCGGCGATGATATGCGGCAGCCAAGTGATGCCGAGGCCGTCTGAAACGGCTTGCAGGCGCAGATGATTATTGATGGAAAACTGCGATTTGGGCGTGAACGTAATCAGCTCTTTTTTGTATTTGAATTCCCACTGCATCTCCGCGCCGTGTTCGGCGGAGAGCTTTGCGCCGATAAGGCGGTGCTGCTGCAAATCGTCAATATTTTTCGGCGAACCGTATTGCGCCAAATAATCGGGCGAGCCAACCAACGCCATTTTAAGTGGTGCGGAAATCGGCACCGCAACCATCTCTTTTGCCACATCGTTGCCCAGCCGCACGCCCATATCAAATCCCTCTTTCACAATGTCCGCCCAACGGTCGTCCACCACGATTTCCAAGCGGATTTTCGGGTATTGGTTCAAAATCGGCTTTAATTTTGGATACAACACGGCTTCCGCTGCCATCGCCGGGGCGTTGATGCGAATCAATCCCGATGGCGTATTCAAAAAATCATTTAATGCATCGACTTCTTGGTTTATGGCTTGATAAAGTGGGAAAAGTTGGTCGAAAAGCTGTTGCCCAGCTTCGGTCAGCGACACATTGCGTGTAGTGCGGTTGAACAGACGCAGGTTCAGCCGCGTTTCTAAATTTTTCATGCTATGGCTCAACGCCGAAGAAGAAATCCTCAAAAGTTGCCCCGCTTTCACAAAACTCTGCGTTTGTGCGAGTGTCAAAAAATAATTCAGCTCGTTAAAGTTCTGCATTTTCCTGCCCCGCTTGGGCTAATTAGTGAATTTAATTCACGACATCATAAAACCAAACCCAATTTATCTCAATAAAAATACGGACTAAAATAACCGCACTTTCATGAGAATAAACAGGAGACAATATCATACAAAACATCACATTAAACAACGGCGTAAAAATTCCTGTTCTCGGTTTCGGCGTATTTCAAATTCCACCCGAAGAAACCGAGCAAGCCGTGATTGCTGCCATCAAAGTAGGATACCGCCACATCGACACCGCACAGATTTATATGAATGAAACCGAAGTCGGTTTGGGGATTAAAAACAGCGGAGTGGCGCGCGAAGAATTGTTCGTTACCACCAAAATTTGGGTGGAAAATTTCGGCTACGAAGCTGCCAAAGCGTCGCTGGATCGTTCATTGGGTCGTCTGAATTTGGATTACATCGATATGGTGCTGATTCATCAGCCTTACGGCGACAGCTACGGCACATGGCGCGCTGGAAGAATATCAGGCAGCAGGCAAAATCCGCGCCATCGGCGTGAGCAATTTTTCGCCCGTACGCGCGGTGGATTTGGGGCTGTTTAATAAGGTCATGCCGCAAGCCAATCAGATTGAAATCAATCCATTCCAACAAAAAACCGAAGCTGTTGCCGCTTTGCAGGCCGAAGGCATCACCGTGGAAGCGTGGGCGCCGTTTGCCGAAGGTAAAAACGATATTTTCCACAACCCCGTGTTAAGCAAAATCGGCGCGAAATACGGCAAATCCGTGGCGCAGGTGATTACCCGCTGGCTGGTGGAACGCGATATTGTGGTATTGGCAAAATCCACCAAACCCGATCGCATGGCGGAAAACTTGAACGTGTTTGACTTTGCGCTTAGTAATGAAGACAAAGCCGAAATCGCCAAACTGGACAGCATGTTCGCTGCTATCGTCAATCACGACACGGTGGATAATTTGAAACGCATCTCCGCGTGGAAAATGGGTGTGTAACCGTTAAACAAGGTGTGCTCCGGCACACCTTACTTTTTCTCTAAACATTTCAGACGACCTATTTTTGAATTTTTTAACAAAACCGAAGAATATTTCATCATTTCCTATTTGGAAAATATGTTGTTCGTAAATTGAGATTTATTGCTTAATCATCTATCCGTACAATCCGCCTCATCAGATAATAAGGAGGCAACAATGAAAAAAATGCCTGTATTGTTTGTTGGGCATGGCAGTCCGATGAATGTGTTGGATAAGGAAAATCCTTTCAACCAAAATCTCAGCCTGATTACGCAAAAGTTTGCCAAACCGAAAGCGATTTTGATGATTTCGGCGCATTGGTACAGCAGCGGTTTGCAGGTTTCATCGGGCGAACAGCCTGAAATGATTTATGATTTTTACGGATTTCCTGAAGCACTCAGTCAGGTGCGGTATCCGGCGCCCGGTTCGCTTGAGTTGGCGGAGCAAGTGCGCTCGTTATTGCAACCGGAAAATGTGGAGTTGAACCCGACGCGCGGTTTTGATCATGGCACTTGGGCAGTGTTGAAATTTCTGTATCCCGATGCCGATATTCCCGTGGTGCAGCTTAGTCTTAACCGTTTGCAGTCGGCGGAGTGGCATTTCAATTTGGCGAAAAAATTATCCGCTTTGCGCGAACAGGGTGTGTTGATCGTCGGCAGCGGCAATATTATCCATAATCTGGGCGTGATGAGCAGGGCGCATATCAATCAAATCGGCGCGGGCTATGATTGGGCGTTTGCTTTCCGCGAAGCGGTCAATCAGGCGATTGTTGAACGGGATGACGACACGTTGATTCATTACGAACGGCTGGGTGAAAAGGCGATGCTTTCCGTGCCGACGCCGGAACATTACCTGCCTTTTCTTTGCATTATGGCATTACGCGAACCAGATGATTCCATTACATTTTTCAACGAAAACCTTGCCGCCGGTTCGCTCAGTATGACTTCGCTTTTAGTGGGGTAAAAGAAAAATATGGCAGCGAAAAAGATTCTTATTGGTTTGTTTCGCTTTCGTAGATGGTGTTGATCCGCTTACTGTTCTTGGGAATGGGATGTCAATCAAAAAAGCGCAGAAAAGCTTTGCATGTAAAGAAAATGGTTGTTTAGCAAGTTACCCGGGTTCGGGAGATAAAGAGCATTTCTGAATGCGTAAATACTAAGGTCGTCTGAAAGCCCGATTTAGGTTTTCAGACGACCTTTTCCCCTTCATCTGAGCAGACTTACCCCAGATATTTCAGTTTGCCTTTGAAGTCTTCGAGCGTCTCGTAGCCTTTTTGCACCATGATGGCTTTCAAACCAAGCGAAACGCGTTCGAAAACTTCGACGCCTTGCTGATGCAGCGCCGTGCCGATTTGCACCATGCTCGCGCCGCACAAGATATGTTCAAACGCATCGCGACCGGTATAAACGCCGCCTGTACCGATGATTTGGATGGACGGATTCAATCTTTGGTAGAACGCATGGACGTTGGCGAGCGCGGTCGGTTTGATGTATTCGCCGCCTATGCCGCCAAAACCGTTTTTAGGCCGGATAACAACGGATTCGTCTTCGATATACATGCCGTTGCCGATTGAATTGACGCAGTTGACGAATTTCAGCGGATGGCGGTCGAACACCTCCGCTGCTTGGTCGAAATGGACGATGTCGAAATATGGCGGCAGTTTGATGCCTAAAGGCTTGTCGAAGTAGCGGAAGGCTTCGCCCAAAATCCGCTCGGTTGCTTCAAAGTCGTAGGCGATTTGCGGCTTGCCGGGGACGTTCGGGCAGGAAAGGTTGAGTTCGGTAATGCCTTTAAAACCGCTGTTTTGCACTTTTTTCAGCAGTGTGTGTGTTTCATCGGGCGACATACCGACCAGCGACAGGAAAAATGTCCGTTCGGGCTGTGATTCTTGAAGGCTCAGCAAATAATCCAGATAGTAATCAATGCCTTGATTCGGCAAACCCATGGAATTAATGCTGCCAAGCGGTACATCGCGGTAACGCGGCTCGAGATTGCCAGCCCGTGCTTTAAGCGTTGCCGTTTTGGTGACGAAGCTGCCTGCGGCGGATTGTCTGACTTCTTCCAATTCTTCTACGGTCATACACGCCACACCAGCGGCGTTCATCAGACAGTTGTCAAAAGAAAAACCGGCGATTTGCGTTCTCAACGACGGCATACCCTGCTCCTTTTCCTTGAAAAATCAATTTGTTTCCGAAGCGTAACACGAATAGGCAAGGCATTTTTTAACGAACATCAAATGACAGGGGATGTAGGAAAATGTTGTTTTATAGTGGATTAAATTTAAACCAGTACGGCGTTGCCTCGCCTTGCCGTACTATTTGTACTGTCTGCGGCTTCGTCGCCTTGTCCTGATTTAAATTTAATCCACTATAAGTGATGAAGGGAAGACGCACAAAGGTCGTCTGAAAACCTGTTTTGCTTGTTTTCAGACGACCTTTAATATGAATAAGCCACGGTGATTGATAAAAGTTTTTGAAATAGCCAAGAAAGCCTTGGCTCATAATTTCTTAAATCAGGCTATCCATTCCGTTAACGCGGCCTCCAAGCGTTTCAGACCTTCCGCCATATCTTCATCGTTTAGCAGAAGACTAGGCGCAAAGCGCACGACATCGGCTCCGGCAACCAATACCATCAGGCCGTGTTTCAGCGCGGCGGCAGTAATTTCCGAAGCGCGACCTTTATATTGGTCTGCCAGCACGCAGCCGATGAGCAGCCCCATGCCGCGGACTTCTTTAAACACGCTGGTTTTCTCGCCCAATTCCCGCAAGGTCGTCTGAAGTTTTTGTCCTTGTTTTTCGACATGAGCCAAGGTTTCCGGGGTATTAATAATATCGAACGCGCGGCTGCCGACGGCGCACGCCATCGGATTGCCGCCGAACGTCGAACCGTGCGTCCCCGGCCCGAAGGTCGGAGCGATTTTGTCAGTGGTCAGAATCGCGCCGACGGGGAAGCCGCCGCCTAAGGCTTTGGCAGAACTGAGAATATCGGGCGTAATGCCGTAATGTTCGTAGGCGAACAGCTTGCCTGTGTGCCCCATACCGGTTTGCACTTCGTCTAAAATCAGCAATGCGCCGTGTTCATCACACAAACGGCGCGCGGCTTGCAGATATTCCTGCGTGGCAGGCAGGATGCCGCTTTCACCCTGAATCGGCTCGATGATTACGGCGCAGGTGTTTTCGCTGATGGCGGCTTCCAATGCGGCAATATCGTTAAACGGAACGTGGGTAATACCTGGCGGCAGCGGCGCGTAGTCTTTGCTGTATTTGGGCTGACCGCCGACTGAGACGGTAAACAGCGTACGGCCGTGGAAGCTGTTGAGGCAGGAGATGATTTCGGTTTTGTGTTCTCCAAAATGATCGCGCCCGTATTTTCGCGCCAGTTTCAGTGCGGCTTCGTTGGCTTCCGCGCCGGAATTGCAGAAAAAGACTTTGTCGGCAAAGGTATGCTCTACCAGTTTTTTCGCTAATTCCTGCGCGGGCTTGGTCGTGTAGATATTGGAAATGTGCCACAATTTTTGCGACTGCTCCGCCAGTGCGGCAACCAAATCGGGATGGCAGTGTCCCAGCGCGTTAACCGCGATTCCGCCGGACAAGTCGATATATTCACGGCCTTCAATATCCCAGACGCGGCTGCCGAGGGCGCGTTCGGGAATCATAGGAGCAAATGAAAAATTGGGGGTCAGGTAGTTTTGCATCCGATTTCCTTTGCAGTGAATTTATTGAAAATAAGCGGGAATTATGCGCCGCCCGAAACAAAGCTTCAAGCCGGAATGGGCGGGACGCAAAGTAAGTAGAAATTTCGGCTACAATATGTATTTTACCGACCGTAGGAAGAATATCATGAACATCCTGCCTTATCAGACTGAAATTGCCGAGCGTATGCTGGTTGGCACAGAAGGCGAAACCATTCATCACGACGCGCAATTTGTTCAAACGGCCAACGGCTATTGGATAGCTTGGCACGAGGGCAATGCAGCACTGCTGGCACCTGATACGCCGCCCGATATTCCGTGTTTTTGGGTGGAAGGGGCGCAAAGTTTGGAAGAGTTGGTCGAATTGGTCGAAAACGGCGAGTTTGACGAAATGGAAGAGTTTGACGGCGACGATGACGCGTGGCACGAACACGCGGCGGGCTGCGATGGCGGGCATGACGGTCATTGCGGATGTTCGCATTCATGAAAATAAAGATGAAAACCTTGCTTCTGCCTTTGGTCTGCCATGCGCTGAACGGCTGCGTCGTCAGGGCGGCAGTCGATTTGGCGGCAACGACCGTCATGACGGCGGGCAAGGTTGTCGTCAAAGGTACGGGCGCAGTCATTGATGCCGCCATTCCCGACAGGGACAAAAAGAAAGACAGAGAAAAGGATAAAGGCAAAAACCGCCGTCCTGTTTCAGACGACGGTCTGTATCCGGGTTCTTATCCGCCTGCATCGGAAGAGGGCGGTTACTATGTTCCGCAAGGTTCGGGATATTAGGACAGTGGATGGTAAGGACGGATGTCTTTTGACCTTGCAGCCATATAAAAAGGTCGTCTGAAAAGTTTGAGCGCAACCCGCTCGACTCATTTTCAGACGACCTTTTTGTTTGTGGGAATGTTAATCTTTCAATGCCTGTTCCGCGGCATTGCGGACTTTATCCGCAGCCGCTTCGATTTCGGATTGAGCAACTTCGGCAGCGGTTTGCGCTGGAGCGGGCGTTTCCGCTTGTGCGGCGGCAGTCGGTTTTTCAGTCGGTGCAGCAGCTTCTGGAGCTTGGAGCGGCAGGCGCGCCAAAACGGTGCGTACGCCGGTTACTTTATCGCCGATGGCAACTTGTGCCTGCGCGTCAACCGGCAGATACATATCGACGCGCGAACCGAAGCGGATAAAACCGTAGCGTTCGCCGCGGGTCAATTTTTCACCCACTTTGGTGTAACACAAAATACGGCGGGCAACCAAGCCTGCGACTTGGACGAAGGTGATTTCGCGACCTGACGCGGTAGTCGCCAGTACGGCGTTGCGTTCGTTTTCTGTACTGGCTTTGTCCAAATCGGCGTTGAGGAATTTGCCTTTATTGTATTCGACGGCGGTTACGGTGCAGTCGGCAGGCGATTTTTGCGAGTGGACGTTGAAGACGTTCATGAACACGCTGATTTTCAACGCTTCGGTATCACGGTAAGGATCGCGCGCTCGTTCGACGACGACGATGCGTCCGTCAACGGGGCTTAAAATCGCTTCGGGGTCTTGCGGGATTTCGCGGGAGGGGTCGCGGAAAAATTGCAGGGCAAATACGGTGAAAATCCAAAACGGCAGCGACCACCAGCCGCAGCAGGCAGACACCAGCAAACTCAATACCAAACCGCCGCCGATAAACGGCCAGCCCTCGCGGGCGATAATCGGGTGGGGGTACAGACGGTTCATAAATTAGTCCTTTTCTATTCAAATTCTATTCAAATCGCCGCCATTATAACGGAATCCGATACGCTTTTAGCGCCTGCGCCCGTTTTTCGGACAGAAAGCGAAGAAAGGTCGTCTGAAAACCTGTCTCCTCCGCTTTTCAGACGACCTGCCGCAATCTGAAACCGAAGCGAAAAGTGTTACAATAGCCGTTTTATTTTAGCCGCTTAAGGCGCTTAAGGCAGTCCGACCATGTGCAACCACCATCATCAAAACGACAGCAAAACCCCCCGCTCTGAAGCCCGCGACAACGACACCATCCGCATCCGCGGCGCGCGCACGCATAATTTGAAAAACGTCGATTTGGACATTCCGCGCCACAAGCTGGTGGTGGTCACGGGGCTGTCGGGCAGCGGCAAATCGTCGTTGGCGTTTGACACGCTGTATGCCGAAGGGCAGCGGCGTTATGTCGAGAGCCTGTCCGCCTATGCGCGGCAGTTTTTGCAGATGATGGACAAACCCGACGTCGATTTGATCGAAGGCCTGTCGCCCGCGATTTCCATCGAGCAGAAATCCACCAGCCACAATCCGCGTTCCACCGTCGGCACGGTAACGGAAATCCACGATTACCTGCGCCTTTTGTACGCCCGCGTCGGCACGCCGTATTGCCCCGAACACAACTTGCCGCTGTCGAGCCAAACCGTATCGCAAATGGTCGATGCCGTCTTAAAACTGCCGGAAGACACGCGCGTGATGATTCTGGCGCCGGCGGTGCGCGAGCGTAAGGGCGAGTTTGTCGATTTCTTTGCCGACTTGCAGGCGCAGGGTTTTGCGCGGGTGCGCGTGGACGGCGAGGTCTATCAGTTGGACGAAGTGCCGAAGCTGGAAAAAAACATCAAGCACAATATCGACGTGGTCATCGACCGCGTGAAAGTGAAGGCGGACATCAAGCAGCGGCTGGCGGAAAGTTTTGAAACCGCGCTGCGCCACGGCAACGAGCGCGCGCTGGCGATGGAAATGGACAGCGGCGAAGAACATTGGTTTTCCGCGCGGTTTGCCTGCCCCGTGTGTTCGTACAGCCTGCCCGAGTTAGAGCCGCGCCTCTTTTCGTTCAACAACCCGATGGGTTCCTGTCCGACTTGCGACGGCTTGGGCAACACCAATTTCTTCGACCCCGAAAAAGTGGTCGCCCATCCCGAATTGTCGCTGGCAACCGGCGCAATTGACGGCTGGGATAAGCGCAACCAGTTCTATTTCCAAATGATTCAATCATTGGCGCGGCATTACGGTTTCGATGTGCAGGCTGCTTGGGAAACGCTACCTGAAAAAGTGAAAAAAGTCGTGTTGCACGGCTCAGGCAAAGAAGTCATTGATTTTACTTACCTGTCCGAACGCGGCACCACCTTCAACCGCAGCCACGCCTTCGAAGGCATCATCCCGAATCTCGAACGCCGCTACCGCGAAACCGACAGCGAAACCGTGCGCGAAAAACTGCGCGAATACCAAAACCACCGCGCCTGCCCGAGCTGCGGCGGCGCACGTTTGCGCAAAGAAGCCCGCTACGTTTACGTCAGCGGCGAACCGTTGCACGAAGTCTCCGCCTGGCCGCTGACCAAAACCCACCAATTCTTTGAAACGCTGGATTTGGACGGCAACAAAAAACAAATCGCCGAAAAAATCCTCAAAGAAATCACCGAACGGCTCGGCTTCCTGATCAACGTCGGGCTGGATTACCTGAATCTCTCCCGCTCCGCCGAAACCCTTTCCGGCGGCGAAGCCCAGCGCATCCGCCTCGCCAGCCAAATCGGCAGCGGCCTGACCGGCGTGATGTACGTTTTGGACGAACCCTCCATCGGCCTGCACCAGCGCGACAACGACCGCCTGCTCGCCACCCTCAAACGCCTGCGCGATTTGGGCAACAGCGTGATTGTGGTCGAACACGACGAAGACGCCATCCGCGAAGCCGATTTCGTCGTCGATATGGGCCCGGGCGCAGGCGAACACGGTGGCAACGTACTGATTGCAGACACGCCCGAAAACGTCGCCAAATGCGAAAACTCCGTTACCGGACAATACCTCAGCGGCAAAAAATCCATTGCCGTGCCGTCTGAACGCACGCCCGTCAATCCCGACCGAATGCTCGTCCTCAAAGGCGCGCGCGGCAACAACCTTAAAAACGTAACTCTTGACCTGCCGCTCGGTTTGATTACCTGCATCACCGGCGTATCCGGCAGCGGCAAATCCACCCTGATTAACGATACCCTCGCCAAAATCACCGCCCGCGAACTCAACCGCGCCCAAGAAGAACCCGCCCCATACGACGACATCCAAGGCCTCGAACACCTCGACAAAGTCATCAACGTCGACCAATCCCCCATCGGCCGCACCCCCCGCTCCAACCCCGCTACCTACACAGGCTTGTTCACGCCCATCCGCGAACTCTTCGCCGGCGTGCCCCTCTCGCGCGAACGCGGCTACAGCGTCGGCAGATTCTCCTTCAACGTCAAAGGCGGCCGCTGCGAAGCCTGCCAAGGCGACGGCGTGATTAAAGTCGAAATGCACTTCCTGCCCGACGTGTACGTCCCCTGCGAAGTCTGCCACGGCAAACGCTACAACCGCGAAACGCTCGAAATCCAATACAAAGGCAAGAACATCAGCCAAGTCCTCGACATGACCGTCGAAGAAGCCCGCGAATTTTTCGACGCCGTCCCCACCGTAGCGCGCAAACTGCAAACCCTGATGGACGTAGGTCTAGGCTACATCCGCCTCGGCCAATCCGCCACTACCCTTTCCGGCGGCGAAGCCCAGCGCGTCAAACTCGCCTTGGAACTGTCCAAACGCGACACCGGCAGAACACTCTATATCCTCGACGAACCCACCACCGGCCTGCACTTCGCCGACATCGCCCTGCTGCTGGAAGTCATAGGTCGTCTGAAAGGCAAAGGCAACTCGATTGTGATTATCGAGCATAATCTGGATGTGATTAAAACCGCGGATTGGATTGTGGATTTGGGGCCGGAAGGTGGTGATGGAGGTGGCAAGATTATTGCTTGTGGTAGTCCTGAGCAGGTGGCGAAGCTTAAGGGGAGTTATACTGGGAAGTATTTGAAGAGTATATTGCAGATTAGTTGAATATGAAATTATTTAAATTTAGGAATTAAAAATGTCATCTTTAAAGAAAATTGCACGAATTTATTATATTAAATCACCTAAAACCATTAACTCAAATTTATCTAAAGGAAATTTGTTAGTAATTGATAAAAAAGAAATTAAATTTTTACGAGATATTTTGTTGGAAACTTCCCAATTTAGAGAGTTAGATGGAAATAACTGGCATTTGTCTTTTTTTACCGATAGTGAAGATTTTTGTCAACATATTCATGTTAATTTTTATTGTAATGATGATAATACATTAGAAGCATTACAAAGTTGGTATTCTCAAGATTGGTATAAATTCAATGAGGATAGAAAGTTATCGTGGAAAGAGTATGATGATTTATGTCGATTAGCTTTAATGATTACTAAAAAAGAAAAGCCAAGCGATGAAGAAGTAAAAGTTACCTGTGCATCAGTAAGAGATTCTAAATCTATACAGATAGATGATTTGTGGGAGGCTTCTACACATTATGGGCATATTGATGGTAGGGGATTAATGTTTCTTACTCATATGGAAAGACAGGAAGTACATTTTCAAAGACACATTATTTTGTTGGCTCTTGCTCATGCATATCTTGGAGCAATTGAAAGTATCAATAACAAATTATCACAAGCTATATCACTTACCACCGAGAATAAAAAAAGCATACAGGAATTACGTAACATTTACCTTCAAATTGCAAAATTTAATGCTCGCTACATGTTTAGTCAGCCAGTAAAACGATCAAGCACAAGTTTAACAATGGCTTGGAAAAGAATAGAAAAAGCGCTAAATATAAATGAGATAAATTACGAATTAACTGAACAAATTAATATGATTCATTATATTTTAAAAATTGATGATGATGAGAAACAGTCTAAACAGGAGCAACTCCGTCAAGAAGCAGAAAGGATAGAAGCCAAACAAAATCAAAAAATAAGTAATTGGCTAACTTTTATTGGTGTTGTTATTGGTATTATTGGCCTAATAAGTGTATTTAAAGATCTAAAAGAATTACTATTTTGATAAGTAAGTTATAGCAAGCCGTAGCGAGCCGTAGCCTGCATATTCAACCAACCGCGTGCGTGGCTACG
>NZ_AEPF01000050.1 GCF_000193735.1 Neisseria sicca 4320
ACCTTGGTTTTAAAGTTTGTGCCATCCTCAGGTGGGGGGTGTGGAGCAGCCACGAACGCGGTTAGCGGGGATGCAGACTACGGCTTGCTTTTTTGTTGTGTGCTTTAAGCCATTTTTGCATTTGTTCAATTTCCGCTTGTTGTGCGTTAATAATATTCTCAGCAAGCTTACGCATCTCAGGATCCTTTCCGTATTTTAATTCAACTTCCGCCATTTTTACTGCGCCAATATGGTGTGGCAACATACCTGCTGCAAAAGCAACATCAGGATCTTTATATTGCGCAGCTGCCATCATGTCTTGATGCATTTGATTCATACCTTGCATTAATTCTTGTTGCATTGCAGAACCTGTCGACATTGGCATATTCATGTGTGCTTGATGCGGTTGTTCATTAGCTTGGGCATAAATTGAAACTGCAACAGCGCTAAGTGTGATAAAAGTCATAAGTTTTTTCATGTTTTTCGCCTATGTGATAACTGAAGGAGCACAAATCATAAACTTTGACCTAAGGTTAAAGTCAATATTTATTCCGAAAATTTTTGGTAAGGTGCTAAAATAAGAGAATATTTGATATGAGGGACAGCAAAATGTAGGTTGGGTTGCAAACCCAACATTTCGTAAAATTTAACAGTTTTGTTGGGTCTTGACCCAACCTATGCTTGCTACACTTATTGGAGTGTAATTACTCCCATAACTTTGCTCGTATTGCAGATTCCGTAGAGGAGTTAGGAAGTCGAGAGCTGTATGTAATTTCAACATGCAGATTTTTTTCCAGCTTCGCTAATAGTTGATCGTTAGTACAGTTAAAATTTTCAGTTAAATTACTTTTAACGTAAACTAACCCTATGCCATTATTACTTGTTAAAGGCAATCCAACTTTAGGATTTGAGTATGCAAAACAATTAATCTCTTCTTCTGTCATGCCAACTGATTTCAAAATCTCTCCCCATTTCTTAAGTGTCCAATTTTGATTTACTTCATCATTAATCTTTATAGATTTTATTATTGCGACCCCAGCCCCTGAATTTTTTACATAAATTCCAAATGATTTTGTAGCATTATCACTCATTGTGTTTATTACTACATATGGGCTTTGCCCAATAATATCTGCATTTGTAGATTGTCGAGTCAGGTATGATTGATATCCTCCAAATACAATCGCAGCAATTATACCCAAAACCTCCAAACATTCGATAACCTTATTCATATCCCTAACCTAAGCCTATAGTTAACTTATTGAAACTATAGAATTGTACATAAATATAAAGAAATTATTAAACATTTACATGATTTAACAATTAGATTTTATTAAGCAAACAACAAATTCTCCTTAATCCCCCGAATCCTATCCCGCAACACAGCCGCTTCTTCAAACTGCAAATCCCTAGCCGCCTGCTGCATGGCTTTTTCCAGTTTGGCGATTTCTTTAATCGCGTCTTCTTCGTTGTGAATCTCGCCGACTTTAACCTTCTTTTTGCCTTTCAGACGGCCTTTGCCGCTGTCTTCTTCGTGGTACACGCCATCAATGATGTCTTTGACTTGTTTTTTAATCTGCTGCGGCACGATGCCGTGTTCTTCGTTGAATTTCATCTGTTTTTCGCGGCGGCGTTCGGTTTCGTCGATGGCGGCTTTCATGGAGTCGGTGATTTTGTCGGCGTACAGGATGGCGACGCCGTTTACATTGCGCGCGGCGCGGCCTATGGTTTGAATCAGGCTGCGGTGTGAGCGCAGGAAGCCTTCTTTGTCGGCGTCGAGGATGGCGACGAGGGAGACTTCGGGGATGTCGAGGCCTTCGCGCAAGAGGTTGATGCCGACGAGTACGTCAAACAATCCGAGCCGCAAATCTCTAATGATTTCAACGCGCTCTACGGTATCGATGTCGCTGTGCAGGTAGCGCACTTTGATGCCGAGTTCGCTGTAATAGTCGGTGAGTTGCTCCGCCATGCGTTTGGTGAGGGTGGTAACGAGTACGCGTTCGCCTTTTTTGATGCGGTCGTTGATTTCGCTCATTAAGTCATCGACTTGGGTGGCGACGGGGCGGATGATGATTTGGGGATCGACCAGTCCTGTGGGGCGGACGACTTGTTCGACCACTTGTCCGGCGTGTTCTTCTTCGTATTTGGCGGGGGTGGCGGAAACAAAGACGGTTTGCGGCATGACTTTTTCAAATTCGTGGAATTTGAGCGGGCGGTTGTCGCGGGCGGAAGGCAGGCGGAAGCCGTAATCGACGAGGTTTTGCTTGCGCGATGCGTCGCCTTTGTACATGCCGCCGATTTGGGTTACGGTAACGTGGCTTTCGTCGATGAACATGATGGCGTTGTCGGGCAGGTAGTCCATCAGCGTGGGCGGCGGTTCGCCTTCTTTTTTGCCGGAGAAGTGGCGGGAGTAGTTTTCGATGCCTTTGCAAAAGCCCATTTCGTAGAGCATTTCGAGGTCGAAGCGGGTGCGCTGTTCGATGCGTTGTTGTTCGACGGGGCGTTGTTCACGGGCGAAAAATTCGATGCGTTCGCGCAGTTCTTCTTTGATGGACTCGCAGGCGCGCAATACGGTGTCGCGCGGGGTAACGTAGTGGCTGGACGGGAAGACGGTGTAGCGGCCGACGCGCTGGTGCAGTCTGCCTGAAAGCGGATCGAACATATCGAGGCGGTCGATTTCGTCGTCGAACAGGCTGATGCGCAAGGCGTTTTCGGAGCTTTCAGCGGGGTACACGTCAATCACGTCACCGCGCACGCGGAAGCTACCGCGTTTAAAATCCAAATCGCCGCGTTCGTATTGCATGGAAACGAGTGTGGCGATGATGTCGCGCTGCTCGATGGTGTCGCCTTCTTTGACGGACAGCACCATTTGTTGATACTCAGTCGGGTCGCCGATACCGTAAATGGCGGACACGGTGGCGACGATAATCACGTCGTCGCGCGTCATCAGGTTTTTGGTGGCGGAAAGGCGCATTTGCTCGATGTGTTCGTTGATCGCGCTGTCTTTTTCGATGAACAGGTCGCGGCTGGGCACATAGGCTTCGGGTTGATAATAATCGTAGTAGGAGACGAAATATTCCACTGCGTTTTCAGGGAAAAACTCGCGCATTTCAGAGTAGAGCTGGGCGGCAAGGGTTTTGTTGTGCGCCATGATGATGGCGGGGCGGCCGCTTTGGGCGATGACGTTCGCCATGGTGTAGGTTTTGCCCGAACCGGTTACGCCGAGCAGGGTTTGATAGGCAAGACCGTCTGAAAGCCCTTCGAGCAGGCCGGCAATGGCGGTGGGCTGGTCGCCGGCAGGCGGGAATGGCTGGTGGAGTTTGAAGGGGGAATTGGGGTATTGGATGACTTCCATATTGCCGCCTGTACCTGTTTTCTAGTTCGGGGAAAAGGGAAATTATAGCAAAAAGGTCGTCTGAAATTTTTCAGACGACCTTTTGCGTTGTTGAAACTTAAGCCAAAGAAGCGTTTACAAATGCAGTCAATTGACCTTTTGCCAAAGCGCCGACTTTGGTGGCAACGTTTTCGCCGTTTTTGAACACCATCAGCGTCGGGATACCGCGCACGCCGAATTTGGCGGGAGTGGCTTCGTTTTCGTCGATGTTGATTTTGACGACTTTCAGACGGCCTTCAAATTCGGCGGCGATGTCGTCCAAGATCGGAGCGATCATTTTGCAAGGGCCGCACCAAGGTGCCCAGAAGTCGAGCAATACGGGGACGTCGGATTTCAAAACGTCTTGTTCGAAATTTGCATCGGTGGTGTGGATAATCAGTTCGCTGCTCATGAGTTTTTCCTTTTTGTGTCAAATTGAATCAGATGTTGTGCAGGATAGGGCTTGGGGCTGAAAATTTCAAGTGTCGCAAAAGTGTAATAGCTTTTTTGTAAGGTTGCCATCGGGATTGGCTAATGTTTTTTCAGACGACCTATCCGACCGGTCAGCCTGCCCTAAAGCTCATCAGATGGCGCGTGTAATCGCTGGAAGGGTTGGCAAATACGGTTTCGCAGCCGCCCTCTTCGACGATTTTGCCGTCTTTCAACACCATCACGCGGTGCGACAGGGCGCGGATGACGGCGAGGTCGTGGCTGATGATGATGAGGCTGAGACCGTGTTGTTTTTGCAAATCGGCGAGCAGCTCCAGAATCTGTTGCTGCCATTGTACGTCGAGCGCGCTGGTGGGTTCGTCCAAAACAAGGATTTTCGGGCGGACGATGATGGCGCGCGCGATGGCGAGCCGCTGGCGTTGTCCGCCGGAAAAGGCGTGCGGATAGCGTTCGAGCGCGTCTTCGGGCAGACCGACCTGCCGCAATACGTCTTGCACGCGCTGCCGCATTTCTGCGCGGGACAAATCGGGTTCGTGGACGCGCAGGGCTTCGGAAACGATATTAAAGACGTTCATGCGCGGGTTGAATGCGCCGAACGGGTCTTGGAACACCATTTGGATGTCGCGTCTCGATTCGCGCGTCCAGGCTTCGCCGTTGATTTTCAGACGACCTTCCGCGTCGATAAGGTGCATCACGGCTTTTGCCAGCGTGGTTTTACCGCAGCCGCTCTCGCCGATGATGCCCAGCGTTTCGCCCGCTTTCAAATCGAAGGAAACCGGTTCCAGCAGGGTTTTGCTGCGTTTTTTGAACCAGCCCACCGTTTCTTTGACGGCGACGGAAAGCTGCTCCGCCTGCAAGACGGTGGCGGGGTTGTCCGCCAAAGATACGACCTTGCGCGCGGCACCGGCGTTTAACAGCATTTTCGTGTATTCGTGTTGAGGGCGGGCGAATACTTCCGCCGCCGCGCCCGTTTCGACAATGCGTCCGCCGCGCATCACGGCAACGTCGTCCGCAAAGCGGCGGACAAGGTTCAGGTCATGGGTGATGTAGAGCATGGTCATGTTGTGCGTCTGCTGCAAACGCGCCAACAAATCGAGAATCTGCGCCTGCACGGCGACATCCAAGGCGGTGGTCGGTTCGTCGGCAATCAGGAGCTTGGGTTCGGCGGCGACCGCCATCGCAATCATCGCCCGCTGCCGCTGTCCGCCGGAAAGCTGGAAGGGATAGGCAAAGGCTTTCTGCTCCGGCTCGCGGATGCCGGTTTCCGCCAAGAGTTCGACCGCCCTCGCCCATGCCTGTTTTTTGTCCAAACCCAGATGCAGGGTCAGCACTTCGGCAATCTGCGCGCCAACGCGCATCACGGGGTTGAGCGCGGTCATCGGTTCTTGAAAAACCATGCCGATTTCCCGTCCGCGCAACTTTTGCAGGGCGCGTTCGGATTGGGTCAGCAAATCGTTGCCGTCGAACTTCAGAGTGCAACGCCTCCCTGTGGGACTGCCTTCAAACGACACCAGCGGATTCAGCCGCATAATGCCCTGCGCCAACACGGTTTTACCGCTGCCGCTCTCGCCGACCAATGCCAGTTTCCTGCCGGTCTGTACGGTCAGGCTGACATCGTGCAGGACTTGCTTGCCGGGGAAAAAGGCGTTTAGGTTTTCAATTTCAAGGATGGGTTTCGTCATGGTATGGAGGTCGTCTGAAAACGGAAAACGGTTGGAATCAAATCGGCAATACTCGCGCCACTCAGGCAAGAATCTATCGGATGATTAGCATTTCATACAGTCAGTAAACATCGGCTTACTGCTTTTCAGACGACCTTTGATTCAAACCCGCAAACCGAGGTCGTCTGAACGCTGATTATCTTTGAAACTGCTCTTTCAACACCCGTTTCAACACTTTGCCGGTGGCGTTTTTCGGCAGTTCGTCTTTAAAGTAAATCTGTTTGGGGATTTTGAAATTCGCCAAATGTCCGCGCAAATGGGCGCGCACGTCGGCTTCGTCCAACGTTTCGCCGTCTTTAAGTTGGATAAAGGCGATGATTTCTTCGTCGGCATATTGGTCTTTCACGCCGATGACGGCTGCGGCTTCGACGGCGTCGAGTTTGTAAATCGCTTCTTCAATTTCGCGCGGATAAACGTTTTGCCCTTTGGAAATAATCAGGTCTTTTTTGCGGTCGACGATAAAGATAAAGCCGTCTTCGTCTATCGTGACAAAATCGCCTGTTTTCAGCCAGCCGTTGACGATGGCTTCGTCGGTGGCATCGCGCATATTCAGGTAGCCCTGCATGACCGAACCGCCCTTGACGATGAGTTCGCCCACTTCGCCCGTCGGTACTTCGACCAATTCGTCGTTGACGGCTTTGACTTCCAATCCGGGCAAGGCGATGCCGACGCTGCGGGCTTTTTGCCTTTCGGGCGTGTTGACGGCGACGACGGGCGAGCATTCACTCAAACCGTAGCCTTCCAAAAGCTTGGCACGCGGGAACTTCGCTTTAAAATCAAGGATGGTTTGTTCCGCCAAAGGCGCGCCGCCGCTGATAAACAGACGGACGCGGTTGAACCATCTGAAATACCAAGGGATTTTTGCTTTGCTCATGGCGGTGTAAATCGCGGGTACGCCCAAAAACACGGTCGCGCGTTTGAGCAAAACCTGTTTCAAAACGTTGGAGAACGGGAAAACGGATTTCACCAAAATAATCGAACACGCCATATAAATCGGCAGCAACACCATAGCCGTCAGCGTAAAGCTGTGGAACATCGGCAGGAACACGACAAAACGGTCGCGTTTGGAAATCTTAAAGATGCGCTCGATACCTTCGAGGTTGGCAAACAGGTTGCCATAGCTGATCAATGCGCCTTTAGGATATCCGGTCGTTCCTGAAGTGTAAATAATATGTGCCAAATCATTGATTTTCGGCTGGCGGCTTAAATCCGGCTTACCCGGAAAATGCCGTACCGCCTCAAAACAAGTATCGGCTTTGTCCGCCGCTTTCGCCTCGCCTATCCAAATGATTTTTTCAACTCGGGTCTGTTTTTTCAGCCCCTTCAATTCTTTCTGCAAACCTGCCGATGCAAACATAAACTGCGCTTTGCAGTCGTTCAAAATATAGGCGTATTCGTTGTTTTTCAAAAACGTATTCATCGGCACGGCAACCGCGCCGATGGCGGAGACGGCAAAATAGGCGCTGATAAACTCCGGCGAATTGGATACCGCCAAAGCGACTTTGTCGCCGAATTTGACGCCTATATTTTGCAGATATGCCGCTACGGCATCGACTTCCTGCTTGAGCGCGTGGTAGGTGGTTTTTTCTTTATCGTTGAACACCGCAGTACCTTTGCCGTTTTTACGGCAGGCCAAAGCCAGCATTGCATAGAAATTTGTATTTTGTTTTTGATTCATTTAATTTTTAAAGTAGAAGTGAGCAAATCATCTTGGAAGTCGACTGAAATTTCCCAAGGCGCGGGTCGCGCTTTGATGTACGACGCGCTGGATTTCCTTTCCATAAATATTTACTATCCCCTAGCGCGCACGTCAAACGCCTGACGCAAGCCCTCGCCTATCATCACCAGCAAAAGCAGCATAACCGTCAGCGTACCGACGGTGGACAAGCCTATCCACCAGGCGTCCAAGTTGTCCTTGCCCTGCGCCAAGAGTTCGCCCAAACTCGCCTGCGACGCGGGAA
The DNA here is from genome assembly GCF_000193735.1 of Neisseria sicca 4320. Classification (GTDB taxonomy): domain Bacteria; phylum Pseudomonadota; class Gammaproteobacteria; order Burkholderiales; family Neisseriaceae; genus Neisseria; species Neisseria sicca_E. Next base: position 7,482 of record NZ_AEPF01000050.1, read on the forward strand.
CGCCCAAACCGAGGAAATCCAAGCTGGTCAGCGCAAGCACCGCGCCTGAGATGCGGAAAGGCAGAAACGCCAATACGGGCGTCAGGCTGTTGGGCAGGATGTGCCGCCACATAATCGCGCGGTTGCCCACGCCCATCGAACGCGCCGCCAAAACGTAATCTGCCTGACGGTTTTTCAAAAACTCGGCGCGGACGTAGTCGGACAGCCCCATCCAGCCGAACAGCGACAGCAACCCCAGCAATATCAGCAAACTGGGATTGAAAAACGAAGACAGGATAATCAGCAAATAAAGCTCCGGCATCCCACCCCAGATTTCGATAAAACGCTGCATCAAAAGGTCGGTCTTGCCGCCGAAATAACCCTGCACCGCGCCGGTGATCACGCCGATTACGGTCGTTACAAAGGTCAATGCAAGGGCGAACAACAGGGAATCGCGGAATCCGTAAACCAAGCGCGCCAAGACATCGCGACCGCGGTCGTCCGTGCCGAGCAAGTGCCTTTCGGACGGACTTGCAGGGTCGGGCTGTGTGTCAAAATCATTGAGCGTATCGGCATCGTAGGGATTGGGCAGATAAACGGCGTAATTGCCGTTTGACGTGATGTTGCCGCGTATCAGCGGATCGAGGTAATCGGCAGGCGTGTCGAAATCGCCGCCGAATACGGTTTCGTTGTATTCGTTTACCAGCGGAAAATAATATTCGCCCTGATAACGTATCCACAAGGGCTTGTCGTTGCTCCACAAAGGCGCAAGCAGCGCGACGGCGAACAAAACGGCTAAAACCCGCAACGCGAACCAGCCGCGTTTGTGTTGCTTGAAAGCCTGCCAAGTGGGGTTTGAGGTGTGTGTTTTCATAATTGGATTGCACAAAGGTCGTCTGAATATTCAACCATGAGGATTACTTATAAGCCAACTTTTCCAATTCTGACTTATGCGCGGCAATTACGCGCTTTGCGCTATGCATGACCAACCGTTTGGTTGCTTCATCATCCTGCAATTCCATACGGACTACTTTTGCACCATCGTTTTTATGTTCGCGGCTTTCTTCAGAAATATTTTTTAAACGTTTAATCATATTTAACTCCAAAATTCTTTAAGTTTTCAGACGACCTATTTCTGTCCGCCGAAATGAATGCGCGGATCGACCCACGAATAAGAAATATCCGACACCAATTTCGCCAGCAAACCCATCAGCGTGAACACATACAGCGTCCCCATCACCACCGGATAATCGCGCTTCATCACCGCCTCGTAGGAAAGCAGCCCCAGCCCATCGAGCGAGAACAAAGTTTCAATCAGCAGGCTGCCGGTAAAAAACGCGCCGATAAAGGCAGCGGGGAAGCCGGTAATCAGCGGAATCATCGCGTTGCGGAAAACGTGTTTCCACAAAATCTGTTTTTCCGGCAAACCCTTGGCGCGGGCAGTATAGACATATTGGCGGCGGATTTCTTCAAGAAACACGTTTTTCGTCAACACCGTCGTTACCGCCAGACTGCCCGCCACCGAAGCCGTAATCGGCAGCGCCATGTGCCACAGATAATCCTTGATTTTGCCCGCCCACGACAGCGTGTCGAAATCATCGCCGACCAAACCGCCCTGCGGGAACCACGCAAAAAAGCTGCCGCCGCCGAATAACACCAGCAGCACCAAACCCAACACAAACGGCGGTATGGTATAACCGACCAGCACCACCATCCCCGTTACCGCATCAAAACGGCTGCCGTCGCGCACCGCCTTGGCAATGCCCAACGGAATACAAATCAGATAAGTCAGGAAAAACGTCCACAAGCCCAAACTCATCGACACCGGCATTTTCTGTTTGACCAGCTCGAACACGGTTTCATGATGGAAAAAACTCTTGCCCAAATCAAAACGGGCAAACCGCCACACCATATCCGCAAACCGCGTCAGCGGCGGCTTGTCGAAACCGTACAGCGCATTCAACGCCGCCAAATCTTCCGGACTGATGCGGTTGCCGTTTTTCATGATATTGCCCGCCGTCGCATTCGCCGTCTCGCCGCTGACCGCACCATGCGTCAACTGCTGCACCATCTGCTCCACCGGCCCGCCCGGCACGAATTGGATAACGGCAAAAGTAATCGCCAAAATCCCCAACAGCGTGGGGATTAAGAGTAATAGGCGGTGGAGGATGTAACGGTACATGCTTAGGGTATTCCTCTATTTTGGTTTTAAGGTCGTCTGAAAAGTACGGATTGCTTTCAAACGACCTATACTTCTAATACTTTTAAAAAATTTAACTGATAAGCCAGCTAATAAACTTATCCAGCAAATCTTTCTGATTATTGCCAGCCGCTTCGACCATTTCCAATGTCAAACTATCCGACCACACAATAAAATATCCGTAACGTCCTTTTTTGATAAGTGCACCGGCTTTCTTACCTGTATCTGTCAAACGGTAGAACTTACCGTCTATTTCCTGCAAGCCTGCATGACACAGTTTCGCATTGCATTCTTCCGTCGTTACTCCCCATTTTTCTGCTAACTTAGCGACAGTCAATGTATCGTATTTTTTAGCAATTTCTATATTCTGATTTTTCTGCGAAACTTGCTCTTTTTCTACTACGTCAACTGAAATTTTAACTTCATCGCTAATACGGATAATACGCTGCGCTTCGCTATAAGCATCTTGATAGACTTCCCCATCTTCACTACGCTTTAGCAAGATACCCATTTCATTATTATTTACTTGGCTGAATTCATATAAATTCAGGCTTGTAATAATGCAAGCATCTTTGCTGACGTAACATTTTGCATGAAGATTCGGACAATAGCTTGTACGAACATAATTTAAATTTTTCAACCAAGCTGCCTCTGATGGCTGCAATTCACTTTTACCATACTGAAAAATTGTGAGCTTTTCAGACGGCATTGATCCGTAAATCATGGAACGCGTGCGTGCTGGAGCACACACCTTACGCATGGATTTTAGGTTTCATGCAGGCTACAGCTTGCTGCTGCGGCGGTATAAAAGTATTTTTAGTGATTTACCGTTTTTGGTATTTTTGCCCGACGGGGTTAAAAATACAGTTGCTACTCTTGCTGCATGATATTGGCAAGATTTAATTTAAATGTTTGTTGAATCTTGTTTACATCCTTAGCAAAAATATGATAGTCACTCGAAGAATAGATAGATTTTATTCTATCCAAATTAGTTTGTTGATAACATTTTTTCATTTCCGCGATGAAAAAATTATCTTTTCCTCTTTCATTGAGACAGTTATTTTCTAACAGATAGATTGCCCATGCTGTAAAAATAAATGTACTATCTTCCGGATATTCAGATAAATAAATTTCGAATTCAATTATAGAATATTCAGCTGCTTCAATTAATGTTATATCTAAATCTCTGACAAATTTTTCCGTTATATTTTTAAATAATTTCTTGAATTCTATATAATTTTTATTTTTCCATGATTCTATTTTCCTGTAAAAATATTTAATTGAATATTTGGATAGCGATTTCTAAACTCTAAAATAACATTGCTGCAAGATTGACAGGCCTTTAATTCTGTAAATAGATCAATTCTACCTGATACATTACGATTATTTCCGAGTTACTGCGCTATAGTTTCAAGTAATTTATATTCTCCATTACAATCCGCACATCGATTTTCATGCGGTCTTTGTCTTCTAAAAGCTCTTTTACCCTATCGTTTAATTTTAGATAAGGGCTAATCAAATAAAGCCGTTCCTGTGCATTTTTAATTAACTCCTCCAAGTAATACGTTGTACCGCTGGTATTTAAAAATTTTGCCATTTTCTTCTTTCCTGCAATGTTTATTTGATTTATTCGCGGGCAGAGCCCACGCTACGCAGTTGCTTTATATTATTCTGACAGTTGAAACAATAGACTTCACTATCGTTTAGGTCGTCTGAAAATTGCAGCGGCAAACTTTCAGACGACCTTGCTTATTTTTCCAAAGCCTCTTGCAGTTTCTTTTCAATCAAATCTGCGTCAAACGACTTGGCAATCAGCTCGAAGCGCGAGTCGCGGCGCCATGAGACTTGGTTGGCGCCCCATTGCCCGTCCACCCAGTTGAGCCACACCCATGTGCCGAGCACTTGGAACACGCCTTTGGCGCGGACGAGGCCGTCTGTGAACTTGGGCAGGTCGTTGAAGAAGTTGGTCAATTTTTCGCCGTCGAAATCGCGTCCGGCAGGGAATGTGAAACCTTGCGACTGGAAGCCCATCGTGTTGTCCGGCAGGGCTTTGAGACGGTAACGTGATTTTTCGATAACGGGAATGTCAAGCCATTGGATGTCGAGTTGTGCGTTTTGGACTTCGACCACTTTGGCTTTGGGTGGGAACAGTTTTGCCGCTTTGTCGTGAAATTCGGCAAGCTGTTCGGGGGTGCATAAATCGGTTTTGCTGGCGACCAATACGTCGCAGATGCCGATTTGGTCTTTATACAATGCCTGCTGCGCGTAATCGGGGTTGATGAACTGGCGCGGATCGACAACGGTAAAGACGGCGCCGATTTCCAGAAGGCTGTCCAGCGGTTTGGCTTTCAATTCGTCGATGACGCTGGCGGCGTGCGCCAGTCCGCTTGCCTCAATCATCAGGCGGTCGGGTTTGGCGTCGCGCAGCATTTTCTGCACGGTTACGCCCATTTGCGGGCCGGCGGTGCAACACAAACAGCCGCCGGCGATTTCTGCCACGGGGATGCCGTTGTCGCTCAGTACGGCGCCGTCAATACCGATTTCGCCAAACTCGTTGACGATGATGACCCATTTCTCGTTCGGGTCTTTCTGCTCCATCAGGCTTTTGAGCGCGGTGGTTTTGCCTGTTCCCAGAAAACCTGAAATCAGGTGGACTTTGGTTTTTTTCACTTCTGACATTTTTTACAGATTCCAGTTAAAACAACGTGTTCTTCTTTCAGCGCAAAGCCGCTTTCGGCAACGCCTTCGCGCAGTGCCGCCCATTCGTGGCTCAGGGTTTGTTCGTCCGCCGTGCCGCATTCGGTGCAGACCAAAATAAACGCGCTGTGGTGCGCTTCGGCTTCTTCGTGGTCGTGGCAATGGTCGTCGCACTCGTGCTGCGCGTGGCTGCACAAAATATAGCCGTTGACCGCCGCCACTTTGTGCAAAACGCCCTGCTCCGCCCAAAAATCAAGGGCGCGGTAGGCCGTCGGCGGCGCAACCACGCCCTCGCTCTGCTGCTGCATCTGCGACAAGACGTTGTAGGCTTTAATCACGCCGCTTTGCTGCAAAACGATATCGAGCACCTGCTCGCGCAAAGCGGTTACCTGTACGCCGTCACGGCGTGCCTGTTCGAGGATTTTTTGTTTGATTGCGTGTTTCATAAAGGCTTTCAGACGACCTTAAAATTCTGAACGGAGAGGATTACATTATAACGTGTTTCCGTTTGGTTTAAACTGCTGTTGTTTTCAGGAGCGAAAAACATGGGGAAACCCTTGGAAACAGCGAATAATAATCCTCCTTCAAAATCCAAATACCTAAAAATAAACCTGTCATTTTACCGAGAGGAATGACTCTTCCCCTTTGTATCTGTTTGGAGGATTAAAAATTTCAAAACAAAGATCGTCTGAAGTTTCAGGCGACCTTTTTTTGTTGTTTTTCCAACTTATTCATACCAAAACGAAAATTTTTACTTGTACCGGATAATTTGTGTGTTAGTATCCAAAAACTAAATTGTTGACAATACAGCCCGATCCCGACTACTGGTTTTGCCGTGTATAGCCGCTTTCGGAGCGGATATAAAAAGTCGGACGGCGATTGCCGACAAAACCAAAAACAAGTCGACCAAAGGAGAAATTATGAACCACGACACATCATATTCCGGCATGCACAAGCCGTCGTCGGACTTTGAAAGCCGTGAGGCGTATTTGGAACACGAGCTGCAAATCATGCAGCCCAAACGCTGGCGGCTCAATCTGCCGTTTCGCGATTACCGCTTCGAACCCGAAGACCTGATTCCTGCCGTGGCGGGAACCATCGGCAAGGTGGTGATGGTCAGCGCAGTGGCGGCGGCATTTGCCGTACCGTTGGGGCTGCCCGACACCTTTCTGCCGCAAAACGTCCGTTACGAGCTGCTGATTGCATCCGTCTTCATCCTGCTGCTTTCCGGCCTCTTTCTTCCCACTTCCAACTTACCCGGTACGCACGGACCGCTGATTCCGCTGATTCCTATCGTCGTTGCCGCAGGCGGGCATCCGCTGGCTTTCGGCTTGTTGATCGGTGTGTTCGGTTTCTTGCTGGGGATTACCAAGGGCGGCAGCCTGATGGCGAAACTGACGAGCAACGGCGTATGCGGCGGGCTGCTGCTGTATCTGGGCTTCGTCGGTACGACCGGACAGGTTAAAAAACTCTTTGAATGGGCAGGCGGTTTTGACAAAAGCTACATCGCCTTCATCGTGATAATCGGCACTATCCTGCTCTATGCGCTACTGGAACATTGGCGCAAGCGTTGGCTTGCCGTCCCATTGGGCTGCGTGCTGGCAGGCTTTACCGCCTATCTTTTGGGTGCGCCGTTTTCCTTCCAAACCGCTCCTGGCCTGCCGCCCATGAGTCCTGCCTACTGGTGGGGTGAAAATACCGGCTGGATGATGGGTTTACCGACGATGGACAGCTTTTTGGTCGTATTCCCCTTTGCCGTACTCGCCGTCGCCATGTGGTCGCCTGATTTCTTAGGGCATCAAGTGTTCCAAAAAATCAGCTACCCGGAGCGTTCCGAAAAAGCCTTGATGAACATCGACGACACCATGTTCACCTGTTCCGTCCGCCAAGTCGCAGGCTCGGTATTGGGCGGCGCGAACTTTACCTCGTCATGGGGAACCTATATCGTTCCCGCCTCTATCGCCAAACGCCCGATTCCCGCAGGCGCGATACTGACTGCCTTGTTCTGTATCATTGCATCCGTTTGGGGCTACCCCATGGATTTGGCGATTTGGCAGCCCGTATTGAGCGTTGCGCTGATTGTCGGCGTCTATGTCCCGCTTTTGGAAGCAGGCATGGAAATGACACGCAAGGGTAAAACCACCCAATCCGCTGCCATCGTTGTCTTCTCTTCTGCACTGGTCAACCCTGTTTTCGGCTGGTCGCTGACCATGCTTTTGGACAACTTAGGCTTGATCGGCAGTAAAGAACGCAGCGCGGAACTCGGCTTTATGGGGCGCGTCGTCGTACCTGGCCTCGGCTTTGTCATTCTCTGCGCGGCAATGGGCGCAGTCGGCATGCTGCCCGGCATTCCCGCCTTCCTCGAGCAGTTTAGAAATCTGCATTAATAAGCCGCACCAGCCTTTCAGACGACCTTTTTGCAACTGAAGGTCGTCTGAAAACCGCAAATCTCGGATAAATCGGATAATCAACATTGGTTTGAAGTTTTAAAACGAAAGGTCGTCTGAAAAACTGATTTTCAGACGACCTTTCGTTATCTCAGATATTTAAGACAATAGATTAGGTATAGTGGATTAACTTTAAACCAGTACGGCGTTGCCTTGCCGTACTATCTGTACTGTCTGCGGCTTCGTCGCCTTGTCCTGATTTTTGTTAATCCACTATAACGTCATATCAGAAAAAAGCTTTTTGCAATTTACCGGCTGACTACGTCCTCCCCCTGTTTAGACACCAAAAGCTGGTCGATTTTCAGATTTTCGGTGTCGATGATTTCAAATTTATAGCCCGCGTAAACCAAAAAATCGGTGCGTTTCGGGATTTTTCGCAGGGAATACATCATAAAGCCGGCGATGGTTTCGTAGTTTTCTGAATTGGGAAACGCTACGATATCCAACGCGCGCATTACATCGGCGAGCGGGGTTGCGCCGTCCACCAGCCAAGTATCTTCGGTGCGGCGGATGATTTGCGGCTCTTCTTCGGTATTGACCAGCTCGCCCATGACAATATTCATCACGTCTTTCAACGTGACCACGCCGACCACCAGCGCGTATTCGTTCACCACCACGGCAAAGTCTTCGCCGGAAGTTTTGAAGGTTTCCAATACATCGTAAAGCGACAGCGTGTCGGGGATGAACAAAGCTTTGCGCAGCACGCGCTTGTCGGTCAGGCGGACGTCTTTTTCTTTTAAAAACAAGGTCAGCAGCGTGTGCGATTCGATATAACCGATGACGCGTTCCAAATCGCCGTCGCAGACCAAGAATTTGTTGTGCGGTTTTTCCGACATGATTGCCAACACGGTATCGCTGCCGTCGTTTTTATCGAAATAGGCGATGTATTCGCGCGTGCTCATGGTGGAAGTCACCGTGCGCTCCTGCATGTCGAAAATATTTTCAATCAGGTAGTGTTCCTGCTCTTTCAACACACCAGCCTGTGCGCCCGCATCGACGACGGCGTAAATGTCTTCCGAAGTCAGCTGCTCTTGGCGGACGGTGGAAATTTTGAAGAGTTTGAATATCGCGTTTGCCATTCCGTCGAAAATCCAAACGAGCGGTTTCAATATAAAAATCAGGAACATCATCGGACGTACGATGCGCACCGCCACCGCTTCGGGATGGGTCATCGCCATGCGCTTGGGCATCAAGTCGGCAATCAGGATGAAGCTGCCCGTAACCAGCGCGAACGTCAGCAGCGACGCGGCGGTACTGCCCCAACTGCCCGCGTTTGCCAACAAACCGTCGAAATAAGGGCGCACCGCCGCTTCGCCGACGATACCGGCGAGAATGGCGACGGCGTTCAAACCGATTTGGACGACAGTGATGAAGCTGCCCGGCTGCTGCTGCATATTGAGCACATCCAGCGCGCGGGTGTCGCCGCCGTCTTTCGCCATCACTTGCAATTTGATTTTGCGCGCCGAGGCGAGCGCGAGTTCGGAACAGGAAACGAATGCGCTGATGACAATCAGCAGGCACAATAATAATAAGGCTTCGAGAATATTCATGAAAAACGGTGTGTGTGGCAAACAGAAGACATTTTAGCATTAAAGGTCGTCTGAACGACGAACCGCACCTTGTGGTTGGATGAGGTGTCCAACTTTGGGAGCGGTTCAGGTTTCAGACGACCTTTTGCCTTTTGGCTGTGGTTACATAAAAATTGTAGCGGCAAAGAACGGTATGGCGGGGTTTATTTGCCCAGCAGTTCGATGCTGCAAGCTACTTTGCCGACACGCATTTCGGCTGTGCCTGAACAGCGCCTGCAGACCAATTTTTGCGGCTCGTTATTCATCATGTTGATAGTCCTTAAAATTTATTTTTAAGTTTTTTCATCTGATTTTTGAGGTTGATTTGTATCGCTTTGTTTAGGCACTAAAATTAGCTCAATTTTTAGATTTTCGGGGTCTTTGAGTTTTACCTCATATTTATCATTAACCCAAACAAAGGAATGCGTAATAAGGTCGGCAATAGTTTCCTGTTTTTTGAGTTGGGAAGCTTCAGTTGGCGAATCACGTCTTCTAGAGGTGTCGTACCGCTTACCTCATAGCTAGTTGTTTCTTTATTATTAAGGAGATTCTGCGACGAAGGTTTGCTTTTTGATCGTTTTATTGGTTCTTCTATGAACACAGTGCTTATACTCTTCAAGAATATTGAAAAAAGGAAATATATTGATGCAGTTATCCAATAGATAATTAGTTCTCTATCGCTTATTTTTTTATTTCTTCCAATTCCTCTTTGTTTAGATTAAAGAATTGAGGGAAATAATACAAAAGTGTAATAAAAGATACTAACAATAGTAACACCGAGCCTGAGTTTGCTATTGTAGAACCAGCTCTCTTAAACAAAAGATAGCTACCAAACTTTATGTGTATTTTTTTAATTTATCTAACTTGCCGGGAATTTCATCACTTATTATTTTATTATCAAGATTGCTTGTTACGGTTAATTGTTTTTCTTTTTTGAATAACTTTTTAATTATATTAAAAAATATGGGAAGGATAGTAGATAAAATAGTTAGGAAAGAAAAGAATATTATTGATGAAATAATATAAATTTTTAAATTTACTAAAAATTCATCACTTTGTATAATGTGGTTAGCAAGAGTATCTATAAATCTTTGTTGTGTTGCTCTGCTTGGTAACAAAGCGGTTATGAATGCAGTCAATCCAAGTAATAAGGTTTGCATGCCATATTCTAAAAAATCATTTCGTAAGGTTTTACAAAATTCTTTGCGTTTGGAATTGGGCATTTTACTATCTATCCTTTTAAATTATTTATTAATAACTTATTAATAGGTTAAGGTCGTCTGAAAACGGTTTTGAGGTTTTCAGACGACCTCTTCAGATTGTGCAGCAGATTATCCTTGTCCTTCAAACCTATGGCTTGGCTTAGCCTTTGGCGGTAAAGCGTTTGTTGATGCGCAGGCGTTCGCCGCGGCCGGCTTTTTTGATTTCCAGCCAGTCGGTGTAGATGGCGTGGATGAGGTGGTTTATGGTTTCAAAGCCGTATTGCTGCGGGTCGGTACCTTCTGCGGTCAGTTGCTTGGAGACGTCACTCAAACGCGCCCAGCCTTGTTCGTCGGCGTGTGTATCGACTGCCTGCTGTACGGCGGGGATAACGCGGGTTACGGGCAGTTTGCTGCTTTTGGCGGCTGGTTCGGGTTTGGCAGGTGTCGGTTGCACGCTATCTGCCGTTGGGCTTGGTGCGGTGTTTTCGTTTTTGGTTTGGTTGGTTTTTTTGCCGCGCGTTTTGCGTTTTTGCGCGGTGTTGGGGTCGTCTGAAACGGTTTCTTCTGCTTGATGGGTTGCTACCGGGTTTTCAGACGACCTCTCAGTCAGCTTGTCGGCGGATTTGCGGCGGCGGACTTGGAGTTGGTTGTTGTCGGTGCGGTGTTCGAAGATGTCGAAGGATTTGATGAGGTCGGAGAGTTTGCCGTAGCCGTACAGCCTTGAGTCGAAATCGGGATTGATTTTGCTGATGTAGCTGCCGATGGGGCCGAGGTTTGCCCAGCCGAGGTCGTCGGCGTTTTCGCGCACGGCGCGTTTGAGCAGGGACAGTGCGTCAGGGGCGGCGGCGGGGTTGTTCTTGCCGTTGTTCTTCTCTTTTTCTTGGCGTTGTTTTTCGGGGCGGAAGATTTCGGTGTAGATGAATTTGTCGCAGGCTTTGCGGAAGGCTTCGGGCGTTTTCTTCTCGCCGAAACCGTACACGGTCAGCCCGCTTTCGCGCAGGCGGCTTGCCAGGCGGGTGAAGTCGGAATCGCTGGATACGATGCAGAAGCCGTCGAAATTGCCGCTGTACAGTAAGTCCATCGCATCGATGACCAACGCCATATCGGTGGCGTTTTTGCCTTTGGTGTAGGCAAATTGTTGGACGGGGATGATGGCGTGGGGCAGGAGGGCGGCTTTCCATTTGGAAAGGCCGTGGCTCCAGTCGCCGTAGATGCGTTTGACGCTGGCGATGCCGTATTTGGCAACTTCTTCGAGCAGGCGGTCGATGATGTCGGCGGGGGCGTTGTCTGCGTCGATAAGGACGGCGAGTTTTTTGTTTGCCAATGTGGTCATGGGGACTCCGTGGTGTTCATGTCAGTCGAGGTCGTCTGAAAAATTTTCGAATCTATTCAATTAATTTCAGATATTGCCTTTTGTTTCAAGTTACTTGTTCAGCACTTCTCTCAAGGGTATAAATTGTAATATTACAAAAAATAAAACTAGATATAATACGAATAACATGACAATAAATGAAATCTTTCCTTTGTATCTGTTGAATATCTTATTTGCAAAATCAAAATAGTTCATTACTGCAAGACCGAATGACAGACAAACAAAGAAAAATCCTATTAAATATCCATACCATTGCCCTATCTTTATTCCAATAGCTGATGCTGTTAATAATAAAATGACTGGAGATAAGCCTCTCGAAAAATCCAATATATTCTTGATTATTTCGTCGAATTCCTTATTTTTTAGTTTTACATCCCAATATAGCAATTCAAAAAATTTTTTAGATTGTTCATTTATTTTTTCAATATCCTCTTCGCCATTTTGTTGTTCACTGACTAAAAATTTAAATATATTTTCAGCTTCATTTAATCTGGCAATCTCTTCTTTTAAACGATTATTATATTCATCTCTACTTTTCCAATTGTTATATTTTTTTAGATATTTATTAGATAATTTTAATTCATTTTGAGAATTTTTCCTTAGCCTATCTTTTAATTCAGCAATATAATTTTCATTATTTTTAATTTCTTTATCTTGAGATTTAAGCAATTCCTCTATAAATTTATTTAGTACTTCAAAATCATGTCCTTGATTATTTATTTTCATATTTTAGTCCAATAACGAAATTAATTTTACAATTAGAATATAAGAGGAATTTTTGAGAATGACGATTATGAATATTAGTTGTTTTAAGATTAAAGGTCGTCTGAAAACCGGTTTTCAGACGACCTCGATTTTTAGAGCATATCTTGTATGGCGGCGCGTTCTTCTTCCAGCTCCGCCAGTGTCGCGGCGATGCGTTGGCGGCTGAACTCATCCGACAAGTCCAAGCCTTGGACGATGCGGTAGCTGCCTGCGTCGCAAATAACGGGGAAACCGAAAATCAAACCTTCGGGGATGCCGTAAGAGCCGTCGGAAGGGACGCCCATCGTTATCCATTTGCCGCTGCTGCCGAGCAGCCAGTCGCGCAGGTGGTAGATGGCGGCATTCGCGGCGGAGGCGGCGGACGACGAACCGCGCGCGGCGATGATGGCGGCACCGCGTCCGGCGATTTTCGGCATGAAGACTTCGGTGTTCCAATCGGGTTCGGTAATCATGTCTTGGACGGATTCGCCGTTGCTGGTGGCGTAGCGGTAGTCGGCGTACATGGTCGGGCTGTGGTTGCCCCAGACACACATTTGCTCGATGGAAGGAATCGGGCGGTTGATTTTCTCGGCGACTTGGCTGACGGCGCGGTGGTGGTCGAGACGCATCAGCGCGGTGAAGTTTTCCGGCGGGATGTCGGGCGCGGATTTCATGGCGATGTAGGCGTTTGTGTTGGCGGGGTTGCCGACGACGAGGACCTTAACGTTGCGGTTTGCAACTTTGTTCAACGCCGCGCCTTGTACTTTGAAAATTTCAGCGTTGGCATGCAGCAGGTCTGCGCGCTCCATGCCTTGCGTACGCGGGCGCGCACCGATCAAGAGGGCGATGTCGGCATCTTTGAAGGCGATTTCGGGGTCGTCTGTGGCGAAGATGTCGGCAAGGAGCGGGAAAGCGCAATCCTGCATTTCCATAATCACGCCGCGCAATGCCTGCTGCGCCTGTGGCAGATCGAGCAGTTGCAGGATAACGGGTTGGTCGCGTCCGAGCATAATGCCGCCGGCGATACGGAACAGGGTCGCATAGGCAATTTGCCCTGCGGCGCCGGTAACGGCGATGCGGACGGGGGGCTTAAGCGTCATATTTTTCCTTTTGAAGTCGTTGTTTTACTTGGTTTGCGGATTATAACAGCATTGAGTATTAGAGAATGAAAAGGTCGTCTGAAACTGGGAATAGATTTTCAGACGACCTTTTCGATTTTGGCAAATACTGAAATATTGCTTACGGCAGGAGTTTGCCCGGATTCATGATGTTGTGCGGATCAAGCTGGGCTTTGATGGCGCGCATCAGGGCGATTTCGGACGGGGTGCGGACGCTGGGGAGCCAGTGTTTCTTGATGGTGCCGATACCGTGTTCCGCCGCGATGGTACCGTGGCAGGCGAGGATGTGTTCATAGACGATGGTGTTGACGGCATCTTCGTAGCGGTAGGCTTCGTTGCTCAAGACGTCGGGCAGGAAGGTGTTGTAATGCAGGCTGCCGTCGCCCAAATGTCCGAAGCAGACAATTTGTATACCCGGAAAACGGGTTTTCAAGGCGGGGGCGCATTGACGGACAAAGGCGGCGACTTGGGCGATTGGGACGGCGATATCGTGTTTGATACTGGTGCCGAGCTTGCGCTGAGAGGCGGAAATGTTTTCACGCAGCGTCCACAGGTCGAGGCGTTCTTGTTCAGACTGCGCGATGATGCTGTTTTCTTGGCCGTTTTGATAGAGAAACTCGGCAAGTTTTTCATCGAGCCCGGCATCGGGAACAGAGTCGGTCAGTTCGAGCAGAACGTGCCAGTTTGCATCGGTCGGCTGTTTCAGATGACTGAATTCGGAAGACAATGCCAAAGCGTAGCGGCTGATCAGCTCGAAACTGGTGAGGCGTTCGGCAAAATGCCCTTGTACCGCAGTCAAAAGTTGTACGGCAGATTCGATGTCGTCCAAACCTACCCATGCGGTGGCTGTGGTTTGCGGGCGGGCGAAGAGCTTGAGCGTGGCGGCGGTAATGATGCCGAGCGTGCCTTCGCTTCCGATAAAGAGGTGGCGCAGGTCGTAGCCGGTGGTATTTTTGTGCAGCGGTTGGAGATGGGAAACAAGTTCGCCATTGGGCAGGACGACTTCCAAGCCTAATACCAAGTCGCGCATACTGCCGTAACGTAAAACGTTTAATCCGCCGGCGTTGCAGGCGATATTGCCGCCGATTTCGCACGAACCTTCGCTGGCAAGACTGAGGGGAAACAGCCTGCCTGCTTCGGCTGCCGCTTTTTGGACGTTTTGCAGGATTGCGCCCGCCTCGACCGTGATGCTGTTGTCGGCAAGGTTGATTTCGCGGATGCGGTTGATTTTGAAAAGATTGAGCAGTACGCCGCCGGAAGCTACCGCCGCGCCGCACAAACCGGTATTGCCGCCCTGCGGGGTAACGGGGATACGGTGTTCAAAACAAAACCGCATGATTTTTTGTACATTTTCTATCGAATGCGGTTGCAAAATAATATCTGGGTCGGAAACAAAACGGCGACGTTGGTCATTTAATAAGGCTGGTGTGGCTTCGATGATTTCAGCAGGAGAAAGAAATTCAAGAAAACGGTCGTACAGATTGGACATGGCAGGAGGCAGGAATGGTTTATATGTGTACGGGAATTATATAGTGGATAAAGGGCGCGAAAAACGGTAAAGGTCGTCTGAAAAATAAAAAAAGCAGGATACAATCGTATCCTGCTTTTTTAACTGTAAAAATATTATTTTGCAGCAGAAGCGGCAGAGGCTGCAGCAGATGCAGCGTCTTGAGCTGCTTCGGCGGCGTTATGTGCAGCGGATGCAGCGGCATTATGTGCAGCGGATGCCGCGGCAGCTTCAGTGACAGATTCAGTAACGGCAGCTTCGGTAGCGGCGGATGCAGCAGCAGAAGCAGCTTCGGTAGCGGCAACAGCAGCATCAGAAGCTGCTTCAGATGCAGCAACAGCAGCTTCAGAAGCAGCTTCGGTTGCAGTTTTTTGACCACAAGCGGCAAGAGCCAAAGAGAACAGAGCAGCAGCAATCAGGGATTTTTTCATTTTGAGAACCTTCTTTAAATCGATTTAAACAAAAAACGGAACAACTGAAACGGTATTAATCCGTTCCATTTAGAGTAAAAATTCATTGCTGAATTTCCTGCATTATGCACGACAGGATGGATCGGTGCAACGGTACAGACGAATTAGTAATTTTTTAGTAACTTCTAATCAATCCCGGATGGTCTGAAATAGGTAATAAAACCAATCAGCACAACTTGCCGTCGAAAGTATATTCAAGATTGGAATTATCTTAAAATTCTATTTATTTCATACATTTATATATAAATGAATAGTGTATTCCCAATAGTTCGGATATTTCTGTCCAATAGCGCAGACCCATTACGTATAAAGACAGAAGTTGCGAAAAAGCTACATTAATTTAAATATTATTAAAATTTACACCATTAATCATATTTAGTAAATATATGTTGGAATTTATTTGATAAAGTTAAATTTTGAATATTATTATGAATTTCCGTTTAAGACGGTACTGTGATAAAATATTTTGGATTTGTTGGCAGAAGGTTGTCAATAAAGCCTATTTTGATAAACAGTCATGATTAAGGATAAAAAATGGCTATTGAAAAAAATTCCGTGGTTTCGCTTCACTATGAAATGTACGATGCAGACAACCAACTGCTGGACAAAACCGAAGAACCCATCGTCTATCTGCACGGCGGATATGACGGCATTTTCCCTTTGGTGGAAGAAGCTTTGCACGGGAAAAATGTCGGCGATACAGTTGAAGTAGCGCTGTCTCCCGATGATGCGTTCGGCGAGCAAGATCCTAGCTTGGTGCGCATTGAAGATGTCAACGCATTCCCTGTCGATGTGGAAGTAGGCATGATGTTTGAAGCTGATGATCCTGAAACCGGCGATGTCTTGATTTACCGCGTAACCGACGTTGCAGACGGCAAAGCCGTAGTTGACGGCAACCATCCGCTTGCCGGCATGAAAATTTTGTTTAAAGCAACGGTTGACGGTGTACGCGATGCGACTGAAGAAGAAATCGCGCACGGCCACGTTCACGGCCTGCACGGTCATCATCACTAAATAATTAATTTTAAGGATAAAAGGTCGTCTGAAAGCAGGATTGGGTTTCTGTTTTCAGACGACCTTTTTATATCCTGCAAACCCATACCCAAATATAGCTGGAACATTCCGACAACCATCAAAATCAAGCTGCTTCCCTATCGCCTAAAAATTTTGGGATAAGTCAAACTAAGCAGGGAAATCTGGGTCTGAAGGTTTGTTTTCTCTGAATTATGGGAAACATTCAATCTTATTTATATTAAGATTCGGTTTATTGTAAACAGGCGAATTGTGTCATGAGCGAACATTTGGAAGAGCAGGCTCTGGGCTTGGGAATTGATTTGGGTTTCCACGACATCGGTGGAATTTATCATGAGACCAAGCCCGAAGTTTTGGAAGCGATTGTTGGGGCTTTGCAGCAGGACGGTTTTTCAGACGACCTTTATGCGGATACTTTAGCGGCGCATGAAAACGGTCAGGAATCTTTGCGAATGCCTTCCGAGTTTCGTGGCGCGGCTGAAGTTTGCTTGGAAGATGAGGCGGGCGGACGGCAGATTTTGGCGTTGAACCATGGCGAGGACGGCGTGCTTTGGGTTGCGTTGCCTGCTTTGGCTTACGGCTATTACACCTTGTCTGCCGAAATTGAGGGCATTGTCCGCAAGGTGCGGCTGGTGGTTGCGCCGCAGTCGGTTTATCAACCCAAAATGCTGGAACGCGGTTTGCGGATGAACGGGCTGACGACGCATTTGTACAGCCTGCGTTCGCAGCGGAACTGGGGCATCGGGGATTTTACCGATTTGCTGGATTTGATGGCGTTTGCGGCGGATAAGCAACTGGATTTCGTCGGCATCAATCCGTTGCACGCACTTTTTAGTGCCAAGCCTGCTTTTGCCAGCCCGTACAGCCCGTCTTCGCGCGAATGGCTCAATCCGATTTATCTGGATGTGGAGAAGGTTGGCGCATTCTCTTACAACGAAAAGCTGAAAAACTGGCTCAAGCAGCCGAATATCTGCCAGCGCATCGCGGCGTTGCGGATTACGGAAACCGTCGCTTATACGGCGGTTTGGGCGTTCAAGCGCGATGCTTTACAAAAGGCGTTTGATGCGTTTGAAAACGACGAATGCGAAGCCGCCGAACAAGAGCGGGCGGCGTTTGATGCCTTTGCCGAAACACACGGCGAGGCTTTGGAAGGCTTCGGTTTGTTTGAGGCGTTGGATCAGTATTACAACCGTTCCGGCGAAGTGGGTTGGCTGTCTTGGCCGTCGGAGTTTCATGAACCGAATGGCGAGGCGGTTCAACGATTTGCACAGGGACACCGCCGCGAAATCCGTTTTTATATGTGGCTGCAATGGCTTTGTGCGGAGCAGTTGCGCGAAGTGAACGAAGCGGCTGCGGCGCGCGGCGTGAAGCTCGGGATTTACGGCGATTTGGCGGTCGGCGTGGCACGCGGCAGTGCGGATACTTGGCTTAACCGCGCCGATTATTGTATGGATATGGCGGTTGGCGCGCCGCCCGATCCGTTCAGCCCGACGGGGCAAAACTGGAATCTGCCGCCGCTCAATCCGACCGTGTTGAAGCACACGGGTTATGAGAAGTTTGTCCGTCTTTTGCGTGAAAATATGCGGCTTTACGGCATCTTGCGCATCGATCATGTGATGGCTTTGTGCCGTCTGTGGTGGGTTGCGGGAGAGACGGCGGACTTTGGCGCGTATGTGCATTACAACGCGGATGTGATGTTTGCCATCCTAGCTTTGGAAAGCCGGCGGAACCAATGCGTGGTCATCGGCGAGGATTTGGGGACAGTACCCGACCAAGCGCGGTATTTGCTGAACCGTTATCAGGTGTTTTCTTATAAGGTCGTGTATTTCAGCAAAGGCTGGCACGGCTTTGAATTGCCCGAAGAATATCCCGAACAGGCGATTACAGTGGTCAGCACGCATGATGTCGCACCCTTGGCGGGCTATTGGACGGGCAAGGATTTGGATTTGATGTTCCGCTTGGGTACGATTCCCGATGCGGAAACTTTTCAGACGACCTTAGAAGCGCGCGAACACGACAAGTCGGATTTGTTCGATAAGTTGAAACACGCCGGCTGCCTGCCAGCCGACGCCGAGATGTCGTCTGAAATTGACGAAGCGCTGCTAACCGCCTTGCACCGGTATGCCGTCATGAGTCGCAGCAAACTGTATGCGGTGCAACTGGAAAACCTGCTGGGCATGAGCGACAACCTGAATGTGCCGGGCGTTGCCGAGGGTTATCCCAACTGGGCGCGCAAAATGCCCGTTGCGCTTGAAGATTTTCCCCACAACCGCCTGATGGGCGGCCAACTTGCCATGATTGGAGAGGTACGCATGAAGAAAAACAGCCGGATGAAGCCTTATCACGAGCTTGACCAAGTCGAACGCGACACAGTCGAAAGCCTGTTTCTTGCCACCCACAGCGATTTGTTCGCCTATTTGGGACGACACCGCCTTGCCGAAGGCGACGAGGTCGTGCGAACCCTGATTCCGAACGCTTCGGGCGTGGATATTGTCAACCGTGAGAGCGGCGAGGTGATTACGTCGTCTGAAAAAGTCGATGAACGCGGATTCTTCGTTGCCGTGCTGCCCGAAGGCGCGCCCGACTATGCTTTGAACGTCCGTTATACCGAAGATGCCGAGCCTGTGCGCGAAGAAGACCCATACCGCTTCGGCTCTGCCTTAAAAGACATGGATTCTTGGTTGCTGGCGGAAGGCAAACACCTGCGTCCTTATGAAACTTTAGGCGCGCATTTTGCCGAAGTGGACGGCGTGAAAGGCGTGAGCTTTGCCGTATGGGCGCCGAACGCGCAGCGCGTGTCCGTCATCGGCGAATTCAACCACTGGGACGGCCGCCGCCACGTCATGCGTTTCCACCGCGACAACGGCATTTGGGACATCTTCATTCCCGCCGTCAAACTCAACGCCCTCTACAAATTTGAAATCCGCGATGCCAACGGCGATGTGCGGCAAAAAACCGACCCGTATGCCTTTGGCGCAGAGTTGCGTCCGAATACCGCATCTGTCGTGCGCGGTTTGCCGGAAAAAGTGGACGCACCCGACTTCCGTGCCCGCGCCAACGCCATTGACGCACCCATCAGCATTTATGAAGTGCATTTGGGTTCGTGGAAACGCAATCCCGAAAACAACTTCTGGCTGACTTACGAACAGCTCGCCAAAGAATTGGTCGCATACGTCAAAGACATGGGCTTCACCCATATCGAATTCCTGCCCGTGTCCGAATACCCGTTTGACGGCTCGTGGGGCTATCAGGCGACCGGATTGTATGCGCCGACCAGCCGTTTCGGTTCGCCCGACGAATTGCGCGCCCTGATTAAAGCCGCACACGATGCAGGCATCGGCGTCATTCTTGACTGGGTAGTCGGACACTTCCCGACCGACGACCACGGGCTTGCCAAGTTTGACGGCACCGCGCTGTACGAACACGCCGATCCGCGCGAAGGCTACCACCAAGACTGGAACACCTTGATTTACAACTTCGGCAGGAACGAAGTCAAAAACTTCCTGCAAGGCAATGCCTTGTATTGGATAGAGCGTTTCGGCTTCGACGGTATCCGCGTGGACGCCGTCGCCTCCATGATTTACCGCAACTACTCGCGCAAAGACGGCGAGTGGATACCCAACCAATACGGCGGTCATGAAAACCTCGAAGCCATCGCCTTCCTGCGCGATACCAACACTATGTTGAAAGAGGTCGTCCCGTCCGCCACCGAAATCGCCGAAGAATCCACTTCGTTCGCCAATGTAACCCGTCAAGAAGGCTTGAACTTCAGTTACAAATGGAACATGGGCTGGATGAACGACACCTTGCGCTACATGATGGAAGACCCCATCAACCGCAAATATCACCATAACAAAATGACCTTCGGCATGATGTATCAATACAGCGAAAACTTCGTCCTGCCGCTCTCGCACGACGAAGTCGTACACGGTAAACGCTCACTGCTCGGACGGATGCCCGGCGACTGCTGGCAGCAATTCGCCAACCTGCGCGCCTACTACGGCTTCATGTACGGCTTCCCCGGCAAAAAACTTTTGTTTATGGGCAACGAGTTTGCGCAAGGCAGAGAGTGGAACTATAACGAAGGACTGGATTGGTTCCTGCTCGACCAAGAAGGCGGCTGGCACAAAGGCGTACAAAACTTCGTACGCGATTTGAACCACGTCTATAAAGACACCGCGCCGCTTTACCAGCTCGACCAATGGCCGGAAGGCTTCGAATGGCTGGTCGCTGACGACGGCAATAATTCCGTCTTCGTCTTCGAACGCCGCGACCGCGAAGGCAACCGCGTCATCGTCATCAGCAACTTCACGCCCGTCGTCCACGACAGCTACCGCTTCGGCGTGAACGAAGCCGGTGAATACCGCGAAATCCTCAATTCAGACGACCCCGGCTACAACGGCAGCGGTGTATCCACCGGACAAGCCCTGCAAACCCAAACCGAAGAAATCTGGTCGCACGGCAAGCCTAACTCGCTCGCCGTCAAAGTGCCGCCGCTGGCAACGGTTTACCTCTACAAAGCCGCCGAGCCGAGCGCAACGGAGTCAGCCGATAAAGCAGAAGGCGAAGCGTAAGTTTGAGCTGAACTTGGTTTTAAACATATCAAGACAAGTTCAAACCAACCGCTTTGCTTTTTCAGACGACCTTTTGAGATGAAGAGGTCGTCTGAAATTTTTTTGGGATGGCAGATAAAGTTTGATATGCCCGATTACATCGGTTTTGACTGGTAAGGGATGTTGTGTAAAGACAAACAGGTATAAC
>NZ_AEPF01000049.1 GCF_000193735.1 Neisseria sicca 4320
AACTGAAACACATTGAAACAAATAGTATGTGATGGTATGTGCAGACTTCACTTCTATTTAAAAACAATGAGTTAGTTTTTATATTTAAAACTCATAATCTCTTGGTCGTGGGTTCGAAACCCACCGGACCCACCAAATATCGAAGCCCGGACAGATGTCCGGGTTTTTTTCTTTTGTACTTTTTTATCATGGCAGTGTTTGTTTGAAACAAAATATCAAAATTACCTGTTTTTTATATTTATGTTTATCTAAAAAACAAAATCTCAGATTTTTTATTCAATATTGTCTTTTTAAGCGCACCTTATGTGCGAAATTTTGAAGCAGGCCATTATGGCTGTGCTATATACGGTTACGCTTTGCTACAATGCGGTTTCTTCACATTTCTTAATACAATAATCATGAATCATTCGGTTTCTTGGTCGTCCAAACTTGGTTTTGTGCTAGCTGCGGCAGGTTCGGCAATCGGCTTGGGCGCAATTTGGAAATTTCCGTACACCGCGGGGACAAACGGTGGGGCGGTGTTTTTCCTGTTGTTTTTGCTTTTTACGATTTTGGTGGCATTGCCCGTACAGCTTGCCGAGTTTTATATCGGCAGGACGGGCGGTAAAAATGCCATCGATTCTTTCAAAACCCTGCGTCCCGGTTCGCAATGGCCGTGGGTGGGGCGTATGGGGGTAGCAGCCTGCTTTATTTTGCTGTCTTTTTACAGTGTCGTCGGCGGCTGGGTGTTGAACTACGTCGTCCATAGCTTTACCGGAGAAATCCATGCCGGTGCGGATTTTGAGGCATTATTCGGTGCGACCATTTCCAGTCCTGCAGGGTCGTTGTTTTATCAAGGGCTGTTCATGCTGATTACCATTTGGGTAGTTCAGGGCGGTGTATCCGACGGGATTGAAAAAGCAAACCGTTACCTGATGCCGGGCCTGTTCATCCTGTTTATTGTTTTGGCCGTTCGTTCACTGACGCTGCCCGGTGCGATGGAAGGGGTATCCTTCCTGCTGAAACCCGACTGGTCGCATCTGAAGCCGCAAACCATGCTTACGGCTTTGGGGCAGGCATTTTTTGCGTTAAGTATCGGCGTGTCTGCGATGATCACTTATGCATCTTATTTGGGCAAAGACCAAGATATGTTCCGTTCGGGCAATATCATTATGTGGATGAACCTTTTGGTTTCTCTGCTGGCGGGGCTGGTTATTTTCCCGGCGGTATTTGCTTTCGGTTTTGAACCGAGCCAGGGGCCGGGTTTGATTTTCGTTGTTTTGCCTGCTGTATTCATGAAAATGCCGTTGGGACAAGTTTTGTTTGCAGTCTTTATGCTGCTGGTGGTGTTTGCTACGCTGACTTCGGCGTTTTCGATGTTGGAAACCGTGATTGCCGCTACGATTCGTCAGGATGAGCGTAAACGCAGCCGCCATACTTGGTTGATTGGTACGGCAATTTTTATTGTCGGTATTCCCTCCGCCTTGTCTTTTGGTGTTTGGGGTGAGTTTAAAATCTTTGGAAAAACCGTTTTCGATTTGTGGGACTACCTGATTTCGGCAGTCATTATGCCGATTGGCGCATTGAGCGTTGCCGTGTTTACTGCGTGGATTCAGAATAGGGAATCAGTATTGGCGAATGCCGGCGCAGGCAGTAGCGTTCCCCAAACCATTATCCGTCTTTGGCTGATGGTGTTGCGCTATGTTGCACCTTTGGCGATTGTCGTCGTATTTGTCAATTCTCTAGGCTTGATTTAAAAACTGTCCGGAAATGGCAAAGGTCGTCTGAAAATCTTGATTCGAGGTTTTCAGACGACCTTTTTACTTTTAAGTTTTGTTGTATTTGGGAGAACCTGCCTTTTTTGCCAAATAAGACGTTCAGGCTATGGTTTCGATGCGGTTGTCGGGCATGACCAGCCAGACTTTTGCTTGTTTGGCGCGGGCGGCGGTACGGATGGCGGCTTCGTCCATGATGGAAAACGCGGTGGAGAAGGCATCGGCAACGGCGGCGGTCGGCGCCATGACGCTGACGCTGCGGTAGCGCGGTGTGGCAGTGCCGGTGCGCGGGTCGAAGAGGTGGGTGAACTTGCCGGCCTCGTCCATTACGGTACCGTAGCCGCCTGATGTGGCGAAGGCTTGGTTTTGCATGGAGAGGGTCAGGAGGGTGGCTTCTTCGTTTTGGGGATTGCGGATGCCGACGTTCCATGTGCGTTGGTTGTCGGTGTCGAAGCCGCGGATTTCGCCCATGTCGACAAGGGCTTGGCGGATGCCGTGTTGTTGCAGCAGGGCGGTGATTTTGTCGGTGATGTAGCCTTGGGCGATGCCGTTGAGGGATAAGCCCATGCCTTTTTGTTCGAAGAGGATGGCTTTTTGGTCGAAGACGACGTGTTTGAAGCTGACGAGTTTGAGGGTGCGCCGGATGTCTGGTTCGGACGGCGGGGTTTCGGCACGCGGGTTGCGGCGGAAATGGTCTGCGTAAAGATTCCACAGCACTTGGACGGTGGGGTCGAACGCGCCGTATGTCAGGGCGTGGAGGTCGCGGCAGATGCTCAACAGGGCGAGGAAATCGGGCGGCGGGTTGTTCAGATGACCTTCTTTGTTCAGTCGGTTGATCAGGCTGTCTTCGCGGTAGAGGCTGAAGATTTTTTCGAGGCGGGCGACTTCGGCGAGAACTTTGTTGACGAGGATTTCGGCTTCTTTGCGGTCAACGCCGAAGAGGCGGAGCTCGGCGCCGGAACCTAGCGCAATGCCTTTCCAGATAACGGGCTCGCCGGTGGCTGGTAACGGGGCAGGGCGGTTGCGGTTCAGGAGGAAGGGTGCGGTCGCTCCAGCGGCGGTCAGAGCGGCGATGGCGAAAAAGCGGCGGCGGGTGAGCGGGGTGTTCATGGCTTGGGATGGGTCGTCTGAAAAGGGCGGGGTGTTGGAGGACTGTGTGGAATCGGTTTATTTGAGCTTGTGTTTCAGGACGTTGGGAAGGCGTTTTTAGGAGCGCCGTCATTTCCGCATAGGATTTTTATGGTTAAGGAAAGGACGGCGGGCGACGGCTGGGGCTTGATTTACGCTGCGGCAAAGTTTGTTTACCCACCATCAAGCCTGCCTTCACGCTTTAGCACCAAGCGTCAACCGTCTCATTAATCGCCCATTGCCGCCAAAAGCTCTGCCTGATGCTCGGCAATCAGGGCGTTGGTGATTTCTTCCAAGTCGCCGTCCATCACAAAATCCAGCTTGTGCAGGGTGAGGTTGATGCGGTGGTCGGTAACGCGGCCTTGGGGGTAGTTGTAGGTGCGGATGCGCTCGCTGCGGTCGCCGCTGCCGATAAGGGATTTGCGTTCGGCGGCTTCTTTGGCTTGGGCTTCGCGTTTTTGTGCGTCGTTCAGGCGGGCGGCGAGGACTTTCATCGCCTGTGCTTTGTTGGCGTGTTGGCTGCGGCCGTCTTGGCACTCGACCACCATGCCTGTGGGCAGGTGGGTGATGCGGACGGCGGAGTCTGTTTTGTTGATGTGCTGACCGCCCGCGCCGGATGCGCGGAAGGTGTCGATGCGCAGGTCGGCGGGGTTCAACTCGATGTCTTCGAGTTCGTCCGCTTCAGGCATGACGGCGACGGTGCAGGCGGAAGTGTGGATACGGCCTTGGCTTTCGGTGGCGGGGACGCGCTGCACGCGGTGGCCGCCCGATTCAAATTTCAGACGACTGTACGCACCCAAACCGACGATGCGTGCGATGACTTCTTTATAGCCGCCCAGTTCACTTTCATTGGCAGAAACGATTTCGACCTGCCAGCGGTTGCGCTCAGCGTAGCGGCTATACATACGTAACAAATCGCCTGCAAACAGCGCGGCTTCGTCGCCGCCCGTTCCAGCGCGCACTTCGATGAAGATGTTTTTGTCGTCGTCGGCATCTTTGGGTAGCAGCAGTTTTTGCAATTCGGTATCGAGCGTGTCGATCTTGGCTTTTGCCGCTTCGATTTCTTCGGCGGCAAAGTCTTTCATTTCGGGGTCGGACAGCATTTCTTCGGCATCCGCCAAGTCGCTTTGCGCCAGTTGATAGTTTTGGAACACTTCGACGACAGGCGTCAATTCGGCATGTTCGCGCGTGAGCTTGCGGTAGTTGTCCATATCGGACGTGGCTTCGGGCTGTCCGAGAAGGTGGGTGACTTCTTCCAGTCGGTCGCTGAGTTGTTGTAGTTTTTCTAAGATAGACGGCTTCATAATTCTTCCATAACAAATGCCGTCGGGAGTCGTCCGCGACGACGTGAGGAGGCGTTATTATAATGGGTTTGGTTGGAAATTCAAAAGGATATGACTGAAAAGGTTGTCTGAAAACTTTTCAGACGACCTTTTGACGGTTTAACGTTTGTCCAATTTTCGCGCCAACGCGTTGCCGATGCTTTGAATCAGGATAACGAGCAGCACGAGGATGGCGACGATGAAGATGATGACTTCGGTTTGGTAGCGGTAGTAGCCGTAGCGGATGGCGAGGTCGCCCAAGCCGCCGCCGCCTATCATGCCTGCCGCCGCGCTGTATGAGAGCAGGCCGATGGCAAGCACGGTGATGCTGGAAACCATGCCCGCGCGCGCTTCGTTCAAAAGGACTTTGCGGATGATGGCAAGTGGCGATGCGCCCATGGCGGTGGCGGCTTCAATCACGCCTTTAGGGACTTCGCGCAGGTTTTGTTCCACCAGTCGGGCGAAGTAAAACAGGCCGGACACGCTCAATACCAGCGAAGCGGCAATCGGGCCGATGGTGCTGCCGACGATGGCGCGGGTCGCAGGTATCATGGCAATCATCAGGATGACGAAGGGGAAGGCGCGCATCAGGTTGACTAAGTTGTCGAGCAGGAAATTCACCGGTTTGTTGTAATGAAGCTGGCGGTTGGAAGTCACGAAAAGCAAGACGCCCAAGAGCGTGCCGAAGATGACGGCAATCGTGGTGGACAGTCCGACCATGACGAAGGTTTCGCCCAAGGCGCGGACGATTTCGTCTTTCATGCCGACGATGGTGGAAACGGCTTGTTCGAATGTTAAGTCTGCCATATCAATCCTCCCGAATCAGTTCGCGCCCGATTTCGGATTGGGCGTGGATTTGGTTGCCGCGTACTTCGACGATTTCCACCACTTTGCCTTTATCCAAGAGTGCGGCGCGGTCACACAGGCGGCGGATGACGCTCATTTCGTGGGTCACGATGACGATGGTAACGTTGAAGCGTTTGTTGATGTCTTCCAAACATTCCAAGACGCTGCGCGTGGTGGCGGGGTCGAGGGCGGAAGTGGGTTCGTCGGCGAGGATGACTTGGGGTTTGGGCGCGAGCGCGCGGGCGATGCCGACGCGCTGTTTCTGACCGCCGGAAAGTTGGGCGGGGTAGTGGTCGGCGCGTTCGGTCAGGCCGACGATTTCAAGGCATTCTTTGACGCGTTCTTTAATTTTTTCAGACGACCATCCGGCGATTTCCAAAGGAAAGGCAACATTGTCGGCAACGGTGCGGTTGCTCAAAAGATTAAACTGCTGAAACACCATGCCGATATTCTGCCGCGCCTGACGCAATGCGGCGGCATCGAGCGCGGTCAGCTCTTGTCCGCACACATTGACCTTGCCGCTGTCGGGACGTTCCAACAGGTTAATCAGGCGCAACAGGGTGGATTTGCCCGCGCCTGAATAGCCCATCAGACCGAAGATTTCGCCGTCTTGGATTTCGAGGCTGGTCGGCTCGACGGCGGCAAAACGGGTTTTGTCGCGTGTTTGGTAATGTTTGGAAACGTTGTCCAAAATAATCATAAATACTTCCTGATACTTCCGGAAAAAAAGAAGCCCGATGCTGTACACAACGGGCTTGGATATAAAGAAAGGAATAAAAACAGCAGAAAATGAAAATACGCTTTAGCTGTTAATGCCCGCAAGCTGTGTCAAATCGGCAATGTTAACTCAGATACGACTATAATCAAAATCGGTAACTTTGTCAAGTTTTGATATGATTTGTAATTTTAAAATAATAAATTGTCAGCTTATTTGCCGAAAAGCTCCGCCACCATGCGGGCTTCTTCCTCGGTATAAGCCGCGCCGTTGAGCTTCGCGGTCAGGATAAATTCGCCGCTTAACCCTTGTTCGGCGCAGGTTTCGCGCCAGCCTTGCAGCCGTTCTTCATCGCTGGCTTTACGTTTCAGACGACCTATGGTCTGAGTCGCCTGTTTGGTTTGTTCGTTCATTAGCCTTCCTTAACAAAGTGAAACAAAGTGAAACAAAGTGAAACAAAGTGAAACAAAGTGAAACAAAGGGCAAAGGTCGTCTGAAAACGGTTTTCAGACGACCTTTGCTATTCCTATTTACACCGTTTGCGAATATTGGGCTTTGGTTTCCCTGTGGCGCAGATGGTAGTCGAACACCATGGCGATGTTGCGTATCAGGAAGCGGCCTTTAGGGGTAACGGTCAGCCCGTGCGGTTTCAGACGGACGAGTCCGAGGGAGGCGAGTTGTTCCAAGTCGGCAATTTCGTCTTTGAAATAACGGTCGAACGGAATGCCGAACACGCTTTCGTAGATTTGGTAATCCAAGGCGAAGCGACACATCAAATCTTGGATGATATTGCGGCGCAAAAGGTCGTCCTGATTGAGTTGGTAGCCGCGCATGATGGGCAGGTGTCCTGCATCGAGCGCGGCATAGTAGGCGTCGATGTCGCGTTCGTTTTGGGAGTAGGTGCTGCCGATTTTGCCGATGGAAGATACGCCGATGGCGACCAAATCGCAGTCCGCGTAGGTCGAGTAGCCTTGAAAGTTGCGCTGGAGGAAGCCTTCTTTGAGGGCGATGGAGAGTTCGTCATCGGGTTTGGCGAAATGGTCCATGCCGATGAAGACATAGCCGCGTTCGGTCAGGGTTTGGACGCAATATTGCAGCATATCGAGTTTTTCTTCGCTGCCGGGAACGGCTTCAGTATCGATGCGGCGTTGCGGCTTGAAGATATGCGGCAGGTGGGCGTAGTGATAAAGGGCAAGGCGGTCAGGATCGAGCGACAATACAGTATCAATGGTGGTTTTGATGCTTTCGGCAGTTTGGTGCGGCAGACCGTAAATCAAATCGACGCTGACGGATTTGAATCCCGCTTCGCGTGCAGCATCGATGACTTCTTTGGTTTCATCGTAGCTTTGGATGCGGTTGACCGCTTCCTGCACTTTGGGATCAAAGTCCTGAATACCGACACTCATGCGGTTGAAGCCGAGCTTGCCGAGCATGAGAACAGTTTCGCGACTGACTTTGCGCGGGTCGATTTCAATGGAGTATTCGCCGCTGGGGATCAGTTGGAAATGTTTGCGTATCATGCGGAATACTCGTTCGATTTGGTCGTCGCTCAAAAAGGTCGGCGTACCGCCGCCGAAGTGCAGTTGCGCGAGCTGATGCCGTCCGCCCAGATGCGGGGCGAGCAATTCCATTTCTTTCTCAAGATATTCGATGTAGGCATCGGCGCGGCTTTTGTCTTTGGTGATGATTTTATTGCAGCCGCAGTAGTAGCAGATGGTATTGCAAAAGGGGATATGGATATAAAGCGAAAGAGGCTTGTTCAAAGCCCCCATACTGCGCTGATTCAAGGCATTGATATATTCGGCTTCACGAAATCCGTCATGAAAACGGTCGGCTGTGGGGTAGGAAGTGTAGCGCGGACCACTGGACGGAAGACTGGCGATGAGTTCGCGGTCAAACTCAGGCTTGTCATTGTTTCTATTGTGATTATTTTGTATTGGTATTACTTTCATGGCATGTGCGTGTTTAGAGTAATGATGTTAGGCAATTTTCGGATAGTTTGGTAGAATGCCACAGTATGATAAACCTGTCTTGATATGTGTCAATAACTTACGTAATCATGACAGGATAAAAACCTTAATTTAAGGGTATTTTATGACCACACACAATGCCTTGCATCAGATGAAAACCCTGTGTTCTTCCTGTTCGCTGCGTGAACTCTGCCTGCCTGTCGGGCTTTTGCCCAATGAGTTTGCCCAATTGGACGCGGTCATCCGACAGAGCCGCCGCTTGAAGAAAGGGGAATATCTGTTCCGCACCGGTGAGCCTTTCGCGTCACTGTTTGCCATCCGTGCCGGTTTTTTCAAAACCACGGTTGCCAGTCAGGACGGTCGCGATCAGGTTACCGGCTTTTTTATGTCCGGCGAACTCATCGGTATGGACGGCATTTGTTCCCATATCCACAGCTGCGACGCGGTGGCTTTGGAAGACAGCGAAGTGTGTGAGCTGCCCTTCACCCATATCGAAGAGCTGGGGCACAACATCCCCAGCTTGAGAAGCCATTTTTTCCGGTTGATGAGCCGCGAAATCGTGCGCGACCAAGGCGTGATGCTGCTTTTGGGCAATATGCGCGCCGAAGAACGTCTGGCAGCGTTTTTGCTTAACCTGTCCCAACGCCTTTATTCGCGCGGATTTGCCGCCAACGATTTCATCCTGCGGATGTCGCGCGAAGAAATCGGCAGCTATTTAGGGCTGAAGCTCGAAACCGTCAGCCGCACGCTGTCCAAGTTCCATCATGAAGGTTTGATTTCGGTCGAACACAAACACATCAAAATCCTCGACTCGCAAACCCTCAAAAAAATGGTTTCCGGCTGTTCGCACGCCATCTGATTGATACCGAGACTATTTTTAAACAAAACTCCAAAACTCAAAGTCGTCTGAAAAAATTTCAGACGATTTTTCCATGCCTTTAACTTGTAGCATCTTCAGCATAATCAGCCCATTCTTTCAATAAACGGTGGCGTTTTTCAAATGTCCAACGCAAGGTTGGCAATCCGATTAGTCGATCAATCGTTTTTCCCAGCCCGAAAGTAAATTCCACCTTATCCGTCACGCAGGTACGCCCACCGTAAGATTTGAATTCATGCGTATGGCGGAAGGAGCGGTAAATCCCGTTCAACATCAGGTCGGTAAACGATTGGTGCGGCTCAAGCGAAATGATTTCGGCACGATGCCGCAACCAAATCCCGCAAACTCTGTATCTGAAATCCAAAATATCTCCCCACGCCCAGTATTCCTTTTCCGACAGCCATTGCACGTCAAACGGAAACTGACGGGTAAACCCGTGTCGGGAAGTGCAGTAGCGGAATATCGGTTCGAGCGGCGCATCCAGCCAGACACTGCGGGTATCAGTCAGCATGATATTGACCGTTGTGGGCAAAGAAAGGGATATTGATAAGAGTAGTGTAGTTGGTATCAGTTCATCATTGCATTGGGCGACATGGTTTGTTTGGTATGGATAATAGAATAAAGGTCGTCTGAAAATTTTCAGACGACCTTTTGACTTATTCCTCATGTAAAAATAAGCCGGTGTTTTCTTCCGTATTTTGTAAAAATTCAATAATTTTTCTTGTTTTTTCTAGTTCATTCTCTACGTCCTGAATATCTTTCTCACGTTTCTCATAGTTTGCAAAAACTAACTGTCTTTTAAGTGTTTCTTTTTTTCTTTGTAATTCATTTTTTTGCTGATTTAGTATTGATATAAATCTGCTTTTTGATTCATTGAATAATTCTACCATTTTAGTAGGTAGCTTATTGTTTCCAAATGAAGGTTTTATATTATCAATACCCATTGTTGTTGTAAGATAGAGCCATATAAAATCATCATGATGTTTAACTGGAAGGACAGTATCTTTCATACCTAATTGCATACCTAATTGCAGGTGTTCTAAAAAATTATATCTATTGAGTAACCCTTGAAAATTATTGAATGTTTTTGAATTTAAAGATAGGCAGTTTAAAGCAATTAATTTAAGGATTTCATTGGGGATAAAGGAGCGAAGTATATTGCTATATATTTTTTCTTGTGGATTAATATATAAATTACTAATTTTCTCTCTGGATTTTTCGTCATCAGCAACATAATCTTCTATACTGATTTTATTATTTGTATTTCCATATGTGTCTTTGGATAAATTTAGTGAGATTAATTTAAGTATCTGAAATAGTACAATGAAGTACCTTTTCAATTCAAGATTTTGTTGTATATTATTTGCGATGTAAAGATTAATTTTTATTTGGTTGTCGCAAACGTTTGATTGGTAGATTTCTGAATACTTCTCATATATTTCATTAATGAATGAATCTTTACTATCATGTGTTTGATTGTATTTGTTTATTTCATCAACATTTTTGACAAGGGTTTCAATTATTTTATTATGCTGCTCCAGCAAAGAAAAAAATGTCGATTCAAATTGTTGCAGATTAAAAATCTCTGATTGGCGGCGTTGCTGTTCCGCCGCCTGTTTCAACTCTTCGCGCGTTGCTTGCATTTCCTGCGCTTGTTGATGAATGGTATAGAGCAAGCCGATAAGGGCTAGAAAGCTGATGATGGGGTTCAGCGTACCGCCCAGATAGTCGCCGAATGTTCCCCATGTGGCGGAATCGTTAGCAATGGGGAATGTTTTAAAATTGTTGATATATCGTTCTAAAACAAAAATAAATGCTGCAACAGCGATTCCGCCTAATACCCATAATAAGCGGTTGGGTTTATTCCCTTTGTCCATGGTTTTTCCTTTTATTTACATCTATAAAGGTCGTCTGAAAATTTTCAGACGACCTTATTTTATAAATCCGAATCAGCAATTCTATGCCGTTGTTTCCGCATATGGGGGAATTGCGATGCGGGAATTTCCTAGTTTAATCTGCGGTATGTTTGGCGGGTATTCAGCCCAGCATCGCCAAAAGTTCTTCCTCGCTCAATACCGCCACACCCAAGGCATTGGCTTTTTCCAGCTTGCTGCCGGCGGCTTCTCCGGCGACGACGTAGTCGGTTTTTTTGGACACGCTGCCGGAAACTTTGCCGCCTGCGGCTTCGATTAAGGCTTGGGCTTGGTCGCGTTTGAGTGTGGGCAGGGTGCCGGTTAACACGAAGGTTTTGCCTGCTACGGCTTCGTTGACGTCGTCTGAAACCGTTGCTTCTTGATTTCCAGACGACGTTTGGGCGAAGAAAGTTTTCAGGTTTTCGAGCAGGGCGGCGTTTTGTGTCTCGCTGCGCCATGCTTGCCAGTCGGCGGGGAGGGCTTTGTCGGTTTGCAGGCCTTCTATACTTTTGCCGGCGAGTTCCCATAAGGCTTGGGCTTTGTTTTCGCTGATTTTGAAACCGGGCAGGCGGGTAATCCAACGCTGCGGCTCGGCGTGGCGGGCGGGCGGGATGGTGACGGCCTGGGTTTGCGGGGTAACGCCTGCGGCGAGCAGCTCGTCTATCATCGCCTGCTGCGCATCTTGGGCGAAGAAGTGGGCGATGGAGCGGGCGACGACGGTGCCGATGTCGGGCAGGCAGGCAAGGATGGGTTCGGGCGCGCGGCGGACGTGTTCCAGCGAACCGGATGCTTGCGCCAGTGTTTTTGCGGTGCGTTCGCCGACGTGGCGGATGCCGAGCGCGAACAGGAAGCGGGCGAGTTCGGGCGTTTTGCTGGCTTCTATGCCTGCGAGGATGTTTTCCGCCCACTTGGTCGGTTGTTTTTTGCTGTTTGGGGTGTTGGATTCAGGTAGGTCGTCTGAAACCGTCCCTGCGTCGCCGTTTTCGTTTTCAGACGACCCTTTATCCGCCGTTTCCTTCATCTTTTGCAAGGTCGGAATGTCGAGGCGGTAGAGGTCGGCGAAGTGGCGGACGAGGTCTTGGGCGACAAGCTGCTCGATTTGTTTTTGACCGAGTCCGTCGATGTCCATAGCCTTGCGCGAGGCGAAATGGATTAAGCCTTGTGCGCGTTGTGCCTGACAAAGCATACCGCCGCTGCATCGGGCGACGGCTTCACCTTCTTCGCGTTCGATTTCGCTGCGGCAGATGGGACAGTGGGTCGGCAGGCGGTAGGGCTTGTGGAGCGGAACGGATTGGGTTTGGTTTGCGGACGGTGTTTCGGCAAACAAGTCGTCTTGTTGCTGCTTGAGGTCGTCTGAAACGGCAACGGCGTTTTCCTGCATCGGGCGGCGTTCGAAAATCACGCGCACGACTTCGGGAATCACGTCTCCGGCGCGGCGCACGACGACGGTGTCGCCGACGCGAACGTCTTTACGCGATACTTCGTCCTGATTGTGCAGGGTGGCGTTGGTGACGGTTACGCCGCCGACGAATACGGGTTGCAGGCGGGCGACGGGGGTAACCGCGCCGGTGCGCCCGATTTGCACGTCAATCGCTTCGACGACAGTCAAGGCCTCTTCAGCGGGGAATTTGTGGGCAATCGCCCAGCGCGGCGCGCGGGAGATGAAGCCGAGTTCGCGCTGTTGCGCCAAACTGTTGACTTTAACCACCATGCCGTCGATTTCGTAGGGCAGTTCGGGGCGTTTTTGCTGCATTTGTTCGTAAAACGCCAATACTTCGTCGATATTTTTGAAACAGCCGAAATTGCCGTAGGGCAGGCTGAAGCCGAGCTCTTGGAAATAGGCGAGTTCTTGGATGTGTTCTTCCGCGACGAAACCGCCTTGCTGACGGGCGACGGAGTAGGGGAAAAAGTGCAGTTTGCGTTGCGCGGTGATGCGCGAATCGAGTTGGCGCAGGCTGCCGGCGGCGGCGTTGCGCGGATTGGCAAAGGGTTTTTGCCCGTTTTCGGCTTGTCTTTTATTGAGGGCGGCGAAATCGGCTTTGAGCATCAGCACTTCGCCGCGCACTTCGATGAGTTCGGGCGGATTTTCGCCGTGCAGCCGCAGGGGGATGTTGGCGACGGTTTTGACGTTTTGGGTAACGTCTTCGCCGGTCGTACCGTCGCCGCGCGTCGCCGCCTGCACCAATACGCCGTCGCGGTAGAGCAGGCTGATGGCGAGGCCGTCGAATTTGGGTTCGATAACGTATTCGGGATTGCCGCCGTCCAAGCCGTCGCGCACGCGTTGGTCGAAAGCGTACATTTCGGCATGATCGAACACGCCGTTTTCATCTTGCGGGGAGAAGGCGTTGGTCAGCGACAGCATCGGCACTTCGTGGCGCACTTCGGCAAATCCCGCCAAAGGCTCGCCGCCGACGCGCTGTGTCGGGCTGTCGGGCAGCTTGAGCTCGGGATGGTTTCGTTCCAACGCTTCGAGTTCGCGGAATAGTTTGTCGTATTCGGCATCGGGTACGCTGGGCGCGTCGAGGGTGTAGTATTCGTAGGCGTAGCGGTTGAGGAGGTCGGTAAGGTGGCGGATGTGTTGTGTGGCAAATTGTTTTATATCACTATCAGACGGTTTAAGAAGATTGGTAAGGTTAGTGTTATGTTTTGAGTTTGGATTCATGAGAGAAGGTTTCAGACGACCTTTGTCTGATACGGGATGGGACGGTCAAAGGTCGTCTGAAAAAGGATAGGTTGAAAACAGTTGAATTTTACCCGAAAAAAAGCGGATATGCCGTAACGACATATCCGCTTTGATTACATTCGATTTTAGGAGAACAGGCGCAGGGCTTGTTTACTGCCGGGTTTGATGCCGACTTTGAGCATTTCTTCCTGACGCGCCAAGACGTAATTGCGAATGTCTTTGAGCCATTGGGTTGA
Source organism: Neisseria sicca 4320 (assembly GCF_000193735.1). Lineage (GTDB taxonomy): Bacteria > Pseudomonadota > Gammaproteobacteria > Burkholderiales > Neisseriaceae > Neisseria > Neisseria sicca_E. The sequence goes on from NZ_AEPF01000049.1 coordinate 13,445, forward strand.
AACTTCTTCCATTTTGTCGTTGACCAAATCCAAGCCCAACTGACCGGAGAGGCGTACCGCCAAGTCCATGAAGAGGTCGAAGGTTTTTTCGCCAGCAGGTGCATGCGGGATGTCGAGCAGCATGCTGAAGCCTTTGTAGGACTGGTTGTCCAAAAGGGCGTTGGTAAACGCGTCGCCTGTGAGGCTGTGGATGGCAAACATCGGGCTGCCGGTTTGTCCGGTGTAGTGGAATGCGCCGTCTTCGCCCAACACGAAGCCGAGGTTTTCAACAGAAGCGCGCAATTCGACGCCGCTGATGTTGCTGTGTGAAACCAAGTGGATGGCGATGGTTTGATCGACGCGGGCGCAGAAGGTGTCCAATGCCTGCGCGACTTCGGTAAATGCCGCCAAATCGGTGTGGAGGACTTTGCCGCCCATTAGTTGGGCGAAGGTGTCAACCTGTTGGTTGAATTGTTGCAATTCTTCTTGGGTTGCCAAACCGTTGCGGCTGACTGCTTGCAGACCGACAACGAAACCTTGGTAATACACGCTCGGAATCGGTTCGGCAACTTGGAAGCGGTCGTCCATGGTGCAGCCGATGATTTGGAAGCGGTGGCGGTTGGACAGGCGGGGCAGGGCGTGCAGCTCTTGCGCTTCGGAGAGGGCGATGTAGGCGAGGTAGTCGAAGCGCGGGTCAAACCACGGCAATTCGACTTGAGACAATTCGTCCAAGCTGACCAAAGGTTGGTTGGCGGCGGACGGCAGGTTGACCGGCTCGTCGCTGGCGGCTTGGGTGGTGATTTCGTTGTTCAGCCCGATGACGGTATGCTGTACCGGCTCGTCGGTAAAGTCGTCTTCAATCGCCAACTCGACATCGGTTTTGATGGCGGAAGGTTTGGCGAGTTTGGCTTTGGCGGCGAAGATTTCGTCTTGTTCTTGCAGATTGCGCAGCGCGGCTTCTTGGGCTTTGTTCGCTTTTTTGACGAACAGACCTTTGCCGCCGGATTCTTTGCCGTCGCGCACATGGCTGGTTTTACTGTTCAGGAGCGCGTCTTTGTCGGAGTGGCCGAACTGTTCGCGCACCTGTTTGCGGTATTGGTTTTCTTGGTACATATTGTAGGCGATGACGGCAAGAATGACTGCCAAGCCTAAGACGATGAAAATCATGGGTAATCACTTTTTTGTAAGAGCGGCATTCCGTCTTCGTTGCCTTTAGGCGGGTTTGCCTTTGGGCGGTATGCGGAATCGTATTGCCGCAAGTAAGTTCGTCGGAGTCGGACACGGATTGTCCCGTATGGATGCTCGATTATAACGAAAATAAACTTTTCTGACAGCAAATGCCGCGAATGATAGCTCAAAATGGGGCAGGGCCGTCTGAAAAATGCTATATGGCATTTTTGAGCGATTAACGGACAACCGGAAAACCTGCCACCTGCAATCTTTGCCAGTCGAAAAAGTGGCCGGGGTCGGTTTTGCGGTCGGGCGCGATGTTTTGATGGCCGGTAACGGCGGTGATGGAATAATGCCCAACCAACGCTTTCAACAGAGTTTCCAGCGTTTGATATTGTGCTTCAGTAAACGGCTCGAAATCGCAGCCTTCCAATTCGATACCGACCGAAAACGCATTGCACTTTTCGCGTCCGCGAAACGACGATACGCCTGCGTGGTACGCCATATCGTCGCAAGAAACAAACTGCACCGCCTCGCCCTCGCGGGTAATCAGAAAATGGCTGGAAACGCGCAAGGTGTGGATGACGCTGAAAAACGGGTGTTCGTCGGGGTCGATGCGGTTGGTAAACAGCTTCTCAACCGCGCCCGTTCCATATTCGAAAGGCGGCAGCGAAATATTGTGTAAAACCACCAGCGATACGGCTTCTGATTCTACACGCGGCTCGAAGTTCGGCGAAAACGCGCGGCGCGCAGGCTGAAACCAGCCTTGCTGCCAGTCCATGTCTTTGCATTCGGATGGAAGATTCATATTCAGACGACCCTTTATTTCAGACGACCACTGAGGCGGAAAAAGCATACGTCGGGCGGGTGTGCGAGGAAGAGGGCGCGCATTTCAGTTATACTGTCGCCCGACGTTCACAAATCAAAAATCCTACCATGCTGAAAAAAATGTTGAAATGGTTTGCGGTATTTTTTGTTGCCGTTGCCGCCGTGTTCGCCGCCTTGCTATTCGTTCCCAAAGACAACGGCAAAGCATATCGCATCAAAATCGCCAAAAACCAAGGCATCTCTTCCGTCAGCCGCAACCTTGCCCAGGATGGTATCGTATACAACCGCCACGTCTTGGTCGCAGCCGCTTATATAACAGGCGCACACAATAAACTCAAAGCAGGCTCGTACCGTCTCCCTTCCAATATTTCCGCATGGGGCGTTTTGCAGAAAATCCGCAGCGGCAGACCCGATGCCGTTACGGTTCAAATCGTCGAAGGTTCGCGTTTTGCCACGATGCGTAAAATCATCGACAACACGCCCGACATCGAACACAAAACACGCGGCTGGAGCGATGCCGAACTCATGCAGGCAATTGCCCCCGACGCGCTCAGCAGCAATCCTGAAGGCCAGTTCTTTCCCGATAGCTACGAAATCGACGCAGGCAGCAGCGATTTGCAAATCTACCAAACCGCTTATCAAACCATGCAACGTCGTCTGAACGGTGCTTGGGAAGACCGAGAAAGCGGATTGCCTTACAAAAATCCGTATGAAATGCTGATTATGGCGAGCCTGATTGAAAAAGAAACCGCCCACGAAGACGACCGCGCCCATGTTGCTTCCGTATTCGTCAACCGCCTCAACATCGGCATGCGCCTGCAAACCGACCCGACCGTGATTTACGGTATGGGCAGCGCGTATAAAGGCAAAATCCGCAAAGCCGACCTCCAGCGCGATACGCCGTATAACACCTACACCCGCAGCGGCTTAACCCCGACGCCCATCGCCCTGCCGAGCAAAGCCGCCCTTGAGGCCGCCGCCCATCCGTCGAATGAAAAATACCTCTATTTCGTTTCCAAAATGGACGGCACCGGCTTGAGCCAGTTCAGCCATAATTTAGAAGAACATAATGCTGCTGTACGCAAATATATTTTGAAAAAATAGGTTGAATTAAGCCTCAGAAGCATAAAGGTCGTCTGAAACCTGATCTTCGGTTTCAGACGACCTTTTATCTTTCGCAAGCCTTAAGCCGCTTCCCAGTAATCGATGTAAAGCTGCAATTCCATCTGATTGCGCCACTCGTTTGCCACAGGGCGGTAAACCGTGCGGATGTATTCGGGAATATCAACGGTACAACGCCAAAACATGGCTTCAAATTCGTAGCCGTCTTTTTGCAGCCAGACTTTTTTGTGTTTGCCCTCCGCGCCCAAAGACTGCTGGCGGATGACGTGAAACTCGTCGGTAAAGCTCGGCGGCGCGAAGCCTTGCCCCCAAACATGGCGGGCGAGGTTTTGCGCCTGTTCCAACGTGATGTCGCAGGCTTTCAGGCTGCCGTCGGTGATGAAGGTTTGCGACAAATCGTCTTCGCACACCATTTCTCGCACGGCTTCTTCAAAGGCGGTCTGAAACGCGGGAATGTTGTGTTCGAGTATGCTCAAGCCCGCCGCCATTGCGTGTCCGCCGAATTTCAAAATCAAATCGGGGTGGCGTTTGGACACCAAGTCCAAAGCGTCGCGCAGGTGCAGGTTGGGGATGGAGCGCCCCGAGCCGCGCACTTCGCCGTTGTCCGCCGGAGCGAATACGATGGTCGGGCGGTAAAAGCGGTCTTTGAGGCGGCTGGCGACGATGCCGACCACGCCTTGATGAAAGTCGTCGCGGTAGGCGACCAGGGTCGTCTGACCTGAAGGCAGGGTTTCGGGAAAGGCGTTCAGCGCGTCTTGCAGCATAGATTGCTCGATTTCGCGGCGTTCGATATTGAGGTCGTTCAACTGCGCCGCCAATGCCTGTGCTTCCGCGTCGTCGCGCGCCAACAGGCAGGCGATGCCGACCGACATATCGTCCAGCCGTCCGGCGGCGTTGATGCGCGGACCCAGTGCGAATCCCATGTCGAATGGCTGTGCTTTGCGCCAGTCGCGCCGCGCCACTTCAAATAAGGCGCGGATGCCGGGGCGCATTTTGCCGGAACGCATCCGTTTCAAACCTTGCGACACGAGGATACGGTTGTTGTGGTCGAGGGGGACGACATCGGCAACGGTGCCGAGTGCGACCAAATCCAAAAGTTCGCCTAGATTCGGTTCCTTCAGCTCGTCTGAAAAATAACCGCGGCGGCGCAATTCGGCACGCAACGCCATCAACACATAAAAAATCACGCCCACGCCCGCCAGACTTTTACTTGGAAAGCCGCAGCCTTTTTGGTTCGGATTGACGATGATGCAGTCGGGTATGGTTTCGGCGGGCAGGTGGTGGTCGGTTACGATCACGTCCAAACCCAATTCCTGCGCCCGCGCCACGCCTGCGATGCTGGCGATGCCGTTATCGACCGTAATCAGCAAATCCACGCCTTGCGCGGCGGCGATTTCGGCGAGTTCGGGCGTCAGGCCGTAGCCGTGTTCGAAACGGTTGGGTACGAGGAAATCCACCGCCGCGCCCATCGCCGCCAAGCCGCTCATGCCGACGGAACACGCGGTCGCGCCGTCGGCATCGTAGTCGGCGACAATCAGGATTTTTTCCTTGTGCTCGATGGCATCCGCCAAACGGCGGGCGGCGGCTTCGCAATTCGTCAACGATTGATAAGGCAGAAGGCCGGCGAGTTTGTCGTCCAATTCGGCGGGACTCTGCACGTCGCGCGAGGCGCACAGGCGGGCGATTAAAGGGTCGGCGCCGGCGGTGAGCAAGTCATCGAGGACGTTTTGGTTGACGCGGCGGGTTTGGATTTTGACGGGCATGGTGTGTGGATATTGGGAAATGTAATGGGTATGTTCGAGCCGTGTATTTTAAAGCGGGAAAGGTCGTCTGAAAACCTAAAAGCAAACCAAAATCTGCTGCCTGTTTTCAGACGACCTTTTATTGTGAAGGACAGGGAGAACCTCTTTATCGTTTTAAGTTTCCGGAACAAAGTTGTCGTCTTAAGTTTCCGGAACAAAGTTGTCGTCAAACAAATTGTCCTGCTGTATTTCTTCCCATTCGTCCTGTTGTCTCAGCAAATCAAGTTTTTTGTTGCGGATTTTGGTTTTGCGCATATGCAGCAGGCGCATGACTTGGTGCTTTTGGTCGTCCGTCATTTGCTGCCAAAAATGCCTTTCTTCGCGGCTACGCAGGCAGCCTTTGCAATAGCCTTTTTCGTTGGCTTTGCATACGCCGATGCAGGGGCTGGGGATGGGAAAGAAATCAGGTTGTTCCATGATGCGGGTATTGAAAGGTCGTCTGAAGGAGTATAGCCAAGGTGTATGGTTTCGGCTATGTATGGTTGTCGTTCAGGAAATTTTTTATTTTGATACTCTGCTGAGCGATGAAGAGCGCCATGCTGATCTTAGTTTTACCGTCGCAGGATAATAATGCGCTTCCTCATTAAAATTTAAAACTCAAAAAGGTTTAGCTCGACGATATGCTGACTGTGCTGAATCCATCCGAGATTTGTTTATTTTACACGACCGGATAAGTGGCTGAAATCGGATTGAGAGATTTTAAAAGGATAGATAAAAATAAAGGTCGTCTGAAACCTTTTTTAGATTTCAGACGACCTGTTTTAAGTTTTAAATCGTTCCGTTATTAACGGTCGATGTTAACAGGTTCGCAGTTTTTCACGATGAAGCGGTTGCGTGAGTCGGTTACGCCCACAACTTCAGAAGTGGTGTGGGTGTTGCGGTCGATGTAACCGGCAGACATAGAAAAACCGCGTTTGTTGGTGAAGGTTGTACCGGTGCTGTCAGAACGGCGTTTGTCGGTGCGCAGGCTGATTTGTTTGCCGGCTGCATTTGCGGATGCGCCTACTGCTTTGCCACTGCGGTCAAATTCGTAAACGACATTCAGTTTTTTACCGTTGTCGCATTTGTAAGGAACGTAGCCTGCAGGAGCGGCAGCGGCAGTCATGGAAACACCGGCGGTCAGTACGGCTACAATAGCGGCAGATAAGAATTTCATCTGGTATTACTCCATAAAAAAGATTGATGTGTGGCGTGGACTACCCGGCGCCATCTTTGCTTTGAAAGCAGGGGATATTTTATCTGTTCGCAAAAAATATACAATATGCCGATATGCAAAGCTGTACTAAGAAATTTTCGGGAAGGGTTATTCTGGTTGAAAAAAATCCAATAAGTTGAAAATTTATCTTAATGAAATTATTAAATTTATTTTTTATCTATAATATTCAGATATTTAGCTTATTGAAAAAAGCTGTTGAACAAACTGGAAAGCTTTTTCCCAATACGCAGCTTTGAATCATATAAAGATCATAGTGTTGTTTTTCGGTCTCAGTCCGGATTTAATATCAAAAGCGATACAAGCTCGCCCGAAAAGGGTTTCCAGCCACAAAATGCTGATGATTGGGGATTTTCGATTCTGTACAGCTTATTTTTAACATGTTCCGGCATGAAATATCCGAAATGTCTGTTAGATAATCTCTTGATTTACGTTAAAATACGCCTTTTTTTTGTGAAGGTCGTCTGAAAAAAGACGGAGAGAATGATGTCTGAACAACACACACACGCTTCGACTTGGAAAAGCAAAATCAACGCGCTGGGACCCGGAATCATGATGGCTTCGGCAGCGGTCGGCGGTTCGCACCTGATTGCTTCCACGCAGGCGGGCGCGCTTTACGGCTGGCAGCTTGCGTTGATTATTATTTTGACAAACCTCTTCAAATACCCGTTTTTCCGCTTCAGCGCGCATTACACGCTGGATATGGGCAAAAGCCTGATTGAAGGTTATGCGGAAAAAAGCCGCGTTTACTTGTGGGTATTCCTGATTTTATGCGTCGTATCGGCAACGATTAACGCGGGCGCGGTCGCCATCGTGACCGCCGCCATCGTCAAAATGGCGATTCCCTCGTTGACATTAAATATCGGCGCAATCTCCGCGCTGATTATGGCTTCCTGCCTGATTATCTTGGCGAGCGGACGCTACAAAGCTTTGGACAATGTTTCCAAAATCATCATCGTCAGCCTGACGATTGCCACGGTCGCCGCAGCCGCCATCGCCATGTCGCGCGGCATGCAGATGAAGCCCGACTTTATCGAGCCTACCCCATGGACACTGGCAGGCTTGGGCTTCTTAATCGCGCTGATGGGCTGGATGCCTGCACCGATTGAAATTTCCGCCATCAACTCGCTGTGGGTAACGGAAAAACAACGCATCAATCCTTCCAGCTACCGCGACGGTATTTTCGACTTCAACGTCGGCTATATCACCAGCGCAGTGTTGGCAGTCGTCTTCCTCGCCTTGGGCGCGTATGTGCAGTACGGCAACGGCGAGGCAGTGCAGATGGCGGGCGGCAAATACGTCGGTCAACTGATCAATATGTACGCCGTTACCATCGGTGACTGGTCGCGTCCGATGGTCGCATTCATCGCTTTCGCCTGTATGTACGGCACGACGATTACCGTAGTGGACGGCTACGCACGCGCGATTGCCGAGCCGGTGCGCCTGCTGCGCGGCAAAGACAAAACGGGCAACATCGAACTCTTTGCCTGGAACGTTTGGGTCGCAGGTACGGGCTTGGCAGTGATTTTCTGGTTCAACAGCGCGATGGCAGAGCTGCTCAAATTCGCCATGATTACCGCCTTCGTTGCCGCTCCCGTGTTCGCTTGGCTGAACTACCGCCTCGTCAAAGGCGACAAACGCCACAAGCTGACGGCAGGTATGAACTTCCTCGCCATCCTCGGCTTGATTTACCTGACCGGATTTACGGTTTTGTTCCTATTGAACCTGACAGGCATCTTGGCTGCACCTAAGTAAGCCGAATCAAAACAAAGGTCGTCTGAAACCGGATTTTAGTTTTCAGACGACCTTTTTGTTATGGGTTTGGTTTTGGGAGGGAGTTATTTGTTAGTGTAGGCGAATGACATTGCGAAGAATTTCATGATTTATAATCAATAATTCGTAAAACCTATTTGAAATAAGATGAAAAAAGGTCGTCTGAAAACCTTAGTTTGAGATTTCAGACGACCTTTTCAATAGGGCAGACCCTTACGCCTCTTCTGCTTTGCTGCGGATAATCAGAAGCGGCAGGTGGCTTTGGCGCATCACGGTTTCGGCGAAGCTGCCCATTAAGAGGTGCATCAGACCGGTGCGGCCGTGTGTGCCGAGTACCAGCAGGTCGGCGCCGTTTTCATCGGCGTAATCGACCAAATCCTGCGCCATTTCGCGCGCGCCTTTGTTGGCGATCAGAAGGTGTTTGACAATGTTTTCCACGCCGTTTTCACGGGCGCTTTTTTCGGCGAAGTCCAAAACTTCGTTGCCTTGGGCGACGGCGGCGGCTTCGTAGCTTTCGTGTTGCAGGAATTCGGGGGCGAGCGCCATGTATTCGGCGGGATTGGCGACGTGTACCAAAGTCAGGCGGGCGTTGTTGACGCTTGCCAACTCGGCGGCGTGTTTCAGGGCGTTGAGGGAAGTTTCGCTGCCGTCAACGGCTACAACCAGATGTTTGTACATAGTTCAATCTCCTTTTTGCGCCGCAAGCGGCACTTTGTTGGATGCGGGTGGGAAGGGTCCGACATGAAAAGATTATAGACTCATTCGGGCTGCTGAAACAGTCCGTCTGCTTTCCAGTATAATATGCGCCGGAATCTTCCGCAGCGTTTTGCTTTGATTTTCATTCATTTATTGACATATCACAAGGTTGGGTATGAACGACACTGTTTTTCTTCCTTCGCGCCGTTTCGGCGGTATTGCCAGACTCTACGGAGATGAAGCACTGGCGCGGTTTTCGCGCGCGCACGTCTGCGTGGTCGGCGTGGGCGGGGTAGGCTCTTGGGCGGTGGAGGCTTTGGCGCGGACGGGCATCGGTCGTTTGACCTTGATTGATTTGGACAACGTCGCCGAGTCCAATGTCAACCGCCAGCTTCATGCGCTGACCGACGATTTCGGCAAGGCGAAGGTAACGGCGTTGCGCGAACGCATTGCCCAAATCAATCCGCAATGCGAAGTGGAGGAAATCGAAGATTTTGTGACGGAAGACAATCTGGAAACGCTTTTCAGACGACCTTTCGACTTTGTGATCGACGCGATAGACCAAGTACGCGTCAAGGCGGCGTTGGCGGCTTATTTTGTGCAATACAAACAGCCGTTTATCCTGAGCGGCGGAGCGGGCGGACAGAAAAATCCGGCGTTGATTCAAACCGCCGATTTGAGCCGCGTGACCCACGACCCGCTGCTTGCCAACCTGCGCTACACCTTGCGCAAACGCTACGGCTTCAGCCGCGATACCAAAGAAAAAATGCGCGTGCCGTGTGTGTTCTCGACTGAAAACATTACGCCGCCGCAATCGGGCGAAGCGTGTTCAACCGATACCGCGCCGCAAGGTTTGTCCTGCGCGGGTTATGGCGCGAGTATGTTGGTAACGGCTTCGTTTGGTTTGTACTGTGCGCAGGCGGCGGTGGAACATATTGCGGGACGGAAATGAGATGACCCGATTTTTTAAAGCCTACTTTATCGCCAGCCTGATTTATGCGGTGTGGTTCGGCGTGTTTATGTATGCCGTCGATCCGATGTTTGGCGCAATCGGATGCGACATGCAGTCGGGCGATTATCTGTGTTTTCAGGACGGCTATCCGGGGCCGTTTACCAATTTCCTTTATCCTTTCCTGTCCGTTCCGATATTCAGCTTTTTGCACGCTGCCATCATGAAGTGGCGCAAACGCTGCTCGGTCGGGATGATTTGGTTTTTGGTCGGCTGCGAATGGCTGCTATTGTCGGCTTGGATAATTGCAATGCTGGCGCGCGATGGTTTTGTGTTTTCCCGCGATGCCGTTACGGTGCTGCTCGGTTCGTTTTTCGCCGTTTTGCCGCTGCTGGGCATGGCGTTGGCGCAAACGCTTGCCATTGCCATCGCTTCTTTGAAAAGCCAACGCAAAAAAGGCTGATTTTTGTTTTGCCGCACTCGTTTTGGTGAACCCCGCTGTGTTTTCAGACGACCCCGTTATTGATTAACCACTCATCGAACCTAATAAGAAAAAGCTCCTCTAATCATGCCTTCAGAACACCTTATCTCTCCCGCTGCGGCAACGTCGTCTGAACACACGGTCGCGTGGGTATTCGGTCAGCCCGTAACCGATTTGCCGCAGGATTTGTTTATTCCGCCCGATGCTTTGAAGGTTGTCTTAAGCAGCTTCCAAGGGCCGTTGGATTTGCTGCTTTACCTGATCCGCAAACAAAATATCGACGTTCTCGATATTCCGATGGTGAAGATTACCGAGCAATATCTGCACTATATTGCCCAAATGGAAGCGTATCAGTTTGATTTGGCGGCGGAATATCTCTTGATGGCTGCGATGCTGATTGAAATCAAATCGCGCCTGCTGCTGCCGCGTCCCGAAGAGGTTGAGGATGATGAGGCGGACCCGCGTGCCGAGCTGGTGCGCCGCCTTTTGGCTTATGAACAGATGAAGCTGGCGGCGCAGGGGTTGGATGTGTTGCCGCGCGCGGGGCGGGATTTTGCTTGGGCGTATCTGCCGCTGGAAATCGCGGTCGAGGCGAAGCTGCCGGAGGTGTATGTCGCCGATTTGACGCAGGCGTGGCTGGGCATTTTGTCGAGGGCGAAACATACGCGCAGCCATGAAGTGATTCAGGAAACCATTTCCGTACGCGCGCAGATGACGGCGGTTTTACGTCGTCTGAACGAGAGCGGGATATGCAAATTCAGCGATTTGTTCAAACCGGAGCAGGGTGCGGCGTATGTGGTCGTCAATTTCATCGCGCTGTTGGAGCTTGCCAAAGAAGGTTTGGTCCGCATCGTCCAACCGGACAGCTACGGCGAAATCGAAATCAGCCTGAAACAGGAAAATTTAGAACGCCCGGAAGCGGAAGGGGGCGTTTCAGACGACCCCGCCGCCGACGTTGAAGGCGAAACGGCATGATGATTTCACGCTTGGCAAAACCATACCCATTTCCATCAACTGCCCTTTATATAGTGGATTAACTTTAAATCAGGACAAGGCGACGAAGCCGCAGACAGTACAGATAGTATGGCAAGGCAACGCAACGCCGTACTGGTTTAAAGTTAATCCAATATAAACAAACAGGTACGAATTTATGAACAGTGTTTCCCCGCTCAACCGCAAAGCCTCGCTGTGGGCGGTCGGTTTGATGTTGTTCGCTTTGTTTTTCGGTGCGGGCAATCTGATTTTCCCCGCTTATCTCGGACAACAGGCGGGGGAAAGCTGGCTTTCTGCGATGACGGGCTTCCTGTTGACCGGCGCGGGCTTGCAGCTCTTGGGCGTGATTGCCATCGGCTATTCAGGCTCGCGCGACTTGCAGGCGCTGGCTTCGAGGGTTGCGCCTTGGTACGGCGTGGCATTTGCCGTCGCGCTGTATCTGTCTATCGGGCCTTTGTTTGCCATGCCGCGTACGGCGACGGTGTCGTTTGAGATTGCCGTTGCGCCGTTTTTAAATGAAAGTCAGAAAACAGTCGGGCTGGCGGCGTTCAGCGTGGCGTTTTTCGGCGTAGCGTATTGGCTGTCGATGTCGCCGGGCAAACTGGTTGACCGTATCGGTAAAATTCTGACGCCCGTATTGCTTTTGACGATTGCCGTTTTGGTCGGCTACGCCGCGCTGAATCCGATGGGCGTTCCCGCAGCGGCACAAGGCGATTTTGCCCTTCGTCCGTTCATAAAAGGCATTTTGGAAGGCTACGGCACAATGGACGCACTCGCTTCGCTGGTGTTCTCCATTATCGTCATTGACGCCGTACGCGCGATGGGCGTGGACAACCGCTCCGAGCTGCTGCGGACAACCGCCGTTTCAGGCATCGTCGCCGCATCTTGTCTGGCATTGGTGTACCTCTTCATCGGCTATATGGGCGCGACCAGCGTGGCAGGCTTGGGGCTTCAGGAAAACGGCGCGGAAGTATTGTCGAAAACCGCGAATTTCTATTTCAGCGTATCCGGCAACATCCTTTTAGGCGTCATCGTCCTGCTCGCCTGCTTGAGTACCGCCGTCGGACTGATTACATCATGTTCCGAATATTTCAACCGCCTGTGTCCCGGCATTTCTTACAAAATTTTCGTCGTCATCAATACCCTCGTGTCTATGGCGTTGGCGAACAAAGGCCTGTCTTCCATCCTGACCTTCTCCATCCCAATGCTGATGCTGCTGTACCCGCTGACCATCGTCATCATCCTGCTGGTCTTCCTGCACAAACTGTTCGGCGGCAGCCGCATCGTCTATTTCTGCACCATGATGGCAACGCTGGCAGTCGGTTTGCTCGATGCCTATAAAGCCGCGTTCGGTTTCAGCAAAGAAGTCGCCGCCGACATCAACGGCGCACTGCCGCTCTACGACGTCGGACTGGGCTGGCTGCTGCCCGCAACCGTCGGCTTTGTTTTAGGATGCGTCCTAAACGCCGCGCTCAAGAAAAAAGCATAAGGCTTATGAATCAAAACACAGGTCGTCTGAAAGCTTTCAGACGACCTTTTCAACATTCCCCCGGCCAAAAAAGTAACACCTGCCCGTCTAACCGTGTTCTAATAATGCTTTACATTTACGCCGAACGAGAGAAAAGCCATGACCGCACCTCAAACGCCCGTTATCCGCTCCCTGCTCGACACCGACCTGTACAAGTTCACCATGCTTCAGGTGATACTGCACCAATTCCCCCAAACCCACAGCCTTTACGAGTTCCGCTGTCGCAACAAAGACATGGTTTACCCGCTTGCCGACATCCAAGCCGACTTTGAAAGAGAACTCGACGCGCTCTGCCAACTGCGCTTTACCCACGACGAACTCGACTACCTGCGCAGCCTGCGCTTCATCAAAAGCGACTTTGTCGACTATCTCGAACTCTTCCAACTGCAACGCCGCTTTGTCGAAGTCAGCCCCGACAATGAAGGTCGTCTGAACATCCGCATCGAAGGCCCCATGATTCAGGCGATGTTCTTTGAAATCTTCATCCTCGCCATCGTCAACGAACTCTACTTCCGCCGTCTCGAAAGCCCTGCCGTCATTGAAGAAGGCGAACGCCGTCTCCAAGCCAAAGCGCAGCGTCTCAAAGAAATCTCCGCCGGGCAAAACCCGAACGACCCGCCGTTTCTCATCTCCGACTTCGGTACCCGTCGCCGCTACACCCTCGACTGGCAGGAACACGTCATCCGCACCCTGCTTGAAGCCGCACCCGACATCGTGCGCGGTACCAGTAACGTTTACCTCGCCAAAAAAATCGGCATCACCCCTATCGGCACGATGGCACACGAGTTCCTCCAAGCCTTCCAAGCCCTTGACGTGCGCCTGCGCAATTTCCAAAAAGCCGCCCTCGAAAGCTGGGTACACGAATACCGCGGCGACCTAGGTATCGCACTGACCGACGTGGTCGGCATGGACGCCTTCCTGCGCGACTTCGACCTCTATTTCGCCAAACTCTTCGACGGTCTGCGCCACGACAGCGGCGATCCCTATGTATGGGGCGACAAAGCGTATGCCCATTACAAAAAACTCAAAATCGACAGCCGTACCAAAATGCTGACTTTCTCCGACGGTCTGGACATCGAACGCTCGTGGGCATTGCACCAATATTTCAAAGACCGTTTCAAAACCAGCTTCGGTATCGGCACCAACCTCACCAACGACATGGGACATACTCCGCTGAACATTGTCCTGAAGCTCGTCGAGTGCAACGGTCAATCCGTCGCCAAACTCTCGGACTCCCCGGGCAAAACCATGACCACCAACAAAACCTTCCTCGCCTACCTTCGCCAGGTATTTGACGTGCCCGATCCGAAGACGGAGGGCTGATTAACCGAAATTACGGTAAAAAGGTCGTCTGAAAACCTTGATTTGGGGTTTTCAGACGACCTTTTGATCGATTGAAACGCTTG
>NZ_AEPF01000048.1 GCF_000193735.1 Neisseria sicca 4320
TTAGCCATGAGCTAATTCCTTTACATTAAAGATCGATTAAAGAACAGAGGTCGTCTGAAAAATCATTTCAGCCTTCAGACGACCTATTTTGCCTGATTAGCCTTTACGGGCTTCAGTTACAGCAGCAGCTACGTGGGCAGGAGCTTCAGAATATTTCTTGAACTCCATAGAGTAAGTAGCGCGGCCTTGGGTTGCAGAACGCAGGTCGGTAGAATAACCGAACATTTCTGCCAGAGGTACTTCGGCACGGACTTTTTTACCGCCGATACCGTCATCATCCATACCCAATACAACGCCACGACGACGGTTCAAGTCGCCCATTACGTCACCCATGTATTCTTCAGGGGTTTCCACTTCAACTGCCATGATTGGCTCAAGCAGAGCAGGATTGGCTTTACGCATACCTTCTTTGAAGGCTTGAGAAGCAGCCAATTCGAAGGCCAGTTGAGAGGAGTCAACGTCGTGTGAAGAACCGAAGATCAAACGTACGCGTACGTCAACTACTGGATAGCCTGCAACGATACCGTTAGGCAGGGTATCGCGGATACCTTTATCGACAGAAGGAATGAATTCGCGAGGGATCACACCACCTTTAATTTCATCGATAAATTCGTAGCCTTCGCCACCTGGTTCCATAGGTTCCATTTTGATCACAACGTGACCGTATTGACCTTTACCACCGGATTGCTTGGCGTGTTTGTATTCGGCTTCGACTTCTTTGCGAATGGTTTCGCGGTAAGCCACTTGAGGCGCACCGATGTTCGCTTCCACACCGAATTCGCGTTTCATACGGTCAACAATAATTTCCAAGTGCAGCTCACCCATACCGGAAATAATGGTTTGACCGGATTCTTCGTCTGTACGAACACGGAAAGAAGGGTCTTCTTTAGCCAGACGGTTCAGGGCGATACCCATTTTCTCTTGGTCGGCTTTGGTTTTCGGCTCAACGGCAATATGGATTACCGGCTCAGGGAATTCCATGCGTTCCAAAATAATCGGCGCACTTTCTGCACACAAGGTTTCACCGGTAGTAACGTCTTTCAGACCGATAGCAGCTGCGATATCGCCAGCGCGTACTTCTTCAATTTCAGTACGGTCTGCAGCAGTCATTTGTACTAAACGGCCGATACGTTCACGAGTGCCTTTTACAGAGTTCAATACGGTATCACCGGATTTCACGACACCGGAGTAAACGCGGATGAAAGTCAGCTGACCAACGTATTTGTCGTTCAACATTTTGAACGCCAATGCAGAGAATTTCTCTTCATCGCTGGCTTGGCGGCTGTCGGCTTCTTCAGTATTAGGGTTAACACCTTGAACCGGAGGAATATCGGTAGGAGCCGGCAGCAATTCTACAACTGCGTCCAACATACGTTGAACACCTTTGTTTTTAAATGCAGAACCACACAACATCGGTTGGATTTCGCCCGCCAGAGTACGTTGACGCAAACCGCCTACGATTTCTTCCTCAGTCAGCTCATCGCCGCCCAAGTATTTATCCATCAATTCTTCGCTGGCTTCTGCTGCAGCTTCAATCATGTTTTGACGCCATTCTTCAGCAGTTTCAACCAACTCAGCAGGAATATCGCCATAGGTAAAGGTCGTGCCTTTGTCAGCTTCGTTCCAGATGATAGATTTCATTTTCAGCAGGTCAACAACGCCACTGAAGCTATCTTCTGCACCAACCGGGATTACGATAGGTACAGGGTTTGCGCGCAAACGGGTTTTCATTTGCTCGACAACGCGGAAGAAGTTGGCACCCTGACGGTCCATTTTGTTTACAAACGCCAAGCGCGGTACTTGGTATTTGTTAGCTTGACGCCATACGGTTTCAGATTGTGGCTGAACACCGCCCACTGCGCAGTAAACCATTACCGCACCGTCCAATACACGCATAGAGCGCTCCACCTCTACGGTAAAGTCAACGTGTCCCGGTGTGTCGATGATGTTGAAGCGGTGTTCAGGGAATTGTTTCGCCATACCGGACCAGTAGGAAGTTACGGCAGCAGAAGTAATGGTAATACCACGCTCTTGCTCTTGTTCCATGTAGTCGGTAGTAGCCGCACCGTCATGTACCTCGCCCAATTTGTGGGTCAAACCGGTATAGAACAAAATACGTTCTGTAGTAGTGGTTTTACCCGCGTCGATATGAGCGGAAATACCGATGTTGCGGTACAGGCTGATCGGGGTCTTACGAGCCATTTTATTAGCCTTTCAAAATTAGAAACGGAAGTGAGAGAATGCTTTGTTGGCTTCAGCCATGCGGTGTACTTCTTCACGTTTTTTCAACGCACCGCCACGACCTTCGGACGCATCAATCAACTCGCCTGCCAAACGCAGGTCCATGGATTTCTCACCACGTTTGCGGGCCGCATCGCGAACCCAGCGCATTGCAAGAGCCAGACGGCGTGAAGGGCGAACCTCAACAGGAACTTGGTAGTTTGCACCACCTACACGGCGGCTTTTCACTTCCACGATAGGCTTGGCGTTTGCAATGGCTTCGTTGAATACTTCGATTGCTGCTTTGCCGGTTTTTTTCTCGATTTGCTCCAACGCACCGTAAACGATACGCTCGGCAACAGATTTTTTACCGTCAATCATCAATACGTTCATGAATTTAGTCAGCTCGACGCTGCCAAATTTAGGATCAGGCAACACATCGCGCTTGGGGACTTCTCTACGTCTTGGCATTTTAATTTCCTTTAATCTATTCAGTCGGGTCAATTCCCATGAATACCCAAAAGAGTATTCACTTACTCGGCCGTTGTTCAGCTTAGGCGGCCGACGTGCCTATTTAAGTCCCTGCAATTATTTAGGACGCTTAGCACCGTATTTAGAACGGGCTTGTTTACGGTCTTTAACACCTGCAGTATCCAAGGAACCGCGTACAGTGTGGTAACGCACACCCGGCAAGTCTTTTACACGACCGCCGCGAATCAGTACGACGCTGTGCTCTTGGAGGTTGTGGCCTTCACCGCCGATGTATGAAATGACTTCAAAACCGTTGGTCAGGCGAACTTTACATACTTTACGCAATGCAGAGTTAGGTTTTTTAGGGGTAGTCGTGTATACACGGGTGCACACACCGCGTTTTTGCGGGCAAGCTTCCAGTGCAGGCACTTTATTTACGTACACAGGCTTTTGACGGCCTTTGCGTACCAATTGGTTGATAGTTGGCATATTTTCTCGTCCTGTTGAGTTAAATACTTGCCGACACCATGTCGGCAAGCGTGGAATTATATTTTTATTGCAAGAGTTTAGTCAAGCAAACGGTAGAGAAAATTTGGTATTTTGTATTTACTAAGAACTATTTAGCAACTGAGTTCGTCTGAAATGGATAAAGGGTTATCAAACGATACGCACTCTTTGTTCAGACGACCTTTATCAAGCATAAATCGGTTTGCAACTCTATTAGAGCCACCCTTCCTACCGTACTTTTCATAACGACACTGATAATCCACACAGGTCGTCTGAAAAAGAAAACCGCAAGTGGTATTGCCTTGCGGTTTTCTCTTAAACAAACATCCTACGGATTATTCATCTGTTGCTTCGATTTCGGAAGCTTCTTGCTCCGCTTCCTGCCATTGCTGGCGGCGGCTACGGTGGTAAGTCAAACCGGTACCGGCAGGAATCAGACGACCTACGATTACGTTCTCTTTCAGACCACGCAACTCGTCTTGTTTGCCCATGATGGCGGCTTCGGTCAGAACGCGGGTCGTTTCTTGGAACGATGCGGCAGAAATGAAGCTGTCAGTAGACAGAGAGGCTTTGGTAATACCCAACAATACGTTTTCGTAACGTGCCAGTTCTTTACCTTCTTCCAAAGCTTTTTCATTGGCTGTCATGACATCGCCACGTTCAACTTGTTCACCGGTAATGAATTCAGTTTCACCTGAATCGACGATATTCACACGGCGCAGCATCTGACGGATGATGACTTCGATGTGTTTATCGGAAATTTTCACACCTTGCAGGCGGTAAACCTCTTGCACTTCTTGAACGATATAACGCGCCAGTGCTTCGATACCTTGCAGACGCAGGATATCATGCGGATCAACAGCTCCGTCCACGATGGTTTCACCACGGTTTACCACTTGACCGTCGTGCACCAAAATTTGTTTCTCTTTAGAAATCAAAGTTTCGTATGCCACGCCGTCTACGTCAGTGATGATCAGACGTTGCTTGCCTTTGGTCTCTTTACCGAAAGAAACGGTACCGGTAATTTCTGCCAGCATACCTGCATCTTTCGGCACGCGTGCTTCAAACAACTCGGCAACGCGCGGCAGACCACCGGTAATGTCGCGGGTTTTGGAAGAGGCTTGCGGGATACGCGCCAATACGTCACCTTTACCGATTTCCTGACCTTCGCGTACGGTAATCACAGCACCCACGGGGAATGCCATAGATACCGGAGTGGAAGTACCCGGGATGCAGATTTCCAAACCGTTTTCATCCAAGAGTTTCACAGTCGGACGCAACAGTTTGGATGCGCTGCTGGAGCGGCGTTTACCGTCAATAACCACCAAAGTGGACAAACCGGTTACATCGTCAGTTTGTTTGGCAACGGTTACACCCTCTTCCACGTTCTCGAATTTCACCCAACCTGCATGTTCGGTAATCATCGGACGGGTATGCGGATCCCAAGTTGCCAACGTTTGACCGGCTTTAATGGCTTCACCGTCTTGAACCATCAAAATCGCACCGTAAGGCACTTTGTGGCGTTCGCGCTCACGACCGATGTCATCATGAATAACGACTTCGCAAGAGCGTCCGATGACAACCAATTCGCCTTTGTTGTTGGCAACATAACGCATTTGGCTACTGAATCGTGCCGTACCGTTGGATTTGGCTTCAACTTGGCTGGCTGCTGCCGCACGGGATGCCGCACCACCGATGTGGAACGTACGCATGGTCAACTGGGTACCCGGTTCACCGATAGACTGAGCAGCAATCACGCCGACTGCTTCTCCGGCATTGACCAATTTGCCGCGTGCCAAGTCGCGACCATAACAGTGTGCGCACAAGCCATGGCGGGTTTTACAAGTAATTGGGGTACGGACCTTGACTTCATCGACACCGGATTGGTCAATCATATCCACCAGTTTTTCAGTCAACAGCGTACCGGCTTCAACCAAGGTCTCACCACTTGACGGATCGACAACGTCAGACGCGGTAACACGACCCAAAATACGATCGCGCAATGCTTCAATCACATCACCGCCTTGTACGACCGCCTTCATGACAAAGCCGTCTGAAGTACCACAATCGTCTTCAACAACGACCAAGTCTTGAGTTACATCTACCAGACGACGGGTCAGGTAACCGGAGTTCGCGGTTTTCAATGCGGTATCCGCCAAACCCTTACGCGCACCGTGGGTCGCAATAAAGTATTGCAATACGGTCAGACCTTCGCGGAAGTTTGAGGTAATCGGCGTCTCAATAATCGAGCCGTCAGGTTTTGCCATCAAACCGCGCATACCGGACAACTGTTTAATCTGAGCCGCAGAACCACGGGCACCAGAGTCCGCCATCATGTAGATGGAGTTGAATGACTCTTGATCGACCTCGTTGCCATCACGATCGATAACTTTTTGTTTGGACAAGTTATCCATCATCGCTTTAGCGATTTTATCGCCGGCACGACCCCAAATATCCACCACTTTGTTGTAGCGTTCGCCGTTGGTGACCAAACCTTGACGGTATTGGTCTTCGATTTCTTTAACCTCGGCATTGGCTTCAGCCAACAAGGCTGCTTTTTCTTTCGGAATTTCCATGTCGTCAACAGCAATGGAAATACCGCCTTTGGCTGCGAATCCAAAACCGGTATACATCAAGTGGTCGGCGAAGATAACCGTATCGCGCAAACCGCATAGGCGGAACGATGCGTTAATCAGCTTGGAAATTTCTTTTTTCTTCAGCGCTTTGTTGATGTATTCGAACGGCAGGCCTTTAGGTAGGATTTCGCTCAACAATGCACGACCCACAGTCGTTTCGTAACGGGTAACGACTGGCTCGAATTCACCGGCTTCGTTTTTCACCCATTCGCGCAGACGTACGGTGATTTTCGTACCCAGCTCAACCTGTTTGGTATGGTATGCACGATGCACTTCTTTTACATCAGCAAACAGGCTACCCTCACCTTTGGCATTGATGCGGTCGCGGGTCATGTAGTACAGGCCCAATACGATGTCTTGGGAAGGTACGATAATAGGTTCGCCGTTGGCAGGAGACAATACGTTGTTTGAAGCCAGCATCAGTGTACGCGCTTCCATTTGCGCTTCCAAGCTCAATGGAACGTGTACCGCCATTTGGTCACCGTCAAAGTCGGCGTTAAACGCGGCACATACCAACGGATGCAACTGAATGGCTTTACCTTCAATCAGGATAGGTTCAAACGCTTGAATACCCAAACGGTGCAGGGTCGGCGCACGATTCAGCATAATCGGATGTTCGCGAATGACTTCCTCCAAGATGTCCCATACTTCAGGTACTTCTTGCTCTACCAATTTTTTCGCTGCTTTAACGGTAGAGGCCAGACCTTGTTTTTCAAGTTTATGGAAAATGAACGGTTTGAACAGTTCCAAAGCCATTTTTTTCGGCAGACCGCATTGGTGCAGACGCAGGTATGGACCTACGGTAATCACGGAACGACCGGAGTAGTCCACACGTTTACCCAGCAGGTTTTGACGGAAACGACCGCCCTTACCTTTAATCATGTCTGCCAATGATTTCAACGGACGTTTGTTGGCACCGGTCATGGCTTTACCGCGACGACCGTTATCCAACAGCGAGTCAACCGCTTCTTGCAACATACGTTTTTCGTTGCGGACGATGATGTCTGGCGCGTGCAGTTCTAACAGGCGTTTCAGACGGTTGTTACGGTTGATGACGCGACGGTATAAATCGTTCAAATCGGAAGTGGCAAAACGACCACCGTCCAACGGAACCAGAGGACGCAAATCAGGCGGCAATACTGGCAGCACGTCCATAATCATCCACTCCAGTTTCATACCGGAACGGTGGAAGGCTTCCAACACTTTCAAGCGTTTGGCGATTTTTTTGATTTTGGTATCTGAACCGGTCGACTCAAGCTCTTGGCGCAGGATTTCGATTTCGCCTGCTACATCCAAGGTGCGCAACAATTCGCGGATACCTTCCGCACCCATTTTGGCATCGAAATCGTCGCCGTATTCGTCCAGTTTGTTGTAGTAGTCATCTTCAGTTAGCAATTGACGGCGTTGCAGCGGAGTCATGCCGGGGTCGGTCACAACAAATGCTTCAAAGTACAATACGCGCTCGATGTCGCGCAAAGTCATGTCCAACACCATGCCCAAACGAGAAGGCAAAGATTTCAAGAACCAAATGTGTGCGACAGGTGCGGCCAATTCGATATGACCCATGCGTTCGCGGCGTACTTTGGACAAAGTCACTTCCACGCCACATTTTTCACAGGTTACACCTTTAAATTTCAAGCGTTTATATTTTCCGCACAAGCATTCGTAGTCTTTAACCGGACCAAAGATTTTGGCGCAGAACAGACCATCGCGCTCAGGTTTGAACGTGCGATAGTTGATGGTTTCAGGCTTTTTAACTTCGCCGTAAGACCATGAGCGGATGGTTTCGGGAGAAGCAATGCCGATTTTGATGGCATCAAACTCTTCTTCCATGCCGGCAGTTTGCAACGGATTAAATAAGTTCAACAAATTCATTTTTGCTCCTTGAAGGAAGTATTTTTACCGCGTGGCGGATTTTCGATATTAGAAACGGTACGTTGCGGTTTCAGACGACCTGATCTGTTCAGATTCCGATTCATTCATTCTTATTCTGCAACCGCTTTTTCAGACGACCTAGAGAGAGGTCGTCTGAAAACTTCTGTTTAGTAACGCTCCAAATCGATATCCAAGCCCAGTGAGCGAATCTCTTTAACCAATACGTTAAAGGACTCAGGCATACCGGCATCGATTTTGTGTTCGCCTTTGACAATGTTCTCGTACATTTTGGTACGGCCTGTTACGTCGTCGGACTTCACGGTCAACATCTCTTGCAGTGTGTAGGCTGCGCCGTATGCTTCCAGCGCCCAAACCTCCATCTCACCGAAACGTTGACCACCGAACTGAGCTTTACCGCCCAAAGGCTGTTGCGTAACCAGACTGTACGGACCGGTAGAACGCGCGTGCATTTTTTCATCAACCAAGTGGTGCAGTTTCAGATAGTGCATCACACCTACTGTGACCTTACGGTCAAACGGTTCGCCTGAGCGTCCGTCATACAGTGTGATTTGGGTTTTGCTGTCGTTAAAGCCCAGTTTTTCGACCTCAGGATCATCGCTCGGATAAGCCAAATTCAGCATTTCGCGGATTTCGGATTCTTTCGCACCGTCAAACACCGGCGATGCGAAAGATGCGCCTTTACGCAGGTTGGAAGCCAGTTCGATGATTTCTTCATCAGACAGAGCGTCCAAATCTTCTTTCTTACCGCTGCCGTTGTAGAGTTTGTTCAAGAACTCGCGAAGCTCGCTGGCTTTGCGTTGCTCTTTCAGCATACGGTCGATACGCTCGCCGATACCTTTTGCAGCCCAGCCCAAGTGAACTTCCAAAATCTGACCGATGTTCATACGGGAAGGTACACCCAACGGATTCAGTACGATGTCCACAGGACGACCATCCGCCATGTAAGGCATGTCTTCCACTGGCAGAATACGCGATACCACACCTTTGTTACCGTGGCGGCCCGCCATTTTGTCACCGGCTTGCAGACGGCGTTTGATGGCGATAAAGACTTTCACCATTTTTTGTACGCCAGGCTGCAATTCGTCGCCTTGGGTCAGTTTTTTCTTCTTGATTTCGTACAACTCGTCCGCTTCTTCGCGTTTTTGTTGCAGACTCAATTTAATCAGTTCTAATTGTTTGGCCAAATCTTCATCAGACAAACGGATATCGAACCAATCGTGTTTGCTAGGCAGACCCGCCAGATATTCCGTCGAAATTTCGCTGCCTTTGGCCAGCTTCATCGGACCACCGTTGGCTTTTTGACCAACGATCATACGCTCAATACGGTCGAATGCATCGTTATCAAAAATACGCAACTGGTCACCCAAGTCTTGACGGTAACGTTTCAGCTCGGAATCAATAATGGATTGAGCACGTTTGTCGCGTTGGATACCCTCTCGGGTAAAGACTTGAACGTCGATAACCGTACCGCTCATACCGGTAGGCATACGCAACGAAGTGTCTTTTACGTCAGATGCTTTTTCACCAAAGATGGCGCGCAACAGTTTCTCTTCAGGAGTCAGTTGGGTTTCGCCTTTAGGCGTTACTTTACCTACCAACACATCGCCTGCTTCCACTTCCGCACCGATATAAACAATACCGGATTCATCCAAACGGTTTTGCATACGCTCGGACAAGTTCGGAATATCGCGGGTAATATCTTCCGCACCCAGCTTGGTATCGCGGGCAACGACATTCAATTCCTCAATGTGAATCGAAGTATAGCGGTCGTCTGCAGCCACTTTTTCAGAAATCAGAATTGAGTCTTCATAGTTATAACCGTTCCATGGCATGAAGGCGATGGTCATGTTTTGACCCAGAGCCAATTCGCCCAAATCAGTGGATGCACCGTCAGCAATCAAATCGCCGCGTTGCAAAACGTCGCCTGCTTTGACGGCAGGACGTTGGTTAATGTTGGTAGATTGGTTGGAACGGGTGAATTTAACCAAGTTGTAAATATCGACACCCACTTCACCGGCAGTCGCTTCATCGTCATGAACACGAATCACAACACGGTTGGCATCAACATACTCAACCACACCGCCGCGACGGGCAACGATTGCGGTAGCAGAGTCAACGGCAACAGAACGCTCAATACCGGTACCAACCATCGGTTTTTCAGGACGCAGGCACGGTACGGCCTGACGTTGCATGTTGGCACCCATCAATGCACGGTTCGCATCATCGTGTTCCAAGAACGGAATCAGGGATGCCGCTACGGATACCACTTGACCGGTTGCCACGTCCATATATTGCACACGGTCAGGCGTTGCCATAATGGTTTCGCCTTTTTCGCGACAAGTGACCAAGTCACCAATCAAATTACCGTCTTTGTCCAAATCAGCATTCGCCTGAGCAATCACATAGCGGCCTTCTTCGATAGCTGACAAGTAATCGATTTCCTCGGTTACTTTGCCGTCGATAACGCGGCGGTAAGGGGTTTCCAAGAAACCATAATCGTTGGTACGTGCATAGACGGACAATGAGTTAATCAAACCAATGTTCGGACCTTCAGGCGTTTCAATCGGACATACGCGACCATAGTGAGTCGGATGCACGTCTCGCACCTCGAAACCGGCACGTTCACGGGTCAAACCACCCGGGCCTAACGCAGATACACGGCGTTTATGGGTTACTTCAGACAAGGGGTTGGTCTGGTCCATAAACTGACTCAATTGGCTTGAGCCGAAGAATTCTTTGATGGCGGCAGAAACAGGTTTCGCATTAATCAAATCATGCGGCATTAAGTTTTCTGATTCCGCTTGATTCAGGCGTTCTTTTACGGCACGTTCCACACGAGCCAAACCGCTGCGGAATTGGTTTTCAGTCAACTCACCTACCGAACGCACACGACGGTTGCCCAAGTGGTCAATATCGTCCACTTCGCCATGACCGTTACGCAATTCAACCAAAGTAGCAATAGAGGCAACAATATCTTCGACGCTCAGGACATAACCGCCTTTTTCGGCAGCACCTGCGAAAGTTTCGTTCAACAAACGGCCATACCAAGACTGCTGTTGTACTTCAGACAATTTTTGCTCATAAGTACGCGTATTGAATTTCATACGGCCTACGCGAGACAAATCGTAGCTGTCCTCACTGAAGAACAAGCGGTTAAACAATTGCTCGACAGCTTCCTCGGTAGGCGGCTCGCCCGGGCGCATCATGCGGTAAATCGCAACACGCGCTGCTTGCTGATCAGCAGTCTCATCAGTGCGCAGAGTATTGGAAATATAGCCACCCTGATCCAATTCATTAATGTAAAGCGTAGTAAGCTGTTTTACACCATGGATATCAAATTTTGCCAACAACTCTTCAGTGATTTCATCGTTGGCAACAGCCAATACTTCACCCGTTTCAGGATCAATCAAATCCGCGGCCAAGGCTTTGCCAATCAGGCTTTCCGGCTCCACATCCAAACGGGTTAATCCCGCATTGCTAATATCACGGATATTTTTTGCGGTAATGCGTTTACCTTTAGCAACCAATACGTTGCCTTCTTTATCTAAGATATCAACTTTGGCAGTTTCACCTTTCAGACGACCTACAACCAAATCGGTTTGAACACCATTTTCAGACAGATAGAACGTTTCTTTATCGTAGAAAATATCCAAGATCTGCTCATTGTTGTAGCCCAAAGCCTTCAACAAAATCGTAACCGGCATTTTACGACGACGGTCGATACGGAAATACAGCAGATCTTTCGGGTCAAATTCGAAATCCAACCACGAACCACGGTAAGGAATGATTCGAGCAGAGAACAACAATTTACCGGAAGAATGGGTTTTACCACGGTCATGCTCAAAGAACACACCGGGAGAACGATGCAACTGAGAAACAATTACACGTTCGGTACCATTAATGACAAACGAACCGCTTGGAGTCATCAATGGGATTTCGCCCATGTACACTTCATTTTCACGAACTTCTTTGACTGTCGGTTTAGACGCTTCCTTGTCTAAAATAACCAATCGGATACGCGCACGCAGAGGTGCGGCATAAGTGATTCCTCGCAATTGACATTCAGGAATATCGAACAAAGGCTCACCCAGCGTGTAATGCACAAACTCCAGACGCGCATAACCGTTATGGCTTACGATAGGGAAAATAGAATTAAATGCAGCCTGCAGACCATCGTCAGTACGCTGATCAAAAGCATTTTCTAATTGCAGAAATTTCGCATAAGAATCAATTTGTGTTGCCAACAAAAAGGGAACGTCCAATACGTTCTCTCGTTTTGCAAAACTCTTACGGATACGTTTTTTCTCGGTAAACGAATAGTTCATATACACTCCGAAAAGCAATTTTTAAAGAAAGAGGTCGTCTGAAATAACGCCTATTGTTTGTGATATTTACATTTATTTAAACTTAACTTACGAATAAATTGCAAATAAATGTAAATATCAAATTAACCTAATAACAACAAGCAAAATAAGGCTGGCAGATAACTGCCAGCCTTCACGGGAAGCATCAAATTATTTGATTTCGACTTTAGCGCCGGCTTCTTCCAGTTGTTTTTGGATGTCTTCAGCTTCAGCTTTAGAAACACCTTCTTTAAGAGTTTTAGGTGCACCGTCAACGATGTCTTTAGCTTCTTTCAGACCCAGACCAGTAATTGCGCGAACTACTTTAATCACGCCAACTTTTTGGTCACCGGCAGAAGCCAATACTACGTCAAATTCAGTTTTTTCTTCAGCAGCAGCTGCACCAGCACCTGCAGGACCTGCAACTGCAACTGCAGCAGCAGAAACACCGAATTTTTCTTCAAAAGCTTTAACTAAGTCGTTCAATTCCATTACGGTCAAAGAACCAACTGCTTCCAAAATGTCTTCTTTAGTAATAGCCATGCTATTTATACTCCAAATATTGTATTAAAAAATAATTGATTAACAGAAACAAAATTGATTAAGCGGCTTCTTCGCCTGCTTTTTTCTCTGCCAAAGCAGCCAAACCGCGCGCAAAGCCTGATACAGGAGCTTGCATAACGAACAACAGTTTGGACAACAGCTCTTCGCGGCTCTGAATAGAAGCCAACTCAGCAACCTGAGCAGCATTCATTACTTCACCATTGTAAGAACCGGCTTTAACTACAATCTTGTCATCTTTTTTCGCGAATTGGTGCAGCACTTTAGCAGCAGCAACAGCATCTTCAGAAGCAGCATAAACCAACGGACCAACCATTTGATCAGCTAAAGCTGCGAATGAAGTACCCTCTACTGCACGACGAGCCAATGTGTTTTTCAGAACGCGCAAGTAAACGCCTTCTTTACGCGCATTAGCGCGAAGCTCAGTCATGCTGGAAACACTGATACCGCGATATTCAGCAACCACGAGAGTCTGAGCGTTAGCAATTGCTGCGCTGATTTCCTCTACGGCTACTTTCTTGGTTTCAATATTGAGACTCAAGGTCTACCTCCCACTGTTTATAAACAGGATATCTGAATGATATCCCACCAGCGCGGTAACCTAAAAAGACATCTTACAAGCAATCTTGCAATGTGTTTCAGGACTACCGTCTGCGTAGGGCAGTTACGATTAAATCTTGCGATCCCTACGGTCTTGGACATCTACTTAATTCTAAGTAGCCCAAATTCAAGCAACTCAGAAAGAGTTGCTTGAAAATTTCTTAGATTAGTTATTCACGCTTGATGTATCAACGCGAACACCTAAACCCATAGTACTGGATACAGCAACTTTTTTCAGGTACTGACCTTTAGCAGCAGCAGGTTTAGCTTTAACGATAGCATCCAACAATGCATCAAAGTTCTCTTTCAAATCAGCCTCAGCAAATGAAGCACGACCGATAGTTGCATGAACGATACCAGCTTTGTCTGTACGATATTGCACTTGACCTGCTTTTGCATTTTTAACTGCTTCAGCCACATTAGGAGTAACAGTACCCACTTTAGGGTTTGGCATCAAGCCACGTGGACCCAAGATGGTACCCAATTGACCAACAATGCGCATTGCATCAGGAGAAGCAATAATAACGTCAAAGTTCAGATTACCTGCTTTGATCTCAGCAGCCAAATCTTCAAAGCCGACAACATCAGCACCAGCTTCTTTAGCTGCATCAGCATTTGCACCTTGAGTAAATACTGCTACGCGGGTTGTTTTACCGGTACCTTTAGGCAGAACGACTGAACCACGGATAACTTGGTCAGATTTACGCGGATCAACACCTAAGTTGAAAGATACGTCGACAGACTCGTCAAATTTAGCAGTTGCTGCTTTTTTGACCAAAGCAATTGCTTCATCAATCGCATATAATTTATTGGCTTCAACAGAAGAGCGCAAAGCTTTCAAGCGTTTAGATACTTTAGCCATTATACAACACCCTCCACATCCAAGCCCATTGAGCGAGCAGAACCAGCAATAGTACGAACGGCAGCATCCAAGTCAGCCGCAGTCAAATCTGGTTCTTTAGTTTTAGCAATTTCTTCCAACTGAGCACGGGTCAATTTACCCACTTTATTTGTCAGAGGATTAGAACTACCTTTTTGCAGACCAGCAGCTTTTTTCAACAGAATAGAAGCCGGAGGAGTTTTCATCACAAAAGTGAATGATTTATCCGCAAATGCAGTAATGACAACTGGAATCGGCAAACCAGGCTCCATGCCTTGAGTTGCAGCATTAAATGCCTTACAGAATTCCATAATATTCAGACCACGTTGACCCAAAGCAGGACCAACTGGGGGAGATGGATTGGCTTTACCTGCAGGAATTTGCAGTTTGATGTAGCCGATAATTTTCTTTGCCACTTAGTAGGACTCCTAAAAACGGGTATAGCGCGGAACCATTTCCGCTTCCCAAAAAGAATTTAGCATTGTATTTGCTTAGAGATTTTTTTTCAAGAGATTTAAAAACTTAAATCTTTTCCACTTGACCAAACTCTAGCTCAACCGGGGTTTCACGACCAAAAATCTGAACAGAAACCCTCAATTTATTACGCTCATAATTCACTTCATCTACAATACCATTGAAGTCAGCAAAAGGCCCTTCGTTTACACGAACTTGCTGTCCAACTTCAAATTCAACCTTAGGCTTAGGCTTCTCAACCCCAGAACGAACCTGTTGCAAGATTGCATCAGCTTCTCTTTGAGAAATCGGAGTAGGCTTATTTGCCGTACCACCAATAAAGCCTGAAACACGGGGGGTGCTTTTCACCAAATGCCATGAGTCATCAGTCATTTCCATTTCGACCAAGACATAGCCTGGATAAAACTTACGCTCACTAATGGTTTTTCGACCATTTTTGATATCGACCACTTCTTCAACAGGAACAAGGATCTGACCGAAATAACCCTCCATACCTTCGCGAGCAATGCGCTCTTTTAATGTCTTTTGGACATTTTTCTCAAAGCCGGAATAAGCCTGCACAACATACCAACGTTTTGACATTTTTACCCCCTCTTCAACAACACATCAAAAAACAGCCATGAAATAGCGCTGTCTGCCGCATAAATAAATACTGCCAAGATTGAAACAAATATAACGACGAAGATCGTCATCTTAACTGCATCATCTCGCGCAGGCCAAACAACTTTTTTAAACTCAGACCATGAGTTTCTAAAATAGGAAAGCAGCCCTTCTCGCTTAGGCGGCGTAGAATGATTGCCGGATGTTACAAGCTGACCCGACTTTTCTGCTTTATGTTCAGATGTATGTTCAGTCATCTTTACTCACTCACCACAGCATCAAAGTCGCACTATCTCACTCATGCAATGGTTTAAATTATTACTAAAAAAATGCAAAAAAATTAACCGGCACAGGGCCGGTTAATTTTTTATTTGGCAGGCCAAGAGGGTCTCGAACCCCCAACCCTCGGTTTTGGAGACCGATACTCTACCAATTGAGCTATTGGCCTCTAAAC
>NZ_AEPF01000047.1 GCF_000193735.1 Neisseria sicca 4320
TACAAATTTGACTGTTGCTGGATTTCGGGTTGTTGGACGATAGGTTCGTGGGCATAGCCCACGCTACAAACTTCGCTTATCCCAAGTTAATTGAATAAAACCTTTATAGATTCGTGAAAAAGGTCGTCTGAAAATCCCCAACCGCCACCACTCAAGCCGTATTTCTCTTTGTTTGGAATACGGCTTTTCGTTCCTGCCTGTTTATTTCTTCTGCCACGCTTGGCGGAGGTATTCGATGTGGTCGGGGAGGGCGTAGAAGGGGGTGTTGCCGTGGTTAGCGTTGGGGTAGAGGGTGAATTGTGCGTCTGCGCCGAGGTGTTGGAGGGTGCCTGCAAGTAGTTTGGCTTGGGCGACCATTTCTCTGCCGATTTGTTCGGGGCGGTTGCTGCGGCCTTCGTGTTCGCCGACGCTGATGCGGACGGCGGTGTCGGCGGGAAAGGCGGACGGGAGGAAGTCGAGGACGCGGCGCTCGTGCCACCAGACGGAGGGGGAGGCGAGCAGGTTGTGTTTGAAGCGTTCGGGGGCGGTGAAGAGGGAGTAGAGTCCGAACAATGCGCCGAAGGAGTGTCCGAACAGGGCTTGTTCTTTGGGGTTGACGGGGTATTTGGCGGCGAGGGCGGGGGCGAGTTCGTGATCGAGGAAGGCGGCGAAGCGGTCGGCTTGTCCGTATTGGCGGCGTTCTGCTTCAGTGGCGGTTTCGGGCAGGGGCGGGGTGTAGTCGAGGGCGCGTCGGGTCAGGTCGCGGACTTCGCCGTTGGGGTAGCCGATGCTGACGATGAGGCAGGCGGCGCGGCTTCGGGTCATGGGGTTGATGAGCAGGGATTGTGCCATGCTGAGGGCGGCGGGAAAGAAGGCGTCGCCGTCGAGGATATGGAGGACGGGATAGCCTTGCGGGGGCGGGTCGCCGATAGCGGCGGTTTGGATGCGGTAGCTGCGGCCGGTGTGCTCGGAGCGGATATGGGTTTCTTCGGCTTGCAGCAGGCGGGCGGCTTGCCAGTGGGTGGGGCGTGAGGTCATGGCGGGGTTGTCGGTTGTGTTGGTGGGGTGTGTTGTGTTGTGTGTGTTATCGGGTTGTCGGATGTTTAAGACGACCTTTGGGCTATATCTGCCGTTTTCTCTATGTCAAACATGGGACATAAATGATAAAACCGGACAGGTGGTGTTCCCTGCCTGTCCGGTCTGTTTCCGTAATGTGTTGGTCTTCTGGTTTTTGGCGGTGATTTGTTTTCCTTTTGCTTTTCCCGTTTTTAGAAGTCGTAGCGGAAGTTTGCCATCAGGCTGCGCTCCGAGCCGGGAATGTTGAAGGTGTTTGCGCTGCCGACGCGGGCGTAGTAGTGGCGGTTGAAGATGTTGTCGGCGTTGATTTGCAGCTTCAGTTTGGGCGTGAAGCGGTATGCCGCCATGGCGTCGAATGTGGCGTAGCCGCCTGCGCGCAGACCTGCCGCCGAGGTGATGCTGCTCATTGCGTTCACGCCGCCGCCGAGGGTCAGCTTGGGCGTAACTTCGTAAGTTGTCCACAGGTTCGCGCTGTGTTTGGGCATCAGCAGGAAGATGCCGTCGTCGCGGGGGTTGGCAGCGGTTTTGATTTGGCTGTGCAGATAGCTGTAACCCGCGTGGATTTGCCATTTCGGTGTAATCGCGCCGCTGATTTCGGTCTCAACGCCTTCCATCACGCGTTTGCCCAAGGCGGCGTAACGGGTGTTGCGGTTGTTCGGGTTCAGCGGTGCGGCGGCGTTTTTGTCTTTCAGGCGGTAGAGGGAGACGCGGGTGTTGAGGCGGTCGTCCATGTAGCTGCCTTTGTAGCCGACTTCAAACTGGTTGCCTTCGCGCGCTTTAAGCAGGTTGCCGTCGGTGCCGAGGCTGGTTTGCGGCGTGTAGAGCTGGGACATGCTCAGGTAGAGGCTGTTGTTGTCGTTCAGGTCGTAAACCGCGCCTGCATAGCCTGTGAACTTGGTTTTGCTGGCTTTGTGCAACTCACCGCCGTCGCCCGCTTCGATTTTGTAGTGTCCCAAACGCCAGCCGCCGATGAGCGACAGTCTGTCGACCGGATGGAAGACGGATTTGCCGTAAACGCCGAATTCGTCGAGGTTTTCGGTAGCGACGGTATGGCTGTAACCGCGCACGCCTTTGCGCGCGTTGGCAATCAAATCAACCTGCGGTATGCTGCGGAACTCGTTTAAAGCCAGGCCGCCGCGTGCATATAAAGTAGTACGGCCTTGTTCGTTGGTGCTGCGGAAGCGGTTGTAATCGGCGCCGATGACAAATTCGTTGGCCGTATTGCCCAAGCGGAAAGGCCGGCTGTAGCTGGCGTCAAACGCGAGGGCTTTTTGTTTGATTTCTGTACCCAAACCCACCGCGCAGGCTTTGTCGTCAGCCGTATTGCAGCCCGGGCGGCCTGCCGGGGTTTTCATGCCCAGCTTGCTGCCGGCAAAGGCATAGTTGGAGTCAGCATCGCGGTCGGAATAGCGCATACCGATTTTGCCGTAGCCGCCGTCGTCGAAATAATGTTTCAAATCGGCGAACACGTCATGGCTGTTCATTTTAAATTTGTTCCAATCCGCGCCGACAAAGGTGTGGTTGGGCAGGGACAACAGATTGCCGCTGCTGCCGACGGGCAGACCGTTATACGGCGCGAGGTGGCGTTGCTGGTAGAGATAGCCTACGCCCAAAGTCGTGTCGGGATTGATGTCCCAGTCCGCCGCCGCGTAGAAGGTTTCGTGGTGGTTGTTTTTCTCCGCCGGACGGGGTGACGCGCCCGAAGTTTGCGCCATCACACGGCCGCGCACGCTGCCGTCGGCATTCAGACGACCTGAAACGTCGGCTTCGGCTTTATATTGTTTGTGCGTACCGAACCCCGCCGCCGCATGACCTTGAAACTCTTTGGTCGGGCGTTTGCGTACCAAATTCACAATACCGCCCATCTCGCCGCTGCTGTCGAACAATCCGCTCGGCCCGCGCATCACCTCCACGCGGTCGAAGGCAAACAGGTTGGGCAATGTACCATTGATGCTCTGCATCTGCGCGGGCAGGCCGTCGATGTTGTATTCGCTGTATTCGTAGCCGCGCGCATAAACCGACGAACGCCCGTCGTCATTGCTCAACACGCGCAGACCCGGCGTTTTGCGTGCTAATTGGTCAAAGGTATCGACGTTGCGGTCTTTTACCTGCTGATTGGTGATGATGCTGACAGATTGAGGAATCTCGCGCAAAGAAGCGGGGATTTTTGTGCCGACGGTGGCGGCAAACGAGCTGTAATCGCTGTTTTTCTCGGTGGCAATCGCGTTGTACGAACGCTGTCCTTTCACATGGACAGTATCCAGCTCGACCGTTTCGGCGGCAAATACAGTGGAAGATAAAGCGGCCACAACGGCGGCAGCGGTCAGATTGGGTCGGAACATCAATTTCTCCGTTCATTGTACAAATGAGAATGGTTGTATTTTATAAGCTTGATGTCTGAAATTGTAGAAAAAAACTATCGTTTTCCCGACAATCTCTTGTGAATATGCGACAAGGTCGTCTGAAAACCTTGATTCCGGTTTTCAGACGACCTTGTCGCAACTGCTTGAATCAGCTTGCCGATTCTACGCTATAAGGTTTGTTTGACGTTTTGATGGTCAGGGTCAATACGGCGGCGATGGCGAGGAAGACGCCGGCGAAGGTCATGGCGTTGGACGGGTTTGCACCGAGGAAGGTGTCATAGATCCAACCGAAGGTAACGGTTTCAATCAGCATCGGTATCACAATCATCATGTTGACGATGCCCATATACACGCCGTAGCGTTCTTTCGGAATGGAGTGTACGACAATCATAAACGGCACGCCCATCATACTTGCCCAGCCGATACCGAAGCCGATCATCGGGGCGAACATCAGGTATTTGTTGGTGATGTGCGGGATGGTCAGGAGGGCGAGCGAAGCCAGGATAACGGCGAAGGCATGGACATATTTCGCAGCATATTTACGCGCCATCCACATCAGTCCGAAAGCGGAAACGAAGGTTACGACGTTGTAAAAACCGTTGACCAAACCGGTCCATGCCACTGCCTGTTCATATGCGGCCGAGTCGGCAGATGTCGAACCCCAGACGGATTTGACGATGCTGTGGGAGATGTATTGCCAGTAGATGAAGAGGGCGTACCATTGGAAGAGGTAAACCGAGGCGAGCTGCCACAGTGGGGTGGGCATTTCCTTAATGGCCGTGCCGATGTCTTTGATGGCGTGGACGGGGCCGCTGGGTTGGGCTTTAATTGCCGCCATTTCTTCGGGAGAAGGTTCGTGTTCGGGTGTGGACAATACGGTTACTAAAACAGAGCCGATGGAGCAGACGGCGCCGATATAGAACGAGCCGAATACCCAGTAGGGGATACCTGCTTCAGAGGTTTGTTGCAGCCAGCCGATTTGTTGGAAGATGTAGAGCGATACGTTGGCAAGGGTAATGCCCAAGCCGGTGAACACGGACTGCATCAAAAAGCCGGTCGATTGTTGGTGTTCGGGGACGGTATCGGCGATGAAGGCGCGGAAGGGTTCCATGGCAGTGTTGTTGCTGATGTCCAAGAGCCACAGGAGCAATACGGCAACCCATAATGCGGTAACGTGCGGATAGATGAAGAGGCAGAGGCTGCAACCGATGGCACCGATTAAGAAATACGGGCGGCGGCGTCCCAAGCCGGGAATCCAGGTGCGGTCGCTCATGGCGCCGATAAGGGGCTGAACGAGCAAGCCGGTAATCGGACCTGCCATATTCAGAATAGGCAGTTGGCCGGGGTCGGCATGTAAGAAACTGAAAATCGGATTGATGGCGGTTTGCTGCAAACCGAAGCTGTATTGGATGCCGAAGAAGCCGAAGTTCATCAGCATAATCTGGCGAAGCGTCATCGATACTTGTGGGGAAATCTTCATTTTGAAGCGACTCCTGGACTTTGTAAGAAGAAAACATGGAACAACAAACTGCGGGAAACACTGCATAGTTGAAGCGGTTGGGCCGCTTTCTTTATTCTTTGGCGTATCGTATTGATACGTTGCAAATAGGTAGAGTGATGCGTTGTTTGTGTTTTCAGACGACCTTTTATTGTCGTATTGTGTCTGCCTCATGAAGCAGACGTCGTCTGAAAGGATGTTTTACTTCAATGCCGTAACCGACTGCCGCCAAATCGTTTCCCCGACAACCCGAACGGGCGGACGGACGGTTTCTTTGGTCTCGATAATGTCGAACAGGATTTCCGCCGCCAGCGCGCCCATGCGCATATAGGGCAGCTCGGTGCTGGTCAGCGGCGGGAACAGGGTTTCGGCAATCGCGCTGTGGTTGTCGTAACCTGCCACCGATACCTGCTCCGGAACGCGTACGCCGCGCGTCCTCAAAATGCCGTAAACGCGGACCGCCATTTCGTCGTTGCCGCAGCAAATGACCGTCGGCGGGTCGGCTAACGATAATAATTTCAACACTGCCGCAATCAAAGGCTCGCTGTCGTTGGCGAAATCGGTGATGCCGGTTTGCACCAAGTCAGGATCGAACACCATGTCCGATTCGTCTAAAGCGCGGCGGTAGCCCGCCAAACGCAGCCGCGTCGCTTCTGCTCCCGCCTGTAAAGTAATGTAGGCGATACGGCGGTGTCCGTGACGGATGATGTTGCGTACCAAATCGTATTGCCCGCGCTCATCGTCCGGCAAAACCGACGGCGTACCCGCTGCGTCGAAACAGTTGACCAAAACCATCGGGCAGCGGTTGGGCATTTCGGGCAGGACGATTTCGCGGTGCGATTCGGTTACATACAAAATGCCTTCCGCGCGGTGTTCCATAAACGTCCTGA
Source organism: Neisseria sicca 4320 (assembly GCF_000193735.1). Classification (GTDB taxonomy): domain Bacteria; phylum Pseudomonadota; class Gammaproteobacteria; order Burkholderiales; family Neisseriaceae; genus Neisseria; species Neisseria sicca_E. The sequence continues at coordinate 5,808 of NZ_AEPF01000047.1, forward strand.
CCAAAGGGTCGATTTGCTCGTAGCGGTTGTCCGTATCCGCAATCATCAGCGTTTTGCCCGCTTCGCGGATTTTCTGCTGGATGCCTTTGATTAAAAACATATCCGGCAGACCGTGTACCCCGCCGTATTCGCCCGTACGCGAGATGGCGCCGGTAATCAGTCCGACCAAGTCCGAACGGTTTGACCGCATCACCCGCGCCGCCGAAGACGGGATATAACCCAAAGCCGCAATCGCAGTTTCGACTTTTGCACGGGTTTTATCGCTGACCGGCGCATCGCCGTTGATGACACGGCTGACCGTTTTGGGTGAGACGCCCGCATAAGCAGCAACATCATAAATTGTAGCCATCTTACGACTCCCGCCTCAGCCCTGTTTCATTTGATTACGAAGCATAGCACACCTGACATCGGTGTCATACCAAAAATTTTAAAAACCTTGATGAAAATCAAGCACATTGCTTGCATATTGCATACAATTCTTAACTAAATTGCTTACCCGTATCCGGCAAACCCGCGCCGTCTTGTTAAACTACATTAAACTACAAAAAAATCATTAAGTAGCGAACCAATCAGCCGCGGTACAATCTATAACTAAATCACATCCCGCCGAATGAGCGAACCCAATCCCGAAGGAAACCCGATGACCGCATTTACCGAAGCATGGCAAGCCCTTGAACAACACCGGCTCGACACACAACACATCCACCTGCGCGACCGCTTCGCCGCCGAACCCGACCGCTTCGGCAATATGCACGAAACCCTCGACGGCCTCCTCTTCGATTACAGCAAAAACCGCCTCGGCGAAGACACTTTGCAACTTTTGTGCCGCCTTGCCGAAGCCTCGCCCCTAGCCGGACAAATGCACGCCATGCAAAACGGCGAAAAAATCAACCTCAGCGAACACCGCGCCGTCCTCCATACCGCCTTGCGCCTGCCGCCCGATGCCGCACCCGTTTACGTTGACGGCGAAAACATCCTCCCCAAACTTCACCGCGAACTCGACCGCGCCCTCGCCTACGCCGAAGCACTCAACAACGGCAGCCACAGAGGCATCACCGACAAACCCATTACCGACTTCGTCCACATCGGCATAGGCGGCTCAGACCTCGGCCCAAGAATGTGCGTAGAAGCCCTCAAAGCCTACCGCAAAAACATCCGCGTCCACTTCGTCAGCAATTCAGACGACGCCGACATCAGCCGCACACTCGCCCACCTCAAGCCCGAGACCACCGTATTCAGCATCGCCAGCAAATCCTTCCGCACGCCCGAAACCCTGCTCAACGCCTACGCCGCCCGCGCATGGTATCGGGATGCAGGTTTGCCCGAATCCGGCATCTACCGCCACTTCTGCGCCATCTCCTCCGACGTTGCCGCCGCCCGAAACTTCGGCATCGCACCCGACAACGTCTTCGCCATGTTCGACTGGGTCGGCGGACGCTATTCCGTCTGGTCGACCATCGGCCTGCCCGTCATGGTCGCCGTCGGCACAGACCGCTTCCGCGAACTCCTCGCCGGCGCACACGCCATGGACACCCACTTCTTCCAAACCCCCTACCGCCGCAACATCCCCGTCCTCATGGCGCTCATCAGCATCTGGTACAACAACTTCCAGCACGCCGACGGACAAACCGCCGTCCCATACAGCCACAACCTGCGCCACCTCCCCTCGTGGCTCAACCAGCTCGACATGGAAAGCCTCGGCAAAAACCGCACCGCCGACGGACAACCTGTTCCCCATACCACAGGCGGCATCGTCTTCGGCGAAGAAGGCGTCAACTGCCAGCATGCCTATTTCCAACTCCTCCACCAAGGCACAAGGCTCATCCCCTGCGACTTCATCGTCCCCATGACCACCGCCTACGGCATCAACCGCCAACACCGCTTCACCGTCGCCAACGCCTTCGCCCAAGCCGAAGCCCTGATGAAAGGCAAAACCCTCGAAGAAGCCCGCGCCGAACTTGCCGACCTGCCCGAAGCCGAACGCGAACGCCTCGCCCCGCAAAAAGAATTCCCCGGCAACCGCCCGAGCAACAGCCTCCTCCTCAGCGCCACCGACCCCCGCCGCCTCGGCATGCTCATGGCGGCATACGAACACCGCACCTTCGTCCAAGGTGCGATTTGGGGCATCAACCCCTTCGACCAATGGGGCGTCGAATACGGCAAAGAACTCGCCAAAACCATCGAACCCGAACTCGAACGCGGCAACCCGCAGCACGACAGTTCCACCAACGGCCTCATCGCCTTCTACCGAGCCAGCCAAAACGGATAGGCAGTTCAAACATAAAAGGTCGTCTGAAAACTTGATTTTTCAGTTTTCAGACGACCTTTTTGTGTCAATCGTTTTCGTGGACGGAGTCCACGCTACGGCGCAAGTGTTTTCAACAGACCGCGCAGCGTGGGCTTCGCTCACGAACCACTTAAGATTTCAGACGACCTGTCCGCCAGTCAGCTTCGTGTAAACCCAAGCTACAGATACCGTGCCACTCAAAACCGCTACACAGTCCAAACATAAAAGGTCGTCTGAAAACTTGATTTCTAGTTTCAGACGACTTTTTCTACACATTACTTTATCGGCAATATCTGGCTTCACTTCTGTCCGCTTTGTTCCACCTGCCGTTTGAAGCGTGTGCCTGCGGCATGGTAGAAGGGGCGGGGGGAGAATTGGCGGGAGACTTGTGAGGCGAAGATGCAGGCGATGAGCAGCCAGAAGAGGAGGTTTTGTCCGCCGGTCATTTCCATCACGACGACGGCGGAGGTGAGCGGGGATTGGGTGGCGCCGGCGAGGAAGGCCGCCATGCAGAGGAGGACGAGGACGTGGGTGCCTTGGGCGAGTCCTGTGAGGACGGCGATGCGTTCGCCCAAGACTGCGCCTATGGTCAGGGAGGGGGTGAAGATGCCGCCGGGGGTGCCTGCCCAGTAGCTCAGGACGGTGGAGAACCATTTGGCGACGGCGAGTCCGGCGGGGGCTTCGTGGATGCCGCGCAGGGCTTGGGCGGCTTCGTGGTAGCCTGTGCCGTAGGTTTTGCCTTGGTAAAGCGTGCCGATGGCGGCGAGCAGGATGCCGATGAGGGCGGCGGTCATCAGGGGGTGGCGGCGGATGTGTTCGCGCCATTTGGCGGGGGCGAAGGCGGTGGCGCCGAGATACAGGGTGCGCCCGAACAGTCCGCCGGCGATGCCGCACGCGAGTCCGCAGCCCAATACCCAGCCGAGCATATTGTTAAGCGCGCCACCGCTGAAGCCTGAGAAATAGGGGTTGTTGCCTTGGATGGCGACTTGGATGAAACCGGCGGCGAGAACGCCGAGCAGGATTTGCCGCTCCCAACGCAACATGACTTCGCGCCCGAGTTCTTCGATGGCGAAAATCACGCCTGCGAGCGGGGCGTTGAATGCGGCGGCAAGTCCGCCTGCCGCGCCTGCGGCGATGAGGTCGTTTTCCTGCATGCCGCGAAAGGCGAAGCCGTGTTTTTTACACCATGCGCCCCACGCGCTCATGACTGCCGCGCCGACTTGGACGGAAGGTCCTTCACGCCCGACGGATGCGCCTGCAAACATAGCAAGGAAAGTCAGCGGGATTTTGAGGAGGGTTTCGCGGAGGCGGATCAGGCGGGTTTTGTTGGCGCCGTAGGGCAGGGCAAGACTGGCGAGCACTTGCGGGATGCCGCTGCCGGAGGTGTAGGGGGCGAAACGGCGGGTAATCCAGACGATGAGCGGCAGCCCGAAGGGTAGGGCGACCCAGGCAAACCAAGGATATTTTTGCACCAGCTCGGCGTTCATTTCCAGCGCGAAATCCGCCATCCAGGCAAACAGGAGGGCGGTCAGTGCGACCAGTGCCGAACCTGCCAGCAAGAACAGAAAAGCAATGCTTTTACGCGAAATACGGCGGGTTTGGCGGATTTTGTGCGTGATGTGGTAGGCGGGCGGTTTGGTCGGCATGGTATGCGGAAGTGTGGAAAAGGTCGTCTGAAAAGGGTTATTGCGAAAAGGAGGTTCGCGAATAAGGTAAAAATAGTCCGTAAAGAAGGGCGGCAAGCGGGGTGAAAAACAGTCTGGGTTTTCGCGGGTAAAGCCCGCGTTACGGTTTTGCGCTTGGTCTAAAGGTCGTCTGAAACGGTTTTCAGACGACCTTTTTTCATGCTGCCTTAACCGGTATTGCGCAAACCTTGTGCCACACCGTTGATGGTCAGGTGCACCATCAGGAGGGTGTGCGGGTCGTGCGGGTCTTTGCGCAGGCGTTTGAGCATGGCGACTTGCAGACCGTTGAGCGCGTTCAGGTACGGAATCCGCAGGGCGAGCGAACGGGCGAGGCTGCGGTTGTCGCGCAAGAGTTCGTCGGTTTGCAGAAGGTCGAGCAGGGCTTTGCGGCTGCGTTGGTATTCTTCCTTAATCATGCCGAAGATGACGGCGGCTTTTTCGGGCGATTCGCTCAAGCCGGCGTAGTTTTCGGCGAGGGTGATGTCGGTTTTCGCCATGACTTGTTCCATATTGGAGAGCATGGCTTGGAAGAATGGGTTGTATTGCGCGTGTTCCCGTAGGGCGGCGAGGGTTTCGGGTTTGCCTTCGCACAGGCTTTCTACCGCGCTGCCGAAGCCGTACCAAGCGGGCAGCATGAGGCGGTTTTGCATCCATGAGAACACCCACGGTATCGCGCGCAAATCCTGTATCCGCGCCAAGGTCTTGCGGCTGGCGGGGCGGCTGCCGAGGTTGAGGGTGGCGATTTCCTGTATGGGGCTGGTTTGCAGGAAATAGTCGATGAAGTCGGGGTGGGTAATCAGTTCGCGGTAGTATTTGAACGATACGTCCGACAATGCCTGCATGAGCGCGGGTTCGGGGTCTTTTTTGATCGGGCAGCAGGCTGGCTTCGAGCGTCGCGGCGACGAGGGTTTCGAGGTTGCGCACGGCGTTGCCGGGGTCGGCGTATTTGGCGGTGATGACTTCGCCTTGCTCGGTGATGCGGATTTGTCCCGCCACGCTGCCCGCCGGTTGGGCGAGAATGGCTTGGTAAGACGGGCCGCCGCCGCGTCCGACGCTGCCGCCGCGACCGTGGAACAGGCGCATACGGACATCGTATTTTTTGAAGAGTTCGACCAAGCCCAATTCCGCCTGATAGAGGCACCAAGAGCTGGTAACGTAGCCGCCGTCTTTGTTGGAATCGGAATAGCCGAGCATGATTTCCTGAATGTTGTCGCGGCTTTGCAGCAGGTCGCGGTACCATTCGTTGCTGAACATGGTTTCCATGACGGGGCAGGCGTTTTCGAGGGCTTCGATGGTTTCGAAGAGCGGGACGATGTTGATGCGGCTTTGCGGTTTGCCGTTTTCAACCGTCAACAGACCGCTTTCTTTGAGCAGCAGCGCGAGCGCGAGCAGGTCGCTGGGCTGTTCGCAGTTAGAGATGATGCTTTGGGTAACGGCGTTTTCACCGAATTCGTCTTTGATTTTGCGCGCTTCGTTGAAAATCGCCATTTCGCGGCGGGTGTGTTCGCTGTAAGTGATGAACGGGCTGGACAGCGGCCGCTGGTGTTTCAGCTCGCGCAGCAGGACGGTTTGTTTTTCCGTTTCGGAAAGGCCGGCGTAGTCTTCCAAACCGGCGTGTTTGAAGAGTTCGGCGACGACATCGGCGTGTTTTTCCGCGTGTTGGCGCAAGTCGAGAGGCATCATGTGGAAGCCGAACACAGACACGGAGCGGATCAGGTCGGCGAGCCTGCCTTCGCCCAAAAGCGCGCTGCCGTTGTCGCACAGGGAGCGTTGCAGCTTGTAAAGGTCGTCTGAAAACTCTTGCGCGGAGGCGTAAGGCATCATGAAGCCGAATTTGCAGCCCATGCCCAAGCCGAGCGAGCGGGCTTTGCCCATGACGCGCGCCATGATGTAGGCGATGGCGCGGCGGTACGGCTCTTCGGTGCGGGCGATTTCTTCGTCGGGCGATTCGTCCGACAACGCCATCACGTCGTCGTTGACTTTGACGCGGCGGACGGAAAGCGGCAGCTCGCGGTAGAGTTTGTCGAGTTCTCCGCGGTAAAAGCGGAACACCGCGTCGCCATGTCGGCGGAAGGCGAAACGCAGGGTTTCGGCGGAGACAAACGGATTGCCGTCGCGGTCGCCGCCTATCCAGCCGCCGATTTTTAAGATGTCGGGCACGTCAACGTCAGGATAGGTCGTCTGAAACTCGCGTTCCATGCTGCGGTAGAGTTTGGGCAACGCTTCGAAGAAGCTCATCGGGAAGATGGATACGCCGTTGTTGATTTCATCGTTGACGCTGATTTTGTGGTGGCGCGTTTCGCTGGTCTGCCACAAACTCAACAAGATAGTGTCGATTTCGCGGCGCAATTCCGCCTGCGCGTCGGGATGGGTGCAGCGTTCGCGACGTGGCAGGAGGGCGCGGATGCGGCGGTTGAAGTTCAATACGGTTTGGCGTTGCACTTCGGTCGGGTGCGCGGTCAAAACGGCGGTAACATTGGTCGTATTCAATTGTTTTTGAACCGCCTTGCCGCCGATTTTCGCCGCTTTGAGTTTGCGTACCGTTTCCGCCAGGCTGCCTTCCGCGCCGCCGTGTCCCGCCTCTTCGTGGATTTGGCGGCGGCGTTCGTGGTGTACGTCTTCGGCGATGTTCAGAATCTGCGCAAATAGGCCGCAGGCAAGCGTCAGGTCGTGGGTTTGCTGTTCGTCCAGTTGCGGCAAAACCTTCTCAATCAAAGCCGCGCTGTCATCCGAAGTGGACAACAGTTTGACCGTTTCCAACACCAACGGCGAGGCTTCTTCGTGCAGAAGTTTATACAAAGACTGTTTTAAAAATTCCGCGTCTGCTGCCAGAGCCGCGTCCTTGGGATTGTTCAGGATATGCAGTTGCATGATTTTCTCTCTTTATTTATTTATCTCAAAAACAAACGTAAAACATTGTATAGCAGGTCGTCTGAAACCGCCATCGGAAAAGGTGTTGCAAAACGCCGAAACTGGATGCAACCCGCGTACGCACAAGACAAGCCGTTAATTGCTTAACAAAACCGCCCGTGCATTTCAGTCCGATTATTCTACCGCTTGTATCCGCAGCATAGTCCGAAGCGCAGAAATCCCGTAAAATATAGTGGATTAACTTTAAACCAGTACGGCGTTACCTCGCCTTGCCGTACTATCTGTACTGTCTGCGGCTTCGTCGCCTTGTCCTGATTTAAATTTAATCCACTATACTACGACATAAAATCCTATTTTCACGCAGGCACAGTATGTTCAACTTCAATTCCGTACGCGAAAACGACAAACGCCCATCCACCGTCCGCACCGCCGTAGCAAGCGGCTCCATCAATATGAGTACCTCCGCCATCAAAGTTTTAGCGGAAAACGCCACCCAAAACGCAGGCATCCTCAACGTTGCCCGTGTTGCCGCCGTCCAAGGCATCAAGCAGGTCGGACTGATTGTCCCGCTTTACCAACCCGCCGTCTTGCAACACGTCCGCGTCGATTTCGATGTCGATCTCGAACTCGCCTACGTCAAAGCCACCGTTACCGTTACCTCGGAAGGCGGCAAAAGCATCACGACCGAAGCCGTTACCGGCGTCAACGTCGCCCTCATGTCCATCTACGACATGATGAAAGAAGTCGATCAGTCGATGATGATGACCCGCATCCACCTCGAATCCGAAAGCGGCGGCGAACGCGGTCCGTTCGTATTCGACGATGCCTACGAAAACATCGATTTCTGATTGAACAAACAAAAAGGTCGTCTGAAAACCCGGTTTGAGGTTTCAGACGACCTTTTTGTTTACGCTAAAGCTTTGCTATAAAAGGCTTTCGGTCGGTGAACTATTTCTGCCGGATACGGTCTTCTTTTGGCATTTCCGTATGCGGCAATGGTTTCATCAGGAATTGTTAGCATTCCAAAACTTCGTTATACTTATAAAGTATTAGTTATTTTGTATTAATTTATAGTATGGTGGATTAAACTTAAATCAGGACAAGGCGACGAAGCCGCAGACAGTACAGATAGTACGGCAAGGCGAGGCAACGCCGTACTGGTTTAAATTTAATCTACTATAAATTCAAATCAAATAGGGGATGCCTATGTCGTCATTCCCATGTGGGCAGGCGTTTTCTAATTTCAATCCACGATAAAACAACAGAGAGAATTTATGGACATATCCCAACCCGGTCCCCGTTCCGAACAACAAGCGAACCGCCGCTATCTGACCGTGTGGCGGTGGCATTTTTATTTCGGACTTCTGGTCGCCCCTTTTCTGACACTGCTTGCCATCACAGGTCTGGGAATGCTGCTCTTTGCCAACATTACCGGCAAAGAGGGCGAGCGTATAAACGTTACCCCGCAGGCGCAAGTGCAGCCTTTGTCGGCACAGGCGGAAGCAGCGCGGCAGTCTGTTAATGCCGAAACCGCGTCGGTGGTGCAATATGTCGCGCCGCACGCCAATGATATGGTTGCCGTGTTCCGTGTGGACAATGGCGACAAGGCAATGATGGTTGCCGTTGATCCCTACACGGCGAAGGTCGTCAATTCAACGCCGCGCAATGACGGCTGGTATCACATCATGGACGAAATCCACGGGGATATGATGATCGGTCCGGTGGGTGACTATATACTGGAAACAGCGGCTTCGCTGACTATCCTGATGATTATTACTGGGATTTACCTGTGGTGGGCGAAACAGCGCAGCCTGAAATCCATGCTTGTACCGAAAGCAGGCAAAGGGCGAACATGGTGGCGCAGCATGCACGGCGCATTCGGCACTTGGGTTTCTTTGCTTCTATTGCTGTTCTGCCTGTCGGGCGTTGCTTGGGCGGGTATTTGGGGCGGTAAGCTGGTTCAGTCTTGGAGCCAATTCCCTGCCGGTAAATGGGGCGTCGAACCGAACCCTGTATCTACCTTGCCGACCCACGGCGATGTCTTGAACGACGGTAAAATCAAAGAAGTACCGTGGGTTCTGGAGCTTACGCCTATGCCTGTTTCCGGTACGACGAAGGGCGAAAACGGCATCAATCCGAGCGAACCGATGACTTTGGAAACGGTTGACCGCTTTGCCCGCGAAATTGGTTTTGAAGGCCGCTATAAGCTCAATCTGCCTAAAGGCGAAACGGGCGTGTGGACGCTGTCTCAGGACTCGATGAGCTACGATATGCCCAGCCCGACCGCCGACCGTACGGTACACATCGATCAATACAGCGGCAAAGTCCTTGCCGACATCCATTACGACGATTACAACTTCTTCGGCAAATTCATGGCAGTCAGCATCGCGCTGCACATCGGTACGATGGGTTGGTGGAGTGTGTTGGCGAACGTTTTGTTCTGCTTGGCGGTCATCTTCATCTGCGTCAGCGGCTGCGTGATGTGGTGGAAACGCCGTCCTGCCAAAGCGGGCGGACTGGTTCCTCCGGCGCAGAAAATCGAGCTGCCGGTATGGTGGGCAATGGCTGTGCCGCTTTTGATTGTGGCGGTATTGTTCCCGACCGCCATCGCCGCCATCGCCGTGATTTGGATTTTGGATACGGCTTTGCTGTCGCGGATTCCGGCGCTGTCGCGGTGGTTCAAATAACGGTTTGAACCGTTTCCCGCAAACCGATGTACAGCGTGGGCAATGCCCACAAATAGGATGGGTTTGAAGGTCGTCTGAAAATCCGATTTTGGTTTTCAGACGACCTTTCCTTATTTTTATCCCGCGGTTTTCCTTTTCCGCCCGCTTCGGTATCATACCGCCTGTCTGTTTATCCCCAACGGAATCCCGATTATGTCTGACTGGTCCCTCCCCGATTTCGAACGCAAAATCTGCCCGCCCGAAGAATTGGCGCAGCGTCTGCACGAGCTTCCCCGTCCGCTGGTATTTACCAACGGCTGTTTCGATATTCTGCACAGGGGGCATGTTACCTATCTGGCGCAGGCTCGATCGGCGGGGGCTGCGTTGGTGCTGGCTTTGAACACGGATGCGTCCGTGCGCCGTTTGGGCAAGGGGGACGACCGCCCCGTCAACCCGCTGGAAAACCGCGCGGCGGTGGCGGCTGCGTTGGCAAGCGTGGATTTGGTTACTTGGTTTGACGAAGACACGCCCGCCGAGCTGATCGAACAAATCAAACCCGACATCCTGATTAAGGGCGGCGACTGGCCGGTCGAAAAAATCGTCGGCGCGCAAGAAACGCTGGCGCGCGGCGGCAAAGTGTTTTCCATTCCGTTCCTGCACCAGACTTCCACCACGAAAACACTGGAAAAAATCCGCGCAGCCGAGGGCGGCAAATGACTGCGCTGAAACTGCCGCACAGTCGGGTTTTGGCGGAGCTTGCCGACGGTCTGCCGCAACATGTTTCCCATCTCGCGCGTATCGCGGGCGTGAAGCCGCACCAGCTCAACGGCTTTTGGCAACAGATGCCCGCGCACATCCGCGGACTGCTGCGCCAGCACGACGGACAATGGCGGCTCGTGCGCCCGCTTGCTTTGTTTAACGAAGAAGCCTTGCAGCGTTTGGGGGCGGAACGCGGTTTTCAGACGACCTTAAAACAAGAATGCACGTCCAGCAACGATGAAATCCTGAATCTGGCGCGCACTTCGCCCGAGCAAGCCCATAAATCGCTCTGCGTCGCGCATCTGCAAACCAAAGGCCGCGGGCGGCAGGGACGCAAGTGGACACACCGGCTGGGCGAATGCCTGATGTTCAGCTTTGGCTGGGTATTTGACAAACCGCAGCACGAACTCGGTTCGCTCGCCCCCGCCGTCGCGCTCGCCTGCCGCCGCGCTTTAGCCGCATCGGGTTTGGAGATACAAATCAAGTGGCCGAACGATTTGGTCGCCGGCAGGGACAAACTCGGCGGCATTCTGATCGAAACCGTCCGCAACGAGGGCAAAACCGCTGCCGTCATCGGCATCGGCATCAATTTCGTCCTGCCCAAAGAAGTTGAACACGCCGCCTCTGTCCAAGCCCTTTTCCACAATATGCAGCTTGCCCGCGGCGCGGCTTCCGTACACTGTATCGCCGCTTCAACGCTGTTGGACAAACTCTTGGGCGAACTCGATGCCGTCCTGACGCAATACGCGCAAAACGGGTTCTCTCCCTTCCTTGACGAATACCAAACCGCCCACCGCGACCACGACAGACCCGTCCTCCTTCTGCGCGACGGGCAAACCGTAAGCGAAGGCACCGTACTCAGCGTTGATGCGCAAGGCGCGTTGCACCTGATGACAGCCGCAGGCGAACAAACCGTCGTCAGCGGCGAAATCAGCCTGCGCCCCGACGACACGCCCCGCGCCGCCGCGCCTCTCCCGCCCGAACGCCTGCTCCTGCTCGACGGCGGCAACAGCCAGCTCAAATGGGCGTGGGTGGAAAACGGCGTGTTCAACGAAGTCACCCGCGCGCCGTACCGCGACTTGAGCAGGCTCGGCGAAGAATGGGCAGCGCGTTCAGACGAGCGCACTCGCATCGTCGGCTGCGCCGTGTGCGGCGACCTCAAAAAAGCCCTCGTCGAAGCCCACCTGACCGCGCCCGTCCGCTGGCTGCCCTCCATGCCGCAGGCACTCGGCATCCGCAACCACTACCGCAACCCCGCCGAACACGGTTCCGACCGCTGGTTCAACGCCTTGGGCAGCCGACGCTTCAGCCAAAACGCCTGCGTCGTCGTCAGCTGCGGTACCGCTGTAACCACCGACGCGCTCACCGAAGACAACCACTACCTCGGCGGCACCATCATGCCCGGCTTCCACCTCATGAAAGAAGCCCTCGCCGCCAAAACCGCCAATCTTGACCGCCCCGCCGGCAAAGTGTACCCCTTCCCCACCACTACGCCCAACGCCATCACCAGCGGCATGATGGATGCCGTTTGCGGAGCCGTCATCATGATGCACGGGCGGCTGCAACAAAAAACGGGCGAAGGCAAACCCGTTGACGTCATCATCACCGGCGGCGGCGCAAGCAAAGTCGTCAACGCCCTGCCCAAGCAGTTTGTTTTGGACAATACGGTAAAAATTGTAGATAATCTCGTCATTTACGGTTTATTGAACTGGGTCGCACACGAGCAGGAACAGACCGACAAACTGCCCGAATAAGCAGCAACGCTGTCGCGCCGATTCAAAAGGTCGTCTGAAACGCCCATACCGTTTTTCAGACGACCTCCAAACAAAACACTTCAGCCGGTTGGCTTTACAGCTGATCCGCCACAAAATAACAACACAAAATCGTCCGCACACCACAACGGCACCCGAACACAAAAAAGGAAAACAACTCATGAAATGGCTTTTCGCCGCCCTCGTGGCACTCAACATCATCGTCTTCGGCGGCATGATTACGCACCGCCTCAACAACGCCAAATCACCCGCCGCCGCGCCCGTAGAAGGCGGCGCCCACGAACTTGTCCAACCTGAATCCCTGCGTCCGCAGCAAGCCCCCGCGCCTGCCGACAACGCCCAACCCGACTGGCTGCAAACCGACGAAACACAAGCCGACCTGCCCGAACCCGAATCTGAAGAAGCCATAGCCGAACGCAAGAAAAAAGAAGAAGAGGAATTGGCGCGCCGCGAAAAAGAAAAAAAAGAACGTGAAGAAAAAGCCCGTCGCGAAAAAGAAAAAGCCGCCGCCGAAAACACCAATCCGGCCGCTGCCGCCAACGAAAATCCCGCAACCAAAAACACACCCGCAGCACACCAATGTACGTCCAACGCCAGCGTTACCCTTGACGAAGACGACTACCACCGCATCAAAGGCCTGCTGACCCGTTGGCCGCACGCCGCCAGCCGCACCGTTGAAAAACGCGGCGCAGCAAAAGACCAAGCCGCCAAAACCTTCCGCGTCCTGCTTCCCGCCGACAGCGAAGCCATGAACCGCCTCGAAGCGCTCGGCAACAAAGGCTTCAACGGCACGCTCTACAACGGCGAAATCAGCCTCGGCGTCATGAAAAGCCGCTCCTCCGCCCAAGTCCTCATCTCGCGCCTGTCCGCAGCAGGCTTCGGCGGCGCGCGCATCGTCGAACAAGACGACAAAGGCAACGCTTCCAACAGCACCCTCAGCGTTTCCCGCATGACCATTATCTTCATGTCGGTCGATGAAAAAGACGCACAGGAAATCCGCAACATCGTCGGACGCTACGGCAGCCTGAACATGAAAACCTGCAAATAAAACTCAAAGGTCGTCTGAAAGTTTTCAGACGACCTTTTTACGGAAATATAGCCAATTCAAACCATAGAAGCTCCTGCCGTCCTTCCTGCTTGGGTGAAAAAGGGGGGTATTTTCTAAATGAATCCATTTCGGGCGTGAAAGCTTTGCCGAATGCCTGAAACCGTCAATTCTGGGGGGTCCGTATTGATGAAACCCTTAATCTTTTTACTTCCCGCCGTGTTATAGTGGATTAAATTTAAATCAGGACAAGGCGACGAAGCCGCAGACAGTACAGATAGTACGGCAAGGCGAGGCAACGCCGTACTGGTTTAAAGTTAATCCACTATATCCCTGCATGCTGCCGCACAAAACTACGTCATTGCCGACGACCGTCTCAGTAGCGGGGTGTTGACACTTGAGGGCAGCAGTTTTTCCGTCAGTACCGTCAATCCAAACGGCAATGTGTGCGATTACGAAGGCATCGTTCGCAATCGTATTGCCAGCGATGGGGAGGGCTGTGTCGTGCATTTCAGTTTCAAGCGCGACAGCGTGCGTTTGGACATCCCTGAATCCGCCCGAGAAGCCTGTCAAAGCTATTGCGGGCATAACGCTTTTTTCGACAGGGTTTATTATAAAATGCCGACGGCCTGCGCCTCAAAATATGCAGAGGCGGCGGAGCGGCGTTTCCAAGCCGCCTATCGGGACAAACGTTTCCGAGAGGCGGCAAACCTCAAGCGGCAATATCTAAACCAATGCGGCAGATTCCTCTATCTGACCCACTGGATGCGGGTTTTGAATGACTTGGCAGTCAGCTTTAAAAATGCCGGAGATAAAGCGGCCTGCCGCAAAACGCTTGCCCCATTGTCCGAATGGCTGCGGGATTATTGGCCAAACTACATTAACGAAACAGATTACAAACGCGAAGCGTCTGCGGCAAGGTTTAACTTGAAACAGTGCGAAGCGGAATAAAACGAAATTCGGGCCGTATTTTTACATGGTGAACGATGTGGTTATTTATGGCATAAAAAGCCATAATATTTCTTAAATATTAAAAAATAGATATTTTTTTCCAAAAAATATATTTTAAGATTATATTGTTTTAATAAAAATCCGTTGCTACATTCATAAAAAATCACAGGGTCGTCTGAAAAGCGGTTTTTCAGACGACCCTGTGTGCTAAACTTCGTTAAATAGACACAAAACAGGCAAAGCAATATGTTTGCATTCAAATCACTGCTCAATATGCCGCGCACAGAAGCTCTTGCCGTCGTTGCGGCGTTAATCGGGGCGATGGGTTACACCATCATTTCGCTGGGCTGGCTGCCCCATATGTCCATCATTGCCGCCATTACCGTCCTCATCCTCTACGGTCTTGCGCGCGGGTTGAAATATAACGACATGCAAAAAGGCATGGTCGGCGCGGTGGGGCAGGGCATGGGCGCGATTTACCTGTTTTTCTTCATCGGGCTGATGGTCAGCGCGCTGATGATGAGCGGTGCGATTCCGACGCTGATGTATTACGGTTTCGGGTTGATTTCCCCTACTTATTTCTATTTTTCTGCTTTCGCGCTGTGTTCCATTATCGGCGTATCCATCGGCAGTAGTTTGACCACTTGCGCCACTGTCGGCGTTGCCTTTATGGGCATGGCGGCGGCGTTTCATGCGGATTTTGCGATGACGGCGGGCGCGATTGTTTCCGGCGCGTTCTTCGGCGACAAAATGTCCCCGCTCTCCGATACCACGGGCATTTCCGCCTCCATCGTCGGCATTGATTTGTTCGAACACATCAAAAATATGATGTACACCACCATTCCCGCGTGGCTTATCAGCGCGGCATTGATGCTGTGGCTCTTGCCCAATGTTGCCGCACACGATATGAACAGCGTCGAATCTTTCCGCAGCCAGCTTGAAGCGACAGGCTTGGTACACGGCTATTCGCTCGTTCCTTTTGCGCTGTTGGTCGTGTTAGCACTGTTACGCGTCAACGCCGTCGTTGCCATGCTCTTCACCATCATCGCCGCGCTTGGCGTTACCTATTTCCACAGTACGCCCGACTTGAACCAGCTCGGCGCATGGTTTTACGGCGGATACAAACTCGAAGGCGAAGCGTTTAAAGACATAGCCAAGCTTATTTCGCGCGGCGGTTTGGAAAGTATGTTCTTCACGCAAACCATCGTGATTCTCGGCATGAGTTTGGGCGGGCTGCTGTTTACGCTCGGTGTGATTCCGTCGCTGCTGGACGCCATCCGCGCCTTCCTGACCACCGCCGGACGCGCCACCTTCAGCGTTGCCGCTACCTCGGTCGGCGTCAATTTCCTCATCGGCGAACAATATTTGAGTATTTTGCTTTCCGGCGAAACCTTCAAACCCGTGTACGACAAGCTCGGTCTGCATTCGCGCAACCTTTCGCGCACGCTTGAGGACGCGGGTACAGTCATCAACCCGCTCGTTCCGTGGAGTGTCTGCGGCGTATTCATCAGCCACGCACTCGGCGTACCCGTTTGGGAATACCTGCCTTATGCCTTCTTCTGCTATTTGAGCCTGATTTTGACGCTGCTGTTCGGTTGGACAGGTCTGACGTTGAGCAAGAAAGAAACTGCGTAAAGCGGTGGGATAGAAAGGTCGTCTGAAAACCTTCGGCATAGGTTTTCAGACGACCTTTTTTATGGAAATGCTTTGACGGAATAGATGACGGCTTATTTAGGATTTTTCTCGATCAGGGCGACGAGTTGGTCGATATAGCCTTGGACGAAGCTGCGTGCCGATTCGATGAGTTTGCCGTTATCGTCAAACAGGGTGGGGGAGTTGCCGAGGAAGACTTCGGGCTGTCCGGTCAGCGGCATATTGAAGTAGGACAAGGCGAGGCGCAGATTTTTTTGCGAGCTGTAACCGCCCATTTTGCCGACGGAATGGCTGATAATGCCTGCGGGCGTGTTTTTCCATGCGACGTCGGCGTTGGGTTTGGAGCCGATGTCTACCGCGTTTTTCAGACAGGCGGGGACGGTGCGGTTGTTTTCGGAGGTAACGAACAATACGCCGTCGGAGGCTTTGATGGTTTCGCGGAAGGCAGTGTAGCTTTCGGGCGTGGGGAAGTCGGTTTCGGCAGGGTCGTCGTAGTCGAAATTGTAGAGCGGCAAACCGCCGATTTCGACGATTTGGGCTTCGTAGCCTTCGGGGAACATGGGGATGACGTTTTGCGCCACTTTGCGTGCGAACGAGCCTTTACGCAGGCTGCCTACTAAAATGCTGACTTTTTTTGCCATGAATTTTCTCCTGATTGCGTGAAAATAAAAACGATTCGTAAATTCATTTTAAAATGGGTGCGAATAACGGTCAAGATTAGGGCATCGCGTTAAGGCGGCTTTATCTACGGGCAGGTCATACACGCTGAGATTTAGTTTCTTTGCAGTTTGTATGAGAATTCTGATAAAAAATTCAGATAGTTGAAAGCATATTTGTAGGCGGAAAGCCTTGTTTTTTCGGATTCACTGTATTCCTTGGACAACAGTTTTAGTTAGATATATAACATTAGTAATTGTTTTATTGCGTGCAAATTAAAACTTACGCATAATGTAAAACATATGCAATATGGGATGGATTCTTTTGGTTTGAGAGACATCCCGCATCGAGCATCAATAAAGAAAAAAGAGGGAAAAATCATGTCATTGGCCTGGTGGAAACGCGAATTGTTCGGCGGTTGGACGCATTTCGAAGCGGTGTGGCTGCTGATGTTTTTGGGAATACAGGCGGTCGTGTTCGTCTTCAATCCCGACTCATGGCTGGCGAGCGTTGCGGCGGTAACGGGCATTTTGTGCGTCGTCTTCGTCGGTAAGGGCAAAATCAGCAATTATTTGTTCGGGCTGATTTCCGTATCGCTGTATGCTTATGTTTCCTATACGTTTAAGCTCTACGGCGAGATGATGCTGAATTTATTGGTGTATGTGCCTGTCCAGTTTGTCGGTTTCGCTATGTGGCGCAAACATATGGCGCTGGGCGAAACGGCGGAAACGGAGGAAGTGAAGGCGAAGGCGTTGACGGTCAGGCAGTGGCTGCTGGTGGTTGCCGCATCTGTTGTCGGAACGTCGGTCTACATCGAATGGCTGCACCACTTAGGCAGTGCGTTGCCGACCCTCGACGGCGTAACGGTCGTCGTGTCGATTGTGGCTCAGGTTTTGATGATTCTGCGCTACCGCGAGCAATGGGCATTGTGGATTGTTGTCAATATCCTGACAATTTCGCTGTGGGCAGCGGCATGGTTGAAAAACGGAGAAACGAGCCTGCCGCTTTTGCTGATGTACGTCATGTATTTGTGCAATTCGGTTTACGGCTATATCAACTGGACGAAGCTGGTAAAACGGTACTCAGAACAATAAGTATCAAATTGCAAAGGTCGTCTGAAAATCCGGTATCGGGTTTCAGACGACCTTTTGCATATTCATACTAAAATCCATATTCCTAATATATTTCAATATGTTGATATTAACGCTTCCGATATTGACTCAGACAATACGGCTCACGGATACCACGCCGACAATCCCAACTTCCCCTCTAAAACCATTGTGGCGGCGCTGTTTATCGGCACGTTTTGTCATTTTCCGGCTTAACCCGGATATCTTGCATTTTGTTTTCAATCCGAAACGCAGCACTTTGTTGCGTTACAAACCTTCATAAATGCTCAGACAAGCATTATATTTTTCTAAATCATCATTCGTAACTAAGAAAAAATTTAGCTGACTAAATAAAATCTTACAATTATAATAAAAAATATAATTTTTTTTAAACAGACAATCTATGGATTATCAAAAAATCAGCCGCAAACTCGAAATTTTAGCCGATGCCGCCAAATATGATGTTTCCTGCTCGTCGAGCGGCGGTTCGCGCGGCAACGACGGGCAGGGCTTGGGCAACTCTTCGCGCGCGGGCATCTGCCACAGTTTCACCGAAGACGGCCGCTGCGTATCGCTGCTGAAAATCCTGCTGACCAACCATTGCATCTACGACTGCGCCTATTGCACTTCCCGCCGCAGCAACGACATTCCGCGCGCGGCGTTTACGGTCGATGAAGTGGTGGATTTGACCATGAGCTTTTACCGCCGCAACTATATCGAAGGGCTGTTTTTGAGTTCCGGTATATTCAAAAATGCCGATTACACCATGGAACGCTTGGTGCGGATTGCCAAAAAATTGCGCGAAGAACACCGATTTAACGGCTACATCCACCTCAAAACGATTCCCAAAGCGTCTGCCGAAATCCTGCATGAAGCCGGGCTGTATGCCGACCGCCTCAGCGTCAACATGGAAATCCCCACCGTTTCCGGCCTCAAGCTGCTCGCGCCCGAAAAAAAACACAGCGACATGACGCAGCCGATGGCGTTTGTCCGCAACGAAATCGTTTCCTTTGCCGACAGCCGCAAAACCATCAAATCGACGCCCAAGTTCGCCCCTGCCGGACAAAGCACGCAGTTCATTATCGGCGCGGCAGGAGAAACCGACCGCCAAATCATCCGCGCCGCCGGCGGGTTTTACCGCCATTACGGCCTCAAACGCGTGTATTACTCGGGCTATGTACCGGTATTGGAAGACAAACGCCTGCCGCCTTTATCAACGCAAGTGCCGCTGCGGCGCGAAAATCGGCTCTATCAGGCAGATTGGCTGATGCGTTTTTACGGTTTTTCCGATCATGAAATCTTAGACGACCAGCAACCTTTCCTAGACTTGGATTTCAACCCCAAGCTCGCTTGGGCGCTGCGCCACCGCGAATGGTTTCCCGTGCCGCTGCAACACGCGCCGCTTGAAATGATTTTGCGCGTACCCGGCATCGGCGTAAAGTCCGCCCGCAAAATCGTACAGGCGCGCCGATTCCGCATAATCACCATGGAACACCTGCGCAAAATGGGCGTAGCGCTAAACCGCGCGCGCTATTTCATCACCCTGCCCGAACCCAACCGCTACGCCGACCTAATCGACAGCCCGCAACTGCGCGGCCTGCTTTTACAAAACACACGCTCCAAATTCAGCCAAAGCGATGCCATGCAAACCGATTTGTTCGGCTGATAACGGAAAGGTCAACATTATGCAACTCACTTTGCACTACGACGGCAGCTTCGACGGCCTGTTAAGCACCGTGTTTCATGTTTACGCCTGCAAATACGCTCCTGAAAACGTGCATATTACCCATGATGCGCAGGATACGGATTTATTCAGCCACAGCGAAACCGTTACCACCTCCCCCGAACGCGCCCAGCGCGTTTTCAAACGGCTCGAACAGCAAATCGGGCGCAGCGGCATGGTCAAACTGCTGTATGGCTTTTTAATCGCCCTACCTGAGATGCCCGACACTTTTCTGCGCATCATCAGCCTGATGCTTGCCCGACCGATGCGCAACGACGTGCTCTGCGATTACGGCCTTTTCGATGTGATGCAATGGGCGCAATGGGTAAAAACCGTCGGACATGAAAAACACCGGATGGAAGCGTTTGTCCGCTTTGAAGAGCTGGCAGACGGACTGTATCTCGCGCGTATCGAACCTCAATACGACGTATTGCCCTTGATTGCACGCCATTTCCGCAACCGTTATCCGCAACAGCAATGGGCGATATTCGATATGCAGCGCCATTACGGCATCTTAAGCGACCCAAACGGCCTGCACGCCATCAACGGGCTTGAAGCCGACCGCATCCAAACATCGTATGCCCAAAACGAACGCAGTTACCAAGCCCTTTGGCAGGACTATTTCAACAGCAGCAATATTCCATCCCGACGCAATCCCCGGTTGCACCGCCAACAAATGCCGCAACGCTATTGGAAATATCTTACTGAAAAGCAACCTGCTGTTTTAAAATAAAAAATGCCTGTCGAAAATAGGTTCGGACAGGCTTTATAGCGAATAAACTTATTACTTATCTTGAGGCTGACATTTCTCAGCACGAGGCCATACTGCCCTGAATAACTGCTCCTACGCATCGCAGGTATGCCCAATAATTTTATTGTCGCGTTGTAGTTTCAGATGACCTCGGTGCATTAAATGTTCGGAGTAGGAATTTAGGTGAATTTTGTAGAGGTCTCAATAAGTATCAAGCTTC
>NZ_AEPF01000046.1 GCF_000193735.1 Neisseria sicca 4320
GAGACCTTTGCAAAAAAGCCCTTCCCCCGACAGCCGAAAACCTGTGTTTGGGTTCCGGCTGTCGAAGGAAGGGCTTTTTTGCAAAGGTCTCGGCTTGTGCTGTTTGCTGGAAGAAGGTGCTCATGAGAAATCCCCTAAATGTCTTGGTGGAAATTTAGGGGATTTTGGGGAATTTTGCAAAGGTCTCAGCAAGTGAGGTGGGTATTTTCTATAAACAAACCGCCCGGCCGCAGCACCGTTTCGAGTGCTGCGGCCGGGTCGTCGTTGCCGTATGGTTTCTGCAAATATGGTTTGTAGTATGTACGGGTTCAAAACTACCGTGTCAATCCGTCATCCCCGTGTTCATGATGCGGGGACGGTTTTTCTGCCGATTGGCTATTGCTGCGTTCAACTGATGTTTCTCCGACAATGGATCGACCGGCTGCCGCAACGGCAATATCCTGCATAAGCTTCGCTTCCGTTTTATGTCCGCTTTTCGACAATTTTCGTGCCAGATTACTGAATTGCTCGCTTTCATCAAGTTGATGCTTCAGGTTTTGGGTCAGTTTTTCAGCAGTCATGCCGTGTATCAAACTGTTGCTGCGCCTTAGTATAGTGGATTAAATTTAAACCAGTACAGCGTTGCCTCGCCTTGCCGTACTATTTGTACTGTCTGCGGCTTCGTCGGCTTCGTCGCCTTGTCCTGATTTAAATTTAATCCACTATATCACGCAGCTGAGCGGCGGTTTCTTTGGCCAACCGACTGATGATACGTGCTTCGGTCTTATGTCCCATTTTGTACGGCTCTTTGGCTATCTTGCCGTACTCATCCATTATCAGTCCGCGGGTGTGCATTGGCAGAGAGAATGGGCTAGAGGGCGGTATGTGTTTATTCAGTAATTATTCCTGCACCCGCTGAAAATCTGTGTGAATAACTTTTTCCTATTTGATCTATTTGGTTATCCTTTTGTTTTTCATAGCTTCAGGTAAATAAAAAAAGAATATCGAACCAAATTGATGAATAAAACGCTTGGATTTTCGTGTTCAAAAATGTGCCGGTTTTGTGTTCGCGATAATGGAAAATAGGCTGTATCAGACTTGAAATAATGGCTTAAAAAAATTTTATAACGATTATCCATATTTTATTTTTCGCAATAATCTATTTCTACTAAAAAATATACTTGTATGCCAGACAATTTAAGCATAGACTAAAACTACACACGACTACAACAACAGGAGAACTTGAAATGAAACAATTGGCCATGTACATCAACGGACGCTTTGAAAACGATTTCAACGGCGAATGGCGCGACGTATTGAACCCTTCCACCGAAGAAACCATCGCCCGCGAACCCAAAGGCGGCAAAGCGGACGTTGACCGCGCCGTAGCGGCGGCGCGTGCGGCGCAACCGGCATGGGAGCGGCTGCCTGCGGTCGAACGCGGCGCATATTTGCGCAAAATCGCCCAAGGCATACGCGAACGCGCCGACGAGCTGACCGACACCATTGTTGCTGAAGGCGGTAAAACCAAAGACTTGGCGCGCGTGGAAGTCATGTTTACCGCCGACTATCTCGATTATCAAGCCGAATGGGCCCGCCGTTACGAAGGCGAAATCATCCAAAGCGACCGCCCGCGTGAAAACATTTTATTGTTCAAACGTCCGCTGGGCGTCGTGGCAGGCATCCTGCCGTGGAACTTCCCCTTCTTCCTGATTGCCCGCAAAATGGGTCCCGCTTTGATAACGGGCAACACCATCGTCGTCAAACCCAGCAGCGTGACCCCGATCAACTGCCACATCTTCGCCGAAATCGTCGATGCGGTCGGACTGCCCGCAGGCGTGTTCAACGTGGTGAACGGTCCCGGCGCGGAAATCGGCAATGCCTTGTCTGCCCATCCGCAAGTCGATATGGTCAGCCTGACCGGCTCCGTTGAAGCAGGCCGCCAAGTGATGGAAGCCGCTTCCGCCAACATCACCAAAGTTTCGCTGGAACTCGGCGGGAAAGCCCCCGCCATCGTTTTGAAAGACGCGGATTTGGACTTGGCAGTGAAATCCATCTTGGCTTCGCGCGTCGGCAACACCGGTCAAATCTGCAACTGCGCCGAGCGCGTTTATGTCCACAGCAGCCTGAAAGACGCGTTCATTGAAAAAATGACCGCCGCCATGAAAGGCGTGCGCTACGGCAACCCTGCCGAAGCCGAAGCAGGCGCGCTGGAAATGGGCCCGCTGATTGAAGAGCGCGCCGTCAAAGCCGTTGCCGAAAAAGTGGAACGTGCCGTCAAACAAGGTGCAACGCTGGTCTGCGGTGGTAAACGCGTCGAAGGACGCGGCTATTTCTTCGAGCCGACCCTGCTGACCGACACCGACAACAACATGGACATCATGAAGGAAGAAACCTTCGGCCCCGTCCTGCCTGTTTCCACTTTCGACACGCTCGACCAAGTCATCGCCTTGGCAAACGACTGCGAATTCGGTCTGACCAGCTCTGTTTACACCACCAACCTGAACGAAGCCTTCTACGTCACCCGCCGCCTGCAATTCGGCGAAACCTACATCAACCGCGAAAACTTCGAAGCCATGCAGGGCTTTCACGCCGGCTGGAAAAAATCCGGCATCGGCGGCGCGGACGGCAAACACGGTTTGGAAGAATATCTGCAAACCCAAGTCGTTTATCTGGAAACCAATATTTAACTGCCGATATTAGCCTCAGTTAAACGAAATGCCGCCTGTAACCGATTTTCGGGTTTCGGGCGGCATTTTTGCCTTTATAGAAAAAAACACCGACATCGCGTAAAATATGCGCAAATTTTGTGATTCGATCAGGTCGTCTGAAACAGATTGCGCCTGATTTATTTTTCCGGAAAACACCATGAGCGAACAAAACAATCCGCAAACCGAGCCGCAGTTGGACGAAAACCAAATCATCGCCCTGCGCCGCGAAAAACTGCACAACATCCGCCAACAGCGCAACGCCTATCCCAACGACTTCAAGCGCGACAGCTTTGCCGCCGATTTGCACGCCCAATACGGCGAAATCGGCAAAGAAGAACTCGACCCGCAAGCCGTTCCCGTCAAAATTGCCGGCCGCATGATGCTGAAACGCCAAATGGGCAAGGCGAGCTTTGCCACCATTCAAGACGTTACCGGCCAAATCCAGCTTTATCTGAACAACAAAGGCGTGAGTCAGGAAGTTTTGGACGATTTCAACCATTGGGACTTGGGCGACATCGTCGGCGCGGAAGGCACTTTGTTCAAAACCAACCACGGCGAATTGACCGTGCGCGTGTCCGACATCCGCCTACTGTCCAAATCCCTGCGCCCGCTGCCCGACAAACATAAAGGCTTGAGCGATCAGGAAACCAAATACCGCCAACGCTACGTCGATTTGATTGCCAACGAAGAATCGCGTAATACGTTTATCAAACGTAGCCAAATCATCCAATCCGTGCGCAATTTCATGGTGAACGAGCATTATCTCGAAGTCGAAACCCCGATGATGCACCCGATTCCCGGCGGCGCGACGGCGAAACCTTTCGTTACCCACCATAATGCTTTGGATATCCCGCTTTACCTGCGCATCGCCCCCGAGCTGTATCTGAAACGCTTGGTGGTCGGCGGTTTGGAGCGCGTGTTCGAGATAAACCGCAGCTTCCGCAACGAAGGTATGTCCGTTCGCCATAACCCCGAATTCACCATGATTGAATTCTACGAAGCCTTCTCCGACTACGAACGCATGATGCAAATGGCGCAAGACATCATCCGCAACGCATCGCGCACGGTAAACGGCACGGCGAAAATCAGCTACAACGGTAAAGAAGTTGATTTGGAAAGCCCGTTTGAGCGCCTGACCATTCTCGAAGCCATCAAAAAATATAATCCGCACTACACCGACGAGCAGTTGAACGATGCGGAGTGGCTGAAAAAAGAAATCGTCAAACATGGCGAAAGCCTGCCGCCGTCCCCAGGCATCGGCAGCCTGCAACTCGCCCTGTTTGAAGGTTGCGCCGAGGGCAAACTGTGGAACCCGACCTTCATCGTCGATTACCCGGTCGAAGTTTCCCCGTTGGCACGCGCTTCCGATACCAAACAAGGTCTGACCGAGCGTTTCGAATTGTTCGTTGTCGGCCGCGAGCTGGCAAACGGCTATTCCGAGTTGAACGACCCCGAAGACCAAGCCGAACGCTTCAAATCGCAAGTCGCGCAAAAAGACGCGGGCGACGACGAAGCCATGCACTACGATGCCGACTACATCCGCGCAATGGAATTCGGCCTGCCGCCAACAGGCGGTTGCGGCATCGGCATCGACCGCCTGGTGATGCTGCTGACCGATTCGCAAACCATCCGCGACGTGATTTTGTTCCCGCAGATGCGTCCCGAATAAGGTGGGCAGATAACAAAGAAAAGGTCGTCTGAAAACCGGAAAATTGGTTTTCAGACGACCTTTGTCGTTTTTGTGCCACTTTATAACTTTGATTAACCCATATCGATTTCTCATGAAATTCAGAAGAGAATGGGAAATTTCACTTCAGGCGACCCAAACGGATTGAATAGCCAAGATTTACACGGTAAACTTACACAATTAAAAAATTTTATGATTTACTCACTATGAAACCCGCCTTTGACATAAAGTCAGCCCGGCTTGACGTGCTGGCCATTCACCTGCATACCGCAGATCTGACCGAATTAGAAGAGTTTCTACGCCAGCGCACCGGTCAGTATCAAGAATTGGATATTGTTCCTTTTGTTTTAGACGTACAGGATTTCGATCACCCTGAGTCATTGGACATCGGGGCCATGCTGACCCTTTTTGCCCGTTACGGCATGCAGATTTTAGGGCTGCGCCATGAAAGTGAAAGTTGGTCGTCTTTTGCGGCACGTTATCATTTGGTTTTCAGCCGCAGCGACAAATCCGAGCCGCAACAACCTAAAATCAACCAAGAGCCTGCGCCTGTTCAGGCAACCGTCATCAATAACCCGACCGTCCTCATCAGCACCCCCGTTCGTACCGGACAGCAGGTTTACGCGGAAAACGGCGACCTTATCGTGACCGGCATCGTCAGTGAAGGTGCAGAGCTTATTGCCGACGGAAACATTCACATTTATGCGCCCATGCGCGGCAGGGCGTTGGCTGGCGCGAAAGGCAACACCAACGCGCGCATCTTCATCCACTCCATGCAGGCGGAGTTGGTCTCCGTAGCAGGTATTTACCGCAATTTCGAACAAGACCTGCCCGACCACCTGCACAAAAAAGCCGTACAGGTTTCATTGCAAGACAACCGCCTGGTTATCAGCGCAATCGACACAGATTAACCGTTCCAAGATTTGAAAGGAAATATCGTGACAAAAATCATCGTAGTAACATCAGGTAAAGGCGGCGTAGGTAAAACCACGACCAGCGCCAGCATTGCAGCCGGATTGGCATTGCGCGGCCACAAAACCGCCGTTATCGACTTTGACGTCGGCTTGCGCAACCTCGACCTGATTATGGGTTGCGAACGACGCGTTGTGTATGACCTGATTAACGTCATCCAGGGCGAAGCCACGCTCAACCAAGCCCTGATTAAAGACAAAAACTGCGAAAACCTCTTCATCCTGCCCGCTTCGCAAACCCGCGACAAAGACGCGCTGACCCGTGAAGGCGTCGAAAAAGTCATGCAGGAATTGAGCAGCGACCAAATGGGATTCGAATACATCATCTGCGACTCTCCCGCCGGTATCGAACAAGGCGCACTGATGGCACTCTACTTCGCCGACGAAGCCATCGTTACTACCAACCCCGAAGTATCCAGTGTCCGCGACTCCGACCGCATCTTGGGTATCCTGCAAAGCAAATCCCGCAAAGCGGAACAAGGCGGTACAGTCAAAGAACACCTGCTGATTACCCGCTACTCGCCCGAGCGCGTAAGCAAAGGTGAAATGCTGTCCGTACAAGACATTTGCGACATCCTGCGCATCCCGCTTTTGGGCGTGATTCCCGAATCGCAAAACGTCCTGCAAGCATCCAATGCCGGCGAACCCGTCATCCATCAAAACAGCGTTTCTGCTGCCGAAGCCTACAAAGACGTCATCGCACGACTCTTGGGTGAAAACCGCGAAATGCGTTTCCTGGAAGCTGAGAAAAAAGGCTTTTTCAAACGACTGTTCGGAGGCTAAGCCATGTCATTAATAGATATGTTGTTCGGCAGGAAGCCAAAAACCGCCGCAGTCGCGCGCGACCGCCTGCAAATCATTATCGCTCAAGAGCGCGCTCAAGAAGGTAAAACCCCTGATTACCTGCCGACCCTGCGCAAAGAATTGCTGGAAGTATTGTCCAAATACGTCAACGTTTCCTTGGACGACATCCGCATTTCCCAAGAGAAGCAGGACGGTATGGATGTTCTCGAATTGAACATCACCCTGCCTGAACAAAAAACAGAAAAGAAAAAGGCTTAACACATGACCTTGACCGAATTGCGTTACATCGTAGCCGTCGCGCAGGAGCGTCATTTCGGACGTGCCGCACGCCGCTGCTTTGTTAGCCAGCCCACCCTTTCCATCGCCATCAAAAAGCTGGAAGAAGAGCTGTCGGTATCCCTGTTTGACCGCAGCAGCAACGATATCATCACCACCGAAGCGGGCGAACGCATCGTTGCCCAAGCCCGTCGCGTGCTGGAAGAAGCCGAGATGATCAAGCACCTTGCCAGCGAAGAGCAAAACGAATTGGAAGGCGCATTCAAACTCGGTCTGATTTTTACCGTCGCCCCCTACCTTCTGCCCAAGCTCATCATTTCCCTGCGCGAAACCGCGCCGAAAATGCCCCTGATGCTTGAAGAAAACTACACGCACATCCTGACCGAATCGCTCAAACGCGGCGACGTCGATGCCATCGTAGTCGCAGAGCCCTTCCAAGAGCCTGGCATCGTCACCGAGCCTTTGTATGACGAGCCTTTCTTCGTCATCGTCCCCAAAGGACACCATTTCGAAGAGCTCGATGCCGTTACCCCGCAAATGTTGGGCGAAGAGCAGGTTTTGTTGCTGACGGAAGGCAACTGTATGCGCGATCAGGTCTTATCAAGCTGTTCCGAGCTGGCCGCCAAGCAGAAAATCCAAGGTCTGACCAACACCCTGCAAGGCAGCTCCATCAACACCATCCGCCACATGGTTGCCAGCGGTCTCGCCATCAGCGTCATGCCTGCTACCGCGTTGACCGAAAACGACCATTTATTGTTCAGCATCATCCCGTTTTCAGGCTCCGTACCGCACCGCCGCGTCGTTTTGGCATACCGTCGAAACTTCGTCCGCCCCAAAGCACTGACTGCTTTACGGACTGCCATTCTTAATTCCCATCTTCACGGCGTAAGTTTTGTGAAGGAATAAAAAGGTTGGCGTATCGGTGTAAACTGATTGCTGTAAATAATCAAAAAGGTCGTCTGAAAAACGTTTTTCAGACGACCTTTTTGTGTCATAGGGAGAAACCAGCTTTAGCTGTTTTTCAATCCCAAAACGTCCTGCATATCGTACAAACCGGTTTTTCCGTTGACCCAAACTGCGGCGCGGACGGCGCCGGCGGCGAAGGTCATGCGGCTGCTGGCTTTGTGGGTGATTTCGACGCGTTCGCCGTCGGTGGCGAAGAGGGCGGTGTGGTCGCCGACGATGTCGCCTGCGCGGACGGTAGCGAAGCCGATGGTGGATGGATCGCGCGGGCCGGTATGACCTTCGCGGCCGTAAACGGCGCATTGTTTGAGGTCGCGGCCAAGTGCGTCGGCGATGACTTCGCCCATGCGCAGGGCGGTGCCGCTGGGGGCATCGACTTTGTGGCGGTGGTGCCCTTCAATGATTTCGATGTCGTAGCCTTCGTTGAGGACGCGGGCGACGGTGTCGAGGATGTGGAAGGTAAGGTTGACGCCGACGCTGAAGTTGGCGGCGAAGACGACGCCTGTTTTTTCGCCTGCGGCTTGGATAGCGGCTTTGCCTGCGTCGTCGAAACCGGTAGTGCCTATGATGATGTTGACGCCTTTTTCAACGCATTTTTGCAGGTGTTTGAGGGTCGGCTCGGGGCGGGTAAAGTCGATGAGTACGTCGCTTTGGGCGAGGACGGCGTCAACGTCGTCTGAAATGGCGATGCCGGTTTTGATGCCGGAGGCGAAACCTGCGTCCAAGCCTAAGACTTCGGAGCCGGAGTGTTCGAGTGCGCCGGAGAGAACGGTGTCGGGATGGTTGTTGACGGCTTCAACCAATACGCGCCCCATGCGGCCGTTGACGCCGGCGATGGCGATTTTTAATGCGCTCATGCGTTTTCCTTGTGATTATTGTGCGGTTTGGGCTGCTCTTTGTTCGGCTTGGAGGGTTTCGATGGATTTTTGGATGGCGTCGCCTTCTGCGCGGACAAGGACGTCGTTTTCAAAATAAACGGTGAGGTTGCTGCGGTCTTTGATGATGCCGTTGCGGCTGGTATTGAAGGTGTAGTCCCAGCGGTCGGCGTGGAATGCGTCGCGCAGCAGCGGGGTGCCGAGCAGGAGTTGGACTTGGTCGCGGCTCATGCCTGCTTGGAGGGAGACGACGGCGCGGGGATCAAGTTCGTTGCCTTGGATGACTTTGAGTTTGTAAGAGGGGAACAGGGAAACGCGTTCGGCGCTGCATGCGGAAAGTCCGATGAGGGCGGCGAGGGCAAGACAGAGGGTTTTGTTCACAGATATGCCTTTCTGTTCGAATTCGGGTGGAAGGGTATCATTGCTTGAATATTTCGAAAAAGCAAACGATAATCATCTCTTTGATTATAATTTCAGCCAACTATCGTTTGTATGCAAATAGGACTTTTGGATTTATTGCAAACCGCTATGGTGTAATGGGCTGAAATTGCGTATTATAACGTTTATTACTTTACAGGGATATTGAATATTATGGAAAAATTCAGCAATATTGCGCAATTGAAAGACAGCGGTTTGAAGGTTACCGGTCCGCGTTTGAAAATCTTGGATTTGTTCGAGTCTCATGCCGAAGAGCATTTGAGTGCCGAAGATGTGTACCGTATTTTGCTGGAAGAGGGTGTAGAAATCGGCGTAGCGACGATTTACCGCGTATTGACCCAATTCGAGCAGGCAGGCATTTTGCAGCGTCATCATTTTGAAACCGGCAAGGCGGTTTACGAATTGGACAAAGGCGATCACCACGACCATATCGTCTGCGTGAAATGCGGCGTGGTAACGGAATTCCACAATCCCGAAATCGAAGCCTTGCAAGACAAAATCGCCGAAGAAAACGGCTACCGCATCGTTGACCACGCGCTTTATATGTACGGCGTGTGCGGCGAATGCCAAGCGAAGAGCAAACGCTGATTCCCGTTTTAAGATGCTTGATGTTCAGACGACCTCGGATGAGAATTTGGGGTCGTCTGAAATTTTTTGCGGAACATAAACAGAATGCCGCTGCAAATCAAAATAATTAGTGGATTAACAAAAATCAGGACAAGGCGATGAAGCCGCAGACAGTACAAATAGTACGGAACCGATTCACTTGGTGCTTCAGCACCTTAGAGAATCGTTCTCTTTGACTTAAGGCGAGGCAACGCTGTACTGGTTTAAAGTTAATCCACTATACCTTAGGATTTTTAATGAGTATCCCCTTGCTTTACCCCGATGATTACACTTTCCCCGATCCGGTTTACGCGCTGGAAGAACGCGACGGCTTGGTCGGTATCAGCCGCGATTTGGATACGGGACGGCTGCTGTCGGCGTATCGGCAGGGGATTTTTCCTTGGTTCAGCGAAAACGGTTGGTTTTTTTGGTACACCATAGATCCGCGCGCCGTCATCGTTCCTGAAAATCTGCATATCGGGCGTTCGTTGGCGAAGACCTTGCGCAACAAACCCTATCGGGTAACGGTCAACCAATGCTTCGAAACCGTCATTGCGCATTGCGCCGCCTTTCCGCGCCCCGGTCAGGACGGTACATGGATTGTTCACGAATTCCAAGCCGCTTATACCGAGCTGCACCGCTTGGGTCATGCGCATTCGTTTGAATGTTTCTATCCCGATGAAACAGGTCGTCTGAAACTGGCGGGCGGCTTTTACGGCGTACAAATTGGACGGGTGTTTTACGGAGAATCCATGTTTGCCCTTGAGCCTGACGCTTCCAAAATCGCCTTCGCGCGAGCTGTCCCGTTTCTTGCAGGACTAGGCATTGAGTTGATTGACTGTCAGCAAGATACCCTGCATATGCATCGTTTCGGTTCGGAACCGATACCGTTCGCCGAATTTCAGACGACCTTGCAACGCTTGAACACTTTGCCTTTGAAGGAAGAATTGGGCGCGAGGGTAGTGGTGGAGACGTTGGCATAGTGGCAAGATATAGAGTCCGCTTCGAATCAGAATCGAATAAAAGAAGGTCGTCTGAAAACCTAATTTATGGGTTTCAGACGACCTTTGGATTATATGAGACAAGGGCAATACTTTTTTGGTTCCGCAGTAGGATTCTCGTCAAAACAGTTTTTGTGAGTCCAGCAGCAGGGTAACGGGGCCGTCGTTACACAGGCTGACCTGCATATGCGTTTGGAAGCGGCCGGTTTGCACGTTCAAACCATGTCCGCGCAATAGTTCTGCCGTGTGCAAATAGAGCGTTTGCGCCTGTTCGGCAGGGGCGGCTGCCGAGAAAGACGGACGGCGTCCATTTCGTGCATCGGCATACAACGTGAATTGGGAAACCAGCAGGATTGAGCCGCCAACATCTTTGACGGACAGGTTCAATTTGCCGGCATCGTCTTCGAAAATACGCAGATTGGCGGCTTTGTCGGCAATATAGCGCGCATCTGCTTCGGTATCGTCGTGGGTAACGCCGAGCAATATCATCAATCCGTTATCGATTTCTGCGCAGGTTTCCTTATGATTTCCGTCCAATACATCGACACGGGAACAACTCACTTTTTGGATGACGGCTCGCATAGCGGTTCTTTACTCTATTCAAAAGATTGGTTGACGGCGGATTCAGATACACAAGTGTTTCGACAGCCATGCAGGTAGAAAAGGTCGTCTGAAAAACGTTATGGTCTCAGACGACCTTTAAATGGATTGCATCAATGCCGCAAAAAGAATCCGGCTTAATTTCCTTTACTTATCCGTTATAGGAAGCTTAAAGATTATTTGGCAGGTCTGATGTCGGCTTTTTGCAAGAGCGCACGCATAGTATCGTCAATGCGGGCAGTACTCAAGTCGCGGGCTATGCTGCCTTTGATTTCTTTAAAGGCAGGGACTTTGACATCGCGGCGGTCATCAACGTAAAACACAGCGTAAGAATTACCGTCTTGCAGCGGTTCGGATGTCGCTTCGCCTTTTTTCAGGTCTTTGACTGCTGCGTACAGAGGCGTTGCGGCTTCTTGCAAGTCTTTCAGCGGAACATAAGCTTGAGGAATGCCGCCTGCTTTTTTGGCTTCTTCGTCAATCGAATATTGTTTCAATACTGAGGTAAAAGCCTTCTTCGCCTTCAAATCGGCAGCGGCCTTTTGTCCGTCGGCTTTAGTTCGGGTAACGATTTCCCCTAAGCGGACTTCCTGACTGCCTTGGTAGAATTTGGCAAATTCATCGTAGGATTTTTTAATTTCTTGTTCGTTGACAGGATTTTTGCGCAATACGTCGATGGCCAGGGCCTGTCCGAGCAGGTCGTCTTCAAATGCCGCCCATTCTGTTTTGAAGGACGGTTTTTTGTCCGCGCCTTGTTTCTTCGCATCTGCACGGGCTTGTTCAAGGGCTTTTTTGAATTCCGCACTTTGGTCCAGTTTGCGGCGTTTGGCTTCTTGCGCGACAACCGTGCTGATAACTTGGCGGTTGGTCAATTCTTGTCGCAGTTGTGGCGAATCCTGGATTTGTTTGTTTTCAGCACGCAAGGCGGCAACTTGTCCGTCAATCACGCTGCTGTCGATGGCTTGTCCGTTGACGGTAACCAGGGTTTGGGCAAACAGGCTGCCGGATAGGGCGGCCATAACCAATGCGGCTGTAAAATGGGTTTTTCTCATAATCTTCTCTTTAAATTAAATTGAAACACTGCGGATAATTCAATGGAAATATTCGTCGGGCGTTGCCGCCTTAATGCTCAAGGCGTGGATGAAGCCGCCGGCAAACAGGTCTTGGAGCAGGTTTTGAACCATGCGTTGGCGTTCGATACGTTTCATCCCGGTGAAAGCCTCGCTGACGACGGTTACGGCATAATGCCCCCCGCCTTTATTGCCTGCATGTCCTTTGTGCAAATGGCTGTCGTCTTGAAACTCGAATATCTGAGGGTTTAGAGTTTTCAGACGACCTTCTATTGCTGAACGCATATCCATTATTTAAAAACGGCTTTGTAGGGTTTAATCAAAACTTCCTCATATACGCCCGCAGCGACATAAGGATCTTGTTCCGCCCATTCTTGGGCTTCGTCAAGCGATGCGAATTTGGCGACGATAAGGCTGCCGGAGACGCGTTCGGGATTGTCGGGCAGGGGATTCGGTCCGGCTGTCAGAAGGCGTCCTTCGGCTTGCAGGGCTTCCAAACGTTTCAGATGATCAGGACGTGCAGCCATACGGGCTTCATGCACGTCGTCTGCATCAGTGGCCAAAAGCATATAAAATTCCATTGCTTAATTCTCCTTCGGTAAATATTTGCCCAAATAAATACCTTGAGCGATAAAAAAAGCGAACATCAGTCCGGTCGAACCGAACATCTTGTAATTCACCCAATGGCTTTCAAAATGAGTGAATACAAACCAGTTGGCTATGCCCATAAATACGAGAAACGCTACCCAAGCATAGGTCAGATTATTCCAGACGGTATCGGGCAATTCGAGTTCCTTGCCCATTGTCGCCTTAAGCCCGTTTTTACCGGCAAGGTGGCTGAAAAGCAGGACCAGTGCGCCTATCCAAAACAATACGGACGGTTTCCACATGATGAATCGCGGGTCTTTCAGCAGGATGGTCGCCCCGCCGAATACCACGATTAAAACCAAACCGACCCACTGCATCGTATCCAGCTTTTTAAATTTCCAATAGGTAAAGGCCGCCTGCAAAATACCGACTATCAAAGCTACGGCAGTCGCGGCAATCATGTCTTTCGTAACCGTATAAGTCAGAAAAAATAAAATTACCGCCAATAAATCACTCAGAATTTTCATATATAAAAAACAAAAATAAGGAAACCAAACGAACAAACGGCAATCATACAGGCAGCCGCGGTTTTTTGCATTACCGTAAATCTCAAACTTTGGTTTGTTTGATATGCCGGCAGTTTGTTGCAAGGTTTCAAAAATGCAAACGGAATGATAAAATAAGTTCCCGATAGATTTGCAAAAAAGAAACACACCGATGCAAACAGCAACGGTTTATGACATTTTTGATAACATAAATGACAGTGTTACTTGGCAGATTAGGGACTTAGACTATATCATAACGTAATATATCGTAATAGACGGTTAAGTAATCGGCAGTACAGCAGGATTCATTTCATAGGGGACAAGTTTTGAAAAAACATCACAAAATCAAACTTATCGCAGCTTCCGTTGCCTTGGCGGTTTCGGTTGGTGCAAGCGCAGGGTTGGGTGGTTTGAATGTTCAATCGCATTTGGGTGAGCCGTTTTCCGGCAATATCACTGTAACCGGAGAAGAAGCACAGGCATTGTTTAACGGCGGCAAGGCTTCCGTGTCCAATGCCAACCTTAGAACCAGCGTCCACAGGGCGGGAGATCGTGCCGTCATCAATATCCGTTCGGCTAAAGCGATTAAAGATCCTGTGCTGATTTTTCAGGTCAGTGCCGGTTCGCAATCTCGGGAATACACCGCAATCATCGACCCGGCCGATTACTCGGTCAAGGGTGACAGTACGCCGCGCGTTCGTCAGGAGCAGTCTTTTACATCCGCTTCCCCGCAAGTAGACCGTCAGGCTGCCCGTGACCGCATCAACCGCGCAATACGGAACGCAAAGGTGCCTGCAGACATTGCGGACAGCGCGCGTAAAGAAAAAATCGATAAAAAAGCAAGAAGCACCCAGGCACAGCCGAAACAGATACAAAACGCCACTCGTCCTTACGAGGGTGAAATCCGTCATGGACAACGCCATTTGGTTAAACAGGGTGAAACCCTGACTGAAATTGCCAACCGTATCCGCCCTCAAGGTATGACGGTAGAGCAGGCAATGCAGGCATTGGTAAAAGCCAACCCCGGTGTGTTCATCAATAAAAATGCCGACTATATGTTGGCAGGCAAAGTATTGAATATCCCGACCCAGTTCGACATGAAACAGGCAGCCGCCAAACAGGCCGCTGAGAAGCCTACTGTTTCTGACAAGCAGCAGCCACAAACCGCAGCGGCATCTAAAGCATCGTCTGAAAACTCAGAAGCCGCCAAAACTCATGCATCTGCGGAACATAATACAGGTGAAAATAAGGTCGGCGAAGAGGTAAAATCAAACAAAGAAGCCAAGCTCGAACAACAACCGGCCCAAGCAGCCGCATCCGCCCCGCAGGGTGCAATGCAAGAACAAGCTGCTTCATCCGTAGTCACTGAAGAAGTATTGCAACCCGGCATCGCAGAACAAACCGCTGCAAGTGAAACGGCAAAATCTATACCGGAATCCCAAGTGGAAGAAGCTTTGGCGGCGCAGCAAAATTCCGCTGCCCAAAGCGAAGCAGTAGAAGAGTCGTCTGAAGATGGCGGATTATGGCGCTGGCTGTTAATCGGCGGCGGTGCGCTGTTGGCATTGTTGCTGCTGCTGAAAGCTTTGGGCAAACGAAAAGCAGATGCTGTCGCGCCTGTCGTACCTGTTCCTCCTGCAGGATATGACGAAGAGGATGACGACATTAGCTTTGCAGAGACCGTAATAGCCGACGAGGCGAAGCCCGAACAGTTTGTTCAAGCGAAAGCTGTTCCGGCAGAAGAGCCTGACGAACTGTCTATCGAGGATGATTTTGACGACGAAGCTTTCTTTGTTCAGCCCAATGCCGCTCAAGAAGCCGCCAAAGATGAAGTCAACATCAATATTGACGATATTGACGATAAGCACGTCGGCATCGTGTCCAGCGCAGTTACCGTGGATGAGGAAACGGAAAAACGCCGTGATTTGGATTGGGACTCTGTCGAATCGACAGAAAGCGTATATGAGCCGGTGCCTGAGAATCCTTATCAACCGGTTGCGGTAGTTCTAGAAGAAAGCAGACATCAGCACGAAGCATTAAAAGAGCCTGAGAACACAGCCCATATTCAGCAATTCGATGAAGTTCAATCAAGCTTTGAAACGTCTTTCCATGACGTTAATCATGACGCTCATGAAGAAATCAAAGAAGCGGACGTATCAGCAGGGAGGGAAGAGTATTCTTATACCGATTCCGCTGTTGCCGAAGAAGTTTCTGATTTGGAGTTTGACTACGAAGATTCCGGCGCTCTCGAAGTTCAACAGCAGGAGCAGGTTGTCGACGCAGAAGATGTCAAAGGCTTTGAAGAAGCGGCAGAAGGATGGGATTTCCTTTCGGAAAAAAGCGGATCCCAAGCTATCGAGCCTCTGCCTGAGTTCACTACACCTGAGCAAACATCGTCTGGAAAATTAAATGAGGACGAAGCTTTAGAGTTTGCTTCCGTTGATACCTCAGCCGATGAAGCCGTAGCCGAAGAGCCTTTTGAAATCAAACA
Organism: Neisseria sicca 4320; assembly: GCF_000193735.1. Classification (GTDB taxonomy): domain Bacteria; phylum Pseudomonadota; class Gammaproteobacteria; order Burkholderiales; family Neisseriaceae; genus Neisseria; species Neisseria sicca_E. The sequence continues at coordinate 15,600 of NZ_AEPF01000046.1, forward strand.
GGATGGGGGCATTACCTTCCAAGAAAGCGATGAAGATTTCGGATTGGCAGATTCCCAAGCTAACGAAGTAGAAGAGACCATCGAATGGGAAAACCTGACAGTTGATGAAGAAGTAAGCAAGTCGGCATTTGATTCAGGCTTTATTTCCGAATCCGTCGGAATGACCGCTCCTTTAGAAGCCAAATACGAATTGGCAAAAATGTATGTCGAAATTGGAGACCCCGGTGCAGCCCGTGAAACTTTGCAAGAGTTGATGGATGAGGCTACCGGCGATATCTTAGATAAGACTAAAGCCTTGTTGGCAGAGCTAGGCTGATTAATCCGACTAATTCTTTCTTGGAAGAAAAATAAAGATGCCGTGTCTAAAAGCGGCATCTTTTTTATTGCTATACTGTCGGATAGCCAATTGAGTATGATTTTGTTCGAATATCAAATCCTTGCCGATTATGACGTTTCCTTCTTCAGATCAGCCCCCTGTTTACCGTTGGGCATTAACCTTATCTTATGATGGCAGCCGATTTTACGGTTGGCAAAAACAAGCCGGGGACTTGCCTACTGTTCAGACGACTTTAGAATATGCACTCAGCCAAATTGCAGGCGAAACTATCCGGACTATTGTTGCCGGACGAACCGACACAGGCGTACACGCGGCTGCGCAAGTCGTCCATTTCGATACCGCAGTAGTCCGTCCCGAGCAGGCATGGGTGCGGGGTGTCAATGCCCATCTTCCCGAAGGTGTGGCTGTATTGTCCGCGCAGCAGGTTGCCCCACATTTTCACGCCCGCTTTGACGCATACGGTAGAAAGTATCGTTACCTTTTGGAATCATCTCCCGTCCGCTCCCCGATATTGCAAGGCAGGGTAGGGTGGACGCATCTCAAACTCGATCCTGACAAAATGCAGCAGGCAGCATTATTATTAGAAGGCGAACATGATTTCTCCAGCTTTCGTGCTGCCGAATGCCAAGCAAAATCACCCGTTAAAACCTTATACGGCGCAAAAATCAGCGGTACGCCGCAATTCTTAAAACTAGACTTGCACGGCAATGCCTTTCTACATCATATGGTACGCAATATCATGGGCGCATTGGTTTATGTCGGTAATGGCAGACTGAGCGTTTCCGAATTCCAAGCCTTAATTGAAGAACGCAGTCGATTAAAAGCCCCCCCGACTTTTATGCCTGACGGGCTGTATCTGACTGGAGTGGATTATCCGTCTGAGTTCGGTATCATCCATCCCGAAATGCCCGAATGGCTGTGAGGTCGTCTGAAATCTAAATGCGCGCTGATAGGAAATCTTTTTCGTAATATCCGGATTGTGGATAAAGCCTACGCTAATGAATAAGGCAGTCATCTATACAACATATATATTTTGACCAGACCTTTGGATAATTAGGTTTCCCGGCTTAGTATGAGCAAATTGTAAAAGGTCGTCTGAAAACGCCGGATTGATTTCAGACGACCTTTGCTTTACAGGAGTAGCCGTAGGTAATGCGGATGCTGCGTCAATGAAATCGTAAATCCAAATGGGAAAATGCATAATTTCATCTTAAAGATGTAGGCATTTTCCAATGTGCATTAGTGAATGAGCCTATAAATTGCAGAATTAAGAAATTGTATACTGACTCCCCCTTATCCGCTCATTTAGCTGGGTTAGCCAAAAAAACAACAGCCAATCTCCAAAAACGACCGCTTAAGAAAAATGTGTTGTAAAAAATACAAACGGCAGGCAATTCAACATTACATCATGATTTATAAGGAAAATATTGCAACCTTCTTATTGTGGTGCGGGGAATGTAGGGTAAGGCGGTCGGTAGGGGGAGTGAATAAAGTTTGTTTTTTAGAAAGGAACAATTATAGTAAGAGTCATGGAATCGCTGATTCCAGCGATAATGTAAAGCCTAAGCGGATTTTATTGGGTCTGCTTAAGTTATTTCTTCACGATAGAAAAGGAATACAGCAATGAAAAAATCTCTGATTGCTCTGACTCTGGCAGCTCTGCCTGTTGCAGCTATGGCTGACGTTACTCTGTACGGTCAAGTTAAAGCCGGTGTTGACATTTCCCGAGTTAAAGAAAAAACTACAGTTAACGGTGTAACTACCAAGGATACAACCAAAACTGCTACTGAAATTGCTGACTACGGTTCACGCATCGGTTTCAAAGGCCATGAGCACCTGAGCAATAACCTGAACGCTATTTGGCAAGTAGAGCAAAATACTTCTGTTGCCGGTACTGACAGCGGTTGGGGTACTCGTGAGTCCTTCATCGGTTTGGAAGGCGGTTTCGGTAAAATCCGTGCCGGTAAACTGAATAGCCCTCTGAAAGACAGCAGCGACAGCATCGATCCTTGGGAAGCCAGCGATGCAAATTCAGATGTTTTGGCATTAGGCAAATTAGAACGTGTAGAAGATCGTAAAGTGTCTGCACGCTACGATTCACCTGTATTGTCCGGTTTCAGCGCAAGTGTACAATACCAACCACGTGACAATGCTAATTCTGATGACAAGTATACTCATGATGTAAAAAGCCGTGACTCTTACGGTTTGGGTCTGAACTATGAGAATGCCGGCTTCTTCGGTCGCTATGCTGGCTCTTTTGCTAAACATTCTGTTTTGAAAGATGAATACTTGGATTCATTCAACAGAAACACTACTTTGACTGCTGATACTTATAAAGATCACCAAGTACACCGTTTGGTAGCAGGTTACGATGCTAACAATGTATTGGTTGCCGTTGCAGGTCAATACGAAGGTTTCAAAGCTGATGTAGCTGACGCTAAGAAAAACGAGCGTACTGAAGTTGCTGCAACTGCCGGTTACCGTATGGGCAATGTAATGCCCCGCGTTTCTTACGCTCACGGCTTCAAAGCTAAAGAAAACGGTGAGAAACAAGGCAACAGCCAATACAACCAAGTAATCGTCGGTGCTGACTACGACTTCTCTAAACGCACTTCTGCCCTGATTTCTGCCGGTTGGTTGAGAGAAGGTAAAGGCGACAACAAATACGAGAAAACTGCTGGTACAGTTGGTCTGCGTCACAAATTCTAATCTGATACGGTTAGTCTAAATAAAGAGCCTGCTTTATGCAGGCTCTTTTTGTCTGTTTGGATAAAATGCGGGATACGTAGTATGTCGATTGCAGGCCGAGTCGCATTTATGCCTGGCAAAAAGCTCCGTCCATGCTGCCATTTTTGCTTCTCTCTGCACGGAAGTAGCTGTTGAAAATATCCTGTTTATTTTAATCTGTTAAATAAAAGGTCGTCTGAATTCCTGTGTACGCAGGCTTTTCAGACGACCGCTTTTTTTAGATGGAACTTAATCCGTGGGCAAAGCCCACGTTGCAAACTTTCAGGCGGGCAACCGTAGCGTGGGCTTTACCCGCGAAATATGGCATGTCAAAACAAGAGGGCTGCAATTTCGTCATTCCCGCGCAGGCGGGAATCTGGAAATTTGAGGTTGCGGCATCCTTGAAATCTTCCCAAAATGCCGAGGCTTGGATTCCCGCCTGCGCGGGAATGACGGCGGTAGGGAGATTTCAGGCGACCTTGCCTCAAAAATAATTACGGGTAAAGCTCATGCTACGATGGGTCATCCTCATGCAAGCGGGGCGGGAATGGCGAGTCTAGATTAACCTTTTGCAAAAACCGTACTACTTACCGCATTCGTAGGCCTCGATTTCGCCGACTTTCGGTGCGTATCCACTATCCGTGTTGTGGCGCAAATTCAGCCAAATGTCCACCAATGCCCATGCGGCAGGGGCGGCAATGACGTTTTGTCCCATGCACAATACCTGTGCATCGTAGTCTTCTACCGAGCCGCGCAATGTGATTAAATCATGCGCCGTTGCTGCCCGTATGCCGCTGACTTTATTGGCGGCAATCGCCGTACCTACTCCTGTACCGCAAATTAAAATAGCGCGGTCGGCTCTCCCTGCCGCTGCCTCTTGCGCCGCAGCAAATGAAAGCTGCGGATAGGTGCTATCCGGTGAGGATAAATCGGTTAGGCTGTCAACTCGCGGATCGTTTTACAAATGCTCCTTGAGCGCGTTTTTTAATGTTGTCCCGTTGGCGGGGGCGGCGATAATCAAATGCATGGCTTACTTCTTGATGGTTGGAAGGTAAGGGGTTTCCTTTGCGAATTTACCGTAATTTATGATATTGCAACAGGGTTTGTTTTTTGTTGGGGGTGTCGGGCAGGAATTTTCGGCTTATGGAGTGGAGCAGGGCGGGTTGGTAAACTTGATAAGGCATTGGTGTGAAAAGAATTCGTTGGGTCTTGATTTGCCCCTACGGTATTGCAGCCAAACCTGTCTGTAGGTCGGCTGAAATGCTTATTGCCGTCATTCCCCGTACGGACAGAGATAGGCATCTCAAAATAGCTTTCTTGTTTTCATTCACCTTATTTCGCGGGCGAGGCACGCGCTACAAACTTTCAGGGCAGACATCGTAGCGTGGGCTTTGCCCAAGGGTTGTTCCGATAAAAGGTCGTCTGAAAATTGTACTTAGGTTTTTCAGACGACTGTTTGTAGATAAAAATCAATCCGTGGGCAAACAAGCTGCGGTTGCTTGTTTATTGGGGCATCATCCCCGCGTTGTCAGGAGTTCGGAAAGTTGAAGCGGCAGCAGTCTTGAAGTTTCCCAAAATGCGGAAGCCTGGATTCCCGCCTGCGCGGGAATGACGGTAGCGGGGAGATTTCAGATGACCTTACCTCAAAATAATTCGCGGGCAAAGCCCAAGCTAAGGTCGCCTATTCGTGCATCCTGTGGTGCGGGCTTTGCCCGTAAAATATATAGCGGATGAAAATAAGAAGTTTCCATTTTGTCACTACTGCCTCATTTGTATGGACAGGGCATTTATGCCGGACAGGCTGTTTGAGTGAAAAGGTCGTCTGAAAATTGTATTCAGGTTTTTCAGACGACCTTTTATCGGAACAACCCGTGGGCAAAGCCCACGCTACGGCGGTCTGTTCTGTGCAATTTGTAGCGCGGGCTTCGCCCGCGAAACAGGGCGAATGAAAACAAGAAAGCTATTTTGAGATGCCTATCCCTGTCCGTACAGGGAATGACGGTAGGTGTCATATCAAAAAATATAGTAGATTAAATTTAAACCGGTACGGCGTTGCCTCGCCTTAGCTCAAAGAGAACGATTCTCTAAGGTGCTGAAGCACCAAGTGAATCGGTTCCGTACTATCTGTACTGTCTGCGGCTTCGTCGCCTTGTCCTGATTTTTGTTAATCCACTATAAATGAATCAGCCGTATTTGTTTTATCTGTCTTGGTTCCCGCCAATCAAAAAGGTCGTCTGAAAACCGGAAATCCCCATTTTCAGACGACCTTTTCATGCTTCAGCTGCTATCAAGCGTCAATATTTTGCGCAATTAAGGCGTTGTTTTCGATGAAGGCGCGGCGCGGTTCGACTTCGTCGCCCATCAGGGTAACGAACACTTCGTCGGCGGCGATGGCGTCTTCGATGCGCACTTTCAACAGACGGCGCACGGCGGGATCCATCGTGGTTTCCCAAAGCTGCTCGGGGTTCATTTCGCCCAAACCTTTGTATCGTTGGATGGACATGCCTTTTTGGGCGTTTTGGAGCAGGATGTTCAGCGCGGTTTCAAAGCTGTCCACATCGTACTCATTCTCGCCTTTATAAAGCTTGGCACCCTCGCCGACCAAGCCTTTGAGCGCGGCGGCGGTTTGGGTGAGGGTTTGGTAGGCTTTGCTGTTGAGGAACTTGGGTTCGATGTAGCTGACCATGACGTTGCCGTGCAGCTTGCGGGTAATTTTGATGAAGCGGTTGCCTTCGTGTCCTTCGATGCGTTCGAGGGCAATCTCCTTTTCGTCAAGCAAACCTGAAAGTTCGGCCAAGGCTTTATCGGCGGTTTCAGACGACGTCAAATCAATGGGCGACGCGTAAAGCATTGTTCTTAGGAAGAGTTGGTCGACAAAGCGGCTTTCCTGTTCGATGACGGTTTTCGCCTGCAAGAATTGTTTGGCAATATCGGCGAGTTCTGCGCCTTCGATGGTGCGGCCGTCTGAAACGATTTTGGCTTTTTCCAAGGCAAGGCCGAGCAGCCATTGGTCTTTTTCAAGCTCGTCTTTGAGATAACGCTCTTGTTTGCCGTATTTGGCTTTGTAGAGCGGCGGCTGGGCGATGTAGATGTAGCCGCGCTCGACCAACTCGGGCATTTGGCGGTAGAAGAAGGTCAGGAGCAGGGTGCGGATGTGCGCGCCGTCCACATCGGCATCGGTCATGATGATGATGCGGTGGTAACGCAGTTTTTCGGGGTTGAACTCTTCTTTTCCGATGCCTGCGCCCAGCGCGGTAATCAGGGTGGAGACCTCTTGGCTGGCGAGCATTTTTTCAAAACGGGCTTTTTCGACGTTCAAAATTTTGCCTTTGAGCGGCAAAATGGCTTGGAATTTGCGGTCGCGGCCTTGTTTGGCAGAACCGCCTGCGGAATCGCCCTCGACCAGATAAAGTTCTGACAAGGCAGGGTCTTTTTCTTGGCAGTCGGCGAGCTTGCCGGGCAGCCCCAAGCCGTCCATCACGCCTTTGCGGCGGGTGATTTCGCGGGCTTTGCGGGCGGCTTCGCGCGCACGGGCGGCATCGACGATTTTGCCGGTGATGATTTTGGCTTCGTTCGGATTTTCTTCGAGGAAGTCGGTCAGGGCTTGGTTGATGACTTCGTTGACGACGGGACCGATTTCGCTGGAAACCAGTTTGTCTTTGGTTTGGGACGAGAATTTGGGGTCGGGCAGTTTGACGGACAACACGCAGGTCAAACCTTCGCGCATATCGTCGCCGGCGGTTTCAACTTTGGCTTTTTTGGCGACTTCGTTGGCTTCGATGTAGCTGTTGATGGTGCGCGTCATCACTTGGCGCAATGCGGTCAAGTGCGTACCGCCGTCGCGCTGAGGGATGTTGTTGGTGAAGCACTGCACGCTTTCCTGATAACTGTCGTTCCACTGCATCGCGCATTCGACGCTCATGCCGTCTTTCTCGCCGAACGCGTAGAAGATTTTTTCGTGCAACGGCGTTTTTTTGCGGTTCATGTATTGCACGAACCCAGCCACGCCGCCGGAAAGGGCGAAGCTTTCGTGTTTGCCGTCGCGCTCGTCAATCAATTCGATGTCCACGCCGTTGTTCAGGAAGGAAAGTTCGCGGATGCGCTTGGCGAGGATGTCGAAGCTGTATTCGACGTTGCCGAAGGTTTCCTCGCTGGCGAGGAAGCGCACGGTCGTGCCTTTTTTGTCGGAATCGCCGACCACTCGCAACGGCTCTTCGGTTTCGCCGCGCACGAAGCGGACGAAGTGTTCTTTGCCGTCGCGGTAGATGGTCAGCGTTACCCAGTCGGACAGCGCATTGACGACGGACACGCCTACGCCGTGCAGGCCGCCGGAGATTTTGTAGCTGTTGTTGTCGAACTTGCCGCCCGCGTGCAATACGGTCATGATGACTTCGGCGGCGGAGCGTCCTTCTTTCGGGTGGATGCCGGTGGGCATGCCGCGCCCATTGTCTGCCACGCTGACGGAATTGTCGGCATGGATGGTTACGGTGATTTTGTCGCAATGTCCCGCCAGTGCTTCGTCGATGGCGTTGTCCAATACTTCGAACACCATGTGGTGCAGGCCGCTGCCGTCCTGCGTGTCGCCGATATACATACCGGGGCGTTTGCGTACCGCTTCCAAGCCTTCCAGCACTTGTATGCTGTCGGCGCCGTATTCTTCGTGTTTTTGGTCAGTCATGGTCTTTATCTGTAAGATTTTTTGAAAGAATTTCTGCTGAGGTCGTCTGAACGACAGTTGAACGCGCCACCCGGACGGTCAAGCTGCCCAACGGACGGAAATAGACCGTTATTATACCTGATTTTGCTGGAAAATTCAGTGTTTCGGGTGTGTGGAAAGGTCGTCTGAAACCTGTTTGTACTCGGTTTCAGACGACCTTTTTTCATATTTTTTCCGTTTTCAACATTCCACGACGCGGACGGATACGGGGACGGCTTTTTTCTGGAGGGTGATGGCGAGTCCGGCAAGCGAGGTTTCTTTGTAGGTGGACTTCATGTCGCGCCCTGTTTGCAGCATGGTTTGGATGACTTCGTCGAGCGAGACTTTTTTGTCCGTGCCGTCTTCCAGTAGGGCGAGGGTGCCGAGTTTGAGGGCTTTTTCGGCGGCGATGCCGTTGCGTTCGATGCAGGGGATTTGCACCAATCCGCCGACGGGGTCGCAGGTCAGGCCCAAATGGTGTTCCATCGCCATTTCGGCGGCGTTTTCCACTTGTTTGGGCGTGCCGCCGATGACTTCGGCGTATGCGCCCGCCGCCATGGAGCAGGCGACGCCGACTTCGCCTTGGCAGCCGACGTCCGCGCCGGAGATGGAGGCGTTGGTTTTGTAGAGGATGCCGATGGCGCCTGCGGTGAGCAGGAAGTTTTCGACGCGCTCTTGTGTGGCGTGCGGGTTGAACTTGCGGAAGTAGTGCAGGACGGCGGGGATGATGCCTGCGGCGCCGTTGGTCGGGGCAGTCACGACGCGTCCGCCTGCGGCGTTTTCTTCGTTGACCGCCATGGCGTAAACCATGGGCCAAAGCTGGGTGTTGACGATTTCGGTTTCGCGCAGGGCTTTGAGTTTGGCGGCAAGCTGCGGGGCGCGGCGGCGGACGTTCAAGCCGCCGGGCAGTTCGCCGTCTGCTGCCAGCCCGCGCTTGATGCAGCCTTCCATTACGTCGGCAACGCCGGCGACGCGGCGGCGGATTTCGGCTTCGCTGCAACCGGCAAGCGCGGCTTCGTTTGCCAACACGGCTTCGGATATGTCGAGTTGGTTCATGCGGCATTGGGCGAGCAGTTCGGCTCAGCTGGTGTAAGGGTAGGGGACTTGCCGCGTTTGTTCGGCTTGTTGGTCAAATTCTTGATCGGTAACGATAAAGCCGCCGCCGACGGAGTAGTAAATTTGTTCTTTGAGTTTGCCGCCGTCTTGACCGTAGGCGGTGAAATTCAGTCCGTTCGGGTGTTTGGGCAATACTTGGTCGCCGCGTATGTTCAGGTCGCGGTCGGGGGTGAAGCGGATTTCGCGTCCGTTGAGGCGGAGGATGTGTTGCGTGCGGATGCGTTCGAGACGGTCGGGGATGTCGGCGAGAGGGATGTCGTGCGGCAGGCTGCCTTCCAAGCCGAGCAGGAGGGCGTCGAATGTGCCGTGTCCGCGCCCTGTCAGAGCCAGCGAGCCGTAAATGTCGATGACGATGCGCTCGGTTTGTACGTCCAGTCCTGATTGCTTGAGGTCGTCTGAAAAGGCAGCGGCGGCTTTCATGGGGCCGACGGTGTGGGAGCTGGAAGGGCCGATGCCGATTTTGAAAATGTCGAAAATGCTGATCATGATGTTTCCGTTGATTTTATTGAATTACTTTTTCCGTTTCGCCCGCGGATGCCCCTCGTCGTAAACCTTTGCCAGATGATCGAAATCCAGCTTGGTGTAAATCTGCGTGGTCGAGAGGTTGCTGTGTCCCAGCAGTTCTTGCACGGCGCGGATGTCGCGAGACGATTGCAAAAGGTGACTGGCGTAGCTGTGGCGCATCATGTGCGGGGAAATGTGTTGTCCGCTGCCCTGCTGCACCGCCCATGTCTGAAGGCGTTTTTGGATTTGCCGCTGCCCGAGCCGCGTGCCGTTTTTGCCGGTAAAAAGCGCGGTTTCGCCGTCTGCCGCCACGCGTTCGGACAGATAGGCGCGCAAGGCTTCGACGCTTTTGCCCGACAGCGGGACTTGCCGCTCTTTCCTGCCTTTACCGGTCACGCTTACCCAACCTTCGTCCAGCAACACATCGCCCAAATCCAAGCCGTGTATCTCGCTCAGGCGCAGGCCGCTGCCGTACATCAGTTCAAACAAGGCATGGTCGCGCACTGCCAAACCGTCGTCGGCGGGCGTACTGTCGAGCATATGGTTCAACTCTTCCTGCGGCAGGGCTTTGGGCAGGCGTTCGGGCAGGCGTGGGGCTTTCAGGTTGAAGGTCGGGTCGTTGTCCATCATGCCTGACTGCACGAGCCAGCCGCAATATTGCCGCCACGCCGATAATTTGCGCGCCAGCGTCCGTTCGCTCAAACCTTGTTGCGACAGCCGTTTCAACGCCGCCACGAAATCGCGCCGCGTCAAATCCTGCGCCGTTTCAGACGACCCTTCCGTCAAAAACCGCACGAGTTCGGTCAAATCGCGACCGTATGCAGACAGCGTGTGCGCCGACTTGCCCTGCTGCCCCAACATTTTCAAATAGCCGTCCAAAGACAGTCCGAAATCGCGCGCCAACATTTTCAGACGACCTCGAACACGGTTTTCAAAGCTTCCGGCAATCGGCAAACCTTTTGGCGCGCATAATCGAAACATACCATGCCCGTGCGCGCCCGCGCCAGCACCTTGCCGTCCGCAATACGCATCAGGCGGAACAACAATGCAAACCCGCCTTTGCCGATGTCCTCGACGCCCATTTCCGCCGACAATTCATCGCCGTAAAAGCCTTGCGCCAGATATTGCACCGCCGCGTCCGCCATAATCAGCCCCGCGCCACCCGCGTCCGTTTCGCTCCAACCCAAACCCGCCAGCCAGCGCATCCGCACCTCGTGGCACAAACGCAAAACGGCATCGTTCGCCAGATGGCCGCCGTAATTCACGTCGCCCACCTGCACGCATAAGGTCGTCTGAAACAACACCGCATCCACATCCGACACTGCAAACTTACCCATAACACACCTCCCGCCGCCGTTTCAGACGACCCCGAAAACAAACTATTATTATAAACCATGTCAGACAAATACCGACCGCACCGCTTGCCCGCCGCAGCCGCAAAAAATCTCATTAACATATAAAGCCAGTGTAGCCCCGTGTAGTCTTTTAATAAGAAAAACATTATAATTTCCCACATCACCATCCCGCTACTTCACCAAGGAGATTTAAATGGCACTCGTATCCATGCGCCAACTGCTCGACCATGCCGCCGAAAACAGCTACGGCCTGCCCGCATTCAACGTCAACAACCTCGAACAAATGCGCGCCATCATGGAAGCCGCAGACCAAGTCAACGCTCCCGTTATCGTTCAAGCATCCGCCGGCGCGCGCAAATATGCAGGCGCGCCGTTTTTACGCCACCTGATTCTGGCGGCAGTCGAAGAATTCCCGCACATCCCCGTCGTCATGCACCAAGACCACGGCGCATCGCCCGACGTGTGCCAACGCTCCATCCAACTGGGCTTCTCCTCCGTCATGATGGACGGCTCGCTGATGGAAGACGGCAAAACCCCGTCCACCTACGAATACAACGTCGACGTCACCCGTACCGTCGTTAACTTCTCCCACGCCTGCGGCGTATCCGTCGAAGGCGAAATCGGCGTATTGGGCAACCTCGAAACCGGCGAAGCAGGCGAAGAAGACGGCGTAGGCGCAGTCGGCAAACTCTCCCACGACCAAATGCTCACCAGCGTCGAAGATGCCGTGCGCTTTGTTAAAGACACCGGCGTGGACGCGCTCGCCATCGCCGTCGGCACCAGCCACGGTGCATACAAATTCACCCGTCCGCCCACCGGCGACGTATTGCGCATCGACCGCATCAAAGAAATCCACCAAGCCCTGCCCAACACCCACATCGTCATGCACGGCTCCAGCTCTGTTCCCCAAGAATGGCTGAAAGTCATCAACGAATACGGCGGCAAAATCGGCGAAACCTACGGCGTACCCGTAGAAGAAATCGTCGAAGGCATCAAACACGGCGTGCGCAAAGTCAACATCGACACCGACCTGCGCCTCGCTTCTACCGGCGCCATCCGCCGCTTCATGGCAGAAAATCCGTCCGAATTCGACCCGCGCAAATACCTGAGCAAAACCGTCGAAGCCATGAAACAAATCTGTCTCGACCGCTACCTCGCATTCGGCTGCGAAGGTCAGGCAGGCAAAATCAAACCCGTTTCACTTGAGAAAATGGCAACCCGCTACGCCAAAGGCGAGCTGAACCAAATCATCAAATAAACAACGGGCAACCAAACGGGCGGCAATCCAAGCTGCCCGTTTTGTTTTGAAGGTATGGGTTAAGTTCAACTCCGTACAACGTTGCCCTGCCGTCCTGATTTATAGTGGATTAACAAAAATCAGGACAAGGCGACGAAGCCATAGACAGTACAGATAGTACGGAACCGATTCACTTGGTGCTTCAGCACCTTAGAGAATCGTTCTCTTTGAGCTAAGGCGAGGCAACGCCGTACTGGTTTAAAGTTAATCTACTATAAAAGGTCGTCTGAAAACGGCTTCAGGTTGAACACAACCTGCGGCGTTTGTTTTCAGACGACCTTTTTTGCCGAAGAAGCAAACTTTTCCTATTCCCTGACTAGCGTGGGATTCGATGAAGGGTTGCGATTATTTGTCTATTTTTCGTCAAGTCCTAAAGGTTGAACCGCCAAAGCCGTCATTCCCGCGCGGGCGGGAATCTGGAAATGTAAAGTTGCAGCCGCCCTGAAATATTTTCGAAATGCCGAGATTTAGATTCCTGCCTTCGCGGAGCTGGCAACAGGCAAAATAGCCCGTTTTTGTTTTAACTAATGTTTGTTCCCTTCGCCGCAATACTCGTTCTGAACGACGGTTTGAACTTGAAAAACAAAACCCTGCGCATGAAAGGCAGGGTTCGGGGTTTATCGGCAAATCTACACCTTGCTTTTGAGGATTTTGCGGATGGCGGAAAGTTGGCGGCGGCTGACAGGCAGGGGCTTGGGGATATCCAATATCTGCGCGCCCCAGGCGGAATCGCTGTCGTCATCGTCTTCAAGCCGTATCAGGTAGTCTAAGGTATGGCGGAAGGCGAGGGCGTTGCGGTGGAGGCGGATGATTTTTTCGCCTAACAATTCTTCCCAATAGACCAGGGTTTTGGGCAGTTCGTAGCTTTGTCTGTCGCCGGTAACCAGAAAGACGGTTTTGTGTTCCGCCATCAGATAACGCGCCTGCTGCCACGGGATTTCGATCATGCGGTCGCGGCTGAAGACCTGGAAATGGGTAAAGTCGTCGGCTTTTTCGCGGTATTTTTCGCTGACCCGGTCCAATGCCGCCTGTAGGCGGGTTGAGCGGATGGGTTTGAGCAGATAGTCGGCTGCCGCCAGTTCGAAGGCGCGCAAGGCGTGTTCTTCGTAGGCGGTGGTGAAGATGATTTCAGGTTGGCGTTTGGCGACGCGTTTGATGCGTTCGACCAGCTCGAGTCCGGTAATTTCGGGCAGCCCGATGTCGGCAAATACGATATCGACTTCGTGCATACTCAACCAGTCCAAAGCGGGTTGTGCGTGGTGGAATACGTTGAGAATCACGACGTTGCACTCTTCCAGCAAGATACGCAGGCGTTCTGCGGCGAGCACTTCGTCTTCAACAATAATGACACTTAACATAATGATTTACTTTTGTTATTTTTAAGTTTTTGACAGTCGGGTGAAAAGTCGGCACGGATAGCCGTCTTCCCGTTATGCATTTGGTTACGGCGATTATAGTAAATATGAAGTATTAATGTGCGGGTTATGTAAAAAAATAATTACATTCGAATAATATCTCAAGTAATTTGTTGCAATCTCGCCAATCTACTCCGTAACTATATCATGTATCGGTATTTTATGCGGCTGCCAGTGTTCTATCGCCCAAGATAAAAGTGCCTGCGGGCGGGAAACTTCGGGTGCGGGCGGAAGGTTGAGGTATTGCAGGACTTGGCGGAGTAATTGTTCTTTATGGTTTTCGTCCAAGGCGGGGGCAAGCGTCTGCTTCGACCATTTCTGCCCGTGTTTGTTGACCAAAAGCGGGAGGTGGGCGTAATGCGGGGTAGCGAAGCCGAGGCAGCGTTGCAGGTAGATTTGGCGCGGGGTGGAAACGAGCAGGTCTAGCCCGCGTACGATGTGTGTGATGCCTTGGTCGGCATCGTCGGCGACGACGGCAAGCTGGTACGCCCAAAATCCGTCGGCGCGCAAGAGGACGAAGTCGCCGATGTCGCGGGCGAGGTTTTGGGCGTAATGTCCGACGATACCGTCGTCAAATCCGATGGTTTCGTCGTTGACGCGGATGCGCCATGCGGGCGGTTTGTCGGTGTGGGGGCGGTCTTCGGAGCGGCGGCAGCGTCCGTTGTAAACGAATCCGTCGGCACCTTGGGCGGCCGCCGCCTGCCAGTCTTTGCGGCTGCAATAACAGGGATAGAGCAGGCCTTTTTCTTTCAGACGACCCAAGGCGTCCCTGTACAGCGAATGGCGGCGGCTCTGCCAAACGACTTCGCCGTCCCATTCGAAACCGAAGGCTTCGAGCGTGTGCAGGATATGCGCGGCGGCACCGGGCATTTCGCGCGGCGGGTCGAGGTCTTCCATACGGACCAGCCATTTGCCCCGGTTTGCGCGTGCATCGGCGTAGGATGCAAGCGCGGTCAGCAGCGAGCCGATGTGGAGCAGGCCGGTGGGGCTGGGGGCGAAGCGTCCGATATAGTCGGTTGGTAGGGTTGCCGTCATGGTTTTGGGATTGGAGCGGGTTGTTGGAAATCGGTTTGGGCGGGACTTGCCGTGTCCGTTTTAACTGCGTTGCGGCAGGGCGTTCAGACGACCTTTGGGGATAGGTCGTCTGAAAACGGGCAAACTATACCAAGCAACTGCTTCTGCGGGCAATGTTATAATGCCGTTTCAACACATTACGGACAGATTCCATGCTCATCGATACTTCACGTCCCATTCTTGCCGTCGATACCGGTACCTCTTTTCTCTCACTCGCTTTGCGTGCGGACGGCGAGGTGCGCCTGTATCATGAAAATGTCGGTACGCGCCAGTCAGAACTCATCCTGCCGCAAATTCGCGTGTTGTTCGAACAGGCGGGTATAGGCGCGTCGGATTTGGGCGGCATCGTTTATGCGCAAGGACCGGGCGCGTTCACCGGATTGCGTATCGGGGCGGGTGTCGTGCAGGGTTTGGCAACTCCTTTCGATACGCCCGTTATCGGCGTGCCGAGTCTGGACGCGGCGGCTTATCTGGTTCCCGACTGCCCTTGCGTATTGGCGGCGACCGATGCGCGTATGGGCGAAGTGTTTTATGCGTGGTTTGACACGCAATCCCATACGCGTTTGGGCGATTATCATGTCGGCAAGGCTTCGGAAATCGTTTTGCCGCGAGGACAAACCTTTGGAGCGGGTGTGGGCAACGCCTTTGCCTTGGCTGACAAGCCGCCTTTCGATGGCATACCGTCCATGCCGACTGCCGCCGATTTTCTCGAGCTGGCACTGAGCGGGCGTTATCCTGCGGCAGACGCCGCACATGCCGAATTGTTATACGTCCGCGACAAGATCGCCCTGACGGCGAAAGAGCAGGCGGAAAGGAAGGCGAAACCATGAACATCCGTCGGGCAAGCTCTGATGACTGTGCCGCCCTGACCGCAATCGATGCGGCGGGCAATCCCTCGCCTTGGTCGGAGCGGCAGTTTCTCGAAGCGGTAGAAAATCCTGCCGATACCGTTTGCGTCTGCGAACGCGGAGGCGAAATCTGCGGTTTTGCCGTCTGGCGCGAAATTTGCGGCGAGTCCGAGTTGCACCTGATTGCCGCCGTCCCGGAGTGCCGCCGACAAGGCATCGCCTCAAAACTTTTGGCATATTGGTTTCAGACGACCTCAAGCCAAGGCGTATCTCGCCTGTTGTTGGAAGTCCGCGCAGGCAATGCCGCCGCCATCGGCCTCTACCGCAAATACGGTTTTATCGAAACAGGCCGGCGGAAAAATTATTACCCCCTGCCCGAGGGCGGATATGAAGACGCAATTTTGATGGAAAAACCATGTTAAGCAGCCGTTACCTCCATTTGCACGAAGCCTTGGGACTGGGGCCGATGTGGCTCAAGCGCGGGGCAAAAACCGTTCCCGCTGCTTTTGCCGCTCCCAAAGCCGGTATGCCCAAACCCGAGGCAGCGTCGGTTCAGACGACCATCCCCCGTCAGGAACGCACCCTGTCGGCAGGGGCGCATCAGGCGCGTCTGTCGGCAATGGCGGCCGTACACGGCGGAAACCAACAGGACGTACCCAAGCGCGAAATGCCATCTCCGCAAACCGCGGCTGTCGAAGCGGCCCGTCAGCCCGACACGAAACCCAAGCAGGAAACGCCTGCGGAAAAACAAGCCCGCAGCATCCAAAACACGGCAAATTTGCCTGCCGCCCCGCACCTTTCAGACGACCTCCCGCGCCTGTCCGCCACAGTCAAAACCGCGCGCCTGATGGTGGTCAGCATCTGCCCGTCGACCGAAGATACGCTGCATGGCGAATTGTTCCACGGCGAAACCGGCGTCCTGCTGGACAATATGCTCGCCGCCATCCGCCTCAGCCCGCAGCAGGTGCACAAAACCAGTTGGGTGAAAGCCGCCCCTGTGTTCAGCCCGCATCCCTCGGAAGCGCAAATCCATGCCGAATTGCCTGCACTGAAGCATGAATTGGAATCGTCCCAAGCCCGTGCGGTATTGTTTTTAGGTCAGATTTTCGAACAGAAAGAAATGATGGCGGTCATGGACGAATTGTGTGGCGGCATACCGTATTTCACCATCCCGCACCCCGCCCGCCTGCTGCGCCAACCGCGCCTGAAGGCATATGCCTGGCAGGTGTTGAAGAAAGCGGCGGCTGTGTTGTAGGGTTGATTGGAACAAAGGTCGTCTGAAACTTGGGAATAGGGTTTCAGACGACCTTTTTGCATTTTTTCAGCGGAGGTGTTTTGAGGACGACACACGCGCTGAGATGATGGTAAAGGTTACATTCCGTCATTCCCGCGCAGGCGGGAATCCACTGGAAGCCCTATGCAACGGGTGTTTGCAAAACAGCCAGCCGTAGCGTGGGCTTTGCCTACGGACAGGGTTTGATGACGCGCAGGTGTAAAGATAACCGCGTTATTTGCATCACAAAGGTCGTCTGAAAACCTTGTCTTTACGGGCGGTAGTGAAACATAGAGCCTGCTCTAAAGGGTGTTTTTCGCTATCTTCATCCGCGGGCAAAGCCCACGCTACCAGTTGAACACTGTTGGAAATATCGCTCTTTTCGATCGTGTTTCCCTTGATGTGGCGCAGGCTTCGCCCACGAACTGAGTTTACTGGCGCACAAGGTCGTCTGAAAACCCAAAACTTACAATCTGTCCTTACGAGCGGTAGTCGGCGTTGATGGAGACGTAGTCGTGCGATAGGTCGCAGGTATAGACGGTGGCGGCGGCTTGTCCGCGGTGGAGTTTGATGCGGACGGTGATTTCGTCTTTCGCCATCACTGCCTGCCCTTGTTCTTCGGTGTAGCTTGCGGCGCGGCCGCCGTTTTCGGCAACCAATACGTCGTCGAGATACATTTCGACGGTGTCGGTGTCCAAATCGGCAATGCCTGCGTAACCGATGGCGGCGAGCAGTCTGCCGAGGTTGGGGTCGGAGGCGAAGAAGGCGGTTTTAACGAGGGGCGAGTGTGCGACGGCGTAGGCGGCTTGGCGGGCTTCGTCGCGGGTTTTGGCGTTTTCGACGCGGACGGTGATGAATTTGGTTGCGCCTTCGCCGTCTCGGACGACGGCTTGGGCAAGCTCGAGGGCGAGGCTGCCGAGCAGGTCTTTGAGCTGTTTGTAGCGCGGGTCGGCGATGTTGTCGATTTCGCTTTGGCTGTTTTTGCCCGTGGCGATGATGACAAAGCTGTCGTTGGTGCTGGTGTCGCCTTCAACGGTGATGGTGTTGAAGGTTTCGTCGGCGATTTCTTGGGTCATCAGCTGGAGGATGGGCTGGGAAACTTTGGCATCGGTAGCGATGAAGGAGAGCAGGGTTGCCATGTTGGGGTGGATCATGCCGGAGCCTTTGGCGATGCCTGTGGCGCGGACGGTGTGTTTTTCGCCGACGCTGCCTTCGCGCGAGGCGGATTTGGGTACGGTGTCGGTGGTCATGATGGCGCGTGCGGCGTCTGTCCAGTCGGCGGGTTGCATTTTGGGCAGGGCGGCGACGATTTTATAGACGGGCAGAGGCTCGAGAATGACGCCAGTGGAGAAGGGAAGGACTTGGGAGGGTTTGCAGCCGGTTTGTACGGCGGTGGCGGCGCAGGTTTCGATGGCGTCGATTCTGCCTTGCGCGCCTGTGCCTGCGTTGGCGTTGCCGGTGTTGATGATGATGGCGCGCACGCCGTCTTCGTCGAAGAGGTGTGATTTGGCGATGTGGACGGGGGCGGCGCAGAAGCGGTTGGTAGTGAACACGGCACCGACGGTGTTGCCGCCGGAAAGTACCATCAGGGTGAGGTCGGCGCGGTCGGTTTGTTTGATGCCTGCGCGGGCGGTGAAGAGTTGGATGCCGTCGATGTTCAGCAGTTGGTCTGCGGTTTTTTCTGTGAGGTTGACTGCCATTTTGCTGCTCCTTTGTTTGGGGTTGTTGTTGATTTGGTTTTCAGACGACCTTTTGGTTCATCGGGGTTGTCTGAAAAGTGTTCAGAATCCTAATACGGGGATGATAATCGGGGCGATGGCGGCGGTCAGTACGCCGTTGAGTGTCAGTCCCAGCCCTGCGTATGCCGCCATGCGCCGGCTGCGTTCGAGCGAGGCGGCGATGCCCATGGCGTGTGAGGCGGTGCCGAGCGACATGCCGACCGACGAGGGCATGACGACGGTGTTCTTAAGTACGGTATAACCGGCTATCTGCCCGACCAGTCCGGCGACGATGACGGTGGCGGCGGTGATGGCGGGGATGCCGCCTATGGTGCGGGTGATTTCAATGGCGATGGGGTTGGTCACGGATTTGGCGGCGAGCGAGAGGATGACTTCGCGTTCCGCGCCCAGCCATTTGGCGAAATACATGCCTGTGATGATGCCGGTAACGCTGCCGGCGAGCTGCGAGACGATGACGGGCAGCCACTGGCTGAAGATTTTTTCACGGTTTTGATAGAGCGGAACGGCGAGCGCGACGACGGCGGGTTTGAGCCAGAAGTCGATAAACTGCGCGGCATCGTGGTACACGGCGTAATCGATGTCGAGGATTTTGAGGTAGGCAATCAGGGTAACAGTGCTGATTAAGACAGGGTTGAGCAGCAGGTAGCCCGTCCGCGCGCGAAGGAGGAGTGCCAATGCGTACACCGCCAGCGTCAGGAAAAGCAGGACGCTGGGCTGCTGCGACAGGGAAAGGATGCCGTCCATCAGATTTTCTCCCGTATCCATTGATGTACCTTGCCCGTAACCAACAGGACGCACACGGTGCTGGCGGCGGCGGAAACGAGTATCGACAGCCAACTGTCGGCAATCAAATCCAAATAGCTGATGACCGCGACGCAGGGCGGCACGAGGAAAAGCGTCAGGTTTGACATCAGCGCGTCGGTAAGCTGTTGCAACCACTCGGCTTTCACCCACCCCGCCTGAAGCATGGCAAACAGAATACCCATACCGATGATGCTGCCGGGCAGTTTGATGCCCGTAAGGTAGGCGGCGGTTTCGCCGAGCGCGAGGCAGCCGAGCAGGACGAGCAAGGCGCGGATGGTGTGCATGGGTCGGGTTTCCTCTATGGTTTGCCGGTTTGCAGACGGGCGGTTTATGAATCTTTGTTAAT
>NZ_AEPF01000045.1 GCF_000193735.1 Neisseria sicca 4320
AAGGAAAATGAATGTCCATTCGACTGTTGTCTGATTTGGATTGTTGGATAGCGGATTTCGCGGACGAAGCCTACTCTACTTGAGTTATCCTAAGCCTGCATTGATTGAATAAACAAGGTCGTCTGAAAACGGGGGTAGAACGAGTTTCTCTAAAACTCAAATCTCAAAGTTTTCAGACGACCTTGTTTTGACCTGCAACCTGCCCCCTCTCCCGGCTGGCGGGAGAGGGCTGGGGAGAGGGTGGCTCTGCGAGCTATACGAATTTGATTTTACCTAAACCCATAAAGCCACTCCCATCCTAACCTTCCCCGCCGGACGGGGGAAAGGGACAAGTTGCCGTTGCAGCAACGAGTAGCGTGGGCTTTGCCCACGAGATTAATAAAAATTAGATAGTTATCTGATTCGGATTATTGGATGATGGATTTCGTGGGCGAAGCCCACGCTACGGGTTTGGTTTATCTCAAACGTTAATTGAATAAGACCCGCATCATTGATAAAAAGGTCGTCTGAAAACCTAAATCTTAGGGTTTTCAGACGATCTTTTTTAATGAAATCAATCACTAAATTTCAAACAACACTTATCCCAATAACCATCGCACGGTTTTTCTCAATTTGAAATCTGACTTCATAATCCGCAATATTCATGACGTAAATCCGTTCAGGAATATTCTGATAGGCAGGACGCGGGTCTTGGGCAATGCTTTGGCCGATGAGGTTTTTGGTGCTTTCAGATAAATTTTCTGCACCGATGTTTTCCAGCCATACGACTTCAAGTTCTTCAGGTTTGCCGCTGACGAAGCCGGATGATGCGTCGGGTTTGGATTCGACAAAGGGGATGTAGGGCTTGATGTCGACAATCGGTGTGCCGTCCAGCAGGTCTGCGCCACTGCAATAAAGGCGGACGGGTTTGCCGGTTTCGATACGGTCGAGCTTTAACAGCGACAGTCCGAGATGATTGGGGCGGTGGGGGCTGCGTGTGGCGAATACGCCCATTTTTTGTTTGCCGCCGAGCCTCGGTGGGCGCACCATTTGTGCCCAGCTTTCATCCAATACGCCGTGAAAGATAAAACTTATCCACACATAATCGAAGTGTTCCAATCCGCGTACGCTGTCTGCGGTAAATTCGGGATTCAGCTCGATGCAGACTTCTGCGGCAGGGACCAAACCAGGCTGGCGGGCGACGCCGAATTTCTGTTTGTAGGGCGAGCGGGCGGTGGCGATGGGGACGATGGTGTAGGTCATGAGGATTGTGGACAAGTTTTTCGGAAAAACGTTATCTTATCACAGCCGGTTTTACCGCTTTTGGGCAGTAATTTGTTATAATACAGGGCATTTTAATCGTGTTGAAATGATGAGATGATTGTTTCCATTGATGTCGATGCACAAAAAACTTTCACGCCTTTGTGTCCTGACGAGCTGCCTGTGAACGAGGGGCATTTGATTGTAGAAGAGTTGAATGCCCAAGCTGCTTTGGCGGATTTGCGCGTGATGACGAAAGATGCGCATCATTCGGCAGCGAAATGGCTTGTGGATAACCCTGTTGATATGTTGAAACCGACAGGATTGCCCGATGCGGATTTGACTTGGGTGGCCCATGCGATGGTCGGTACGCGCGGCTATGAATTGTTGGACGGGCTGCCTTCTGCCAAGGAATACGATTATTGCGTTTGGAAAGGCATTGATCCTGAATTGCATCCTTACGGCGCGTGTTTTCACGATATTGAGGAAAAACTGAGCACAGGGTTGATTGAATGGCTGCGTTGTCAAAATACGGATACGGTCATTGTCGGCGGCTTGGCTACGGATTATTGTGTTAAAACAACGGTTTTGCAGTTACTCAAAGGCGGCAATTGGCAGGTTATCGTCAATGAAGCGGCTTGTCGGGGCATTGCGCCGGATACGATTGAAACTGCATGGCAGGAAATGCGTTCTGCCGGTGCAATGATCTTAAAAAACGCCGAAGAAATTAAAAAATATATTAATAATCAATAATTTATAATTGTTTCACGTGAAATCCCTTACTGAATATGAAAATTTTGCTTGTCCGCTTGTCCAGTATGGGCGATTTAATTCACACTTTGCCCGCAATTGAAGATTTAGCGCGACAATGCCCTGATGTGGAACTCCATTGGTTGTGTGAAGCCGGATTTGCGGATATTGCGCGCCTGCATCCGTTTGTGAAAAAAATCCATGTGATAAAATGGCGGCAATGGCGCAAACATCTCTTTCAGGCAGAAACTTGGCAGGAAATAGGTCGTCTGAAACAGGCCTTGCGGCAGGAAGCATTTGATTTTGTATTGGACAGTCAAGGTCTGATTAAAAGCGCGTGTTTCGCCAAAATGGCAAAATCCCCTATTTATGGTTTGGATAAACACAGCGCGCGCGAGGGGTTGGCTGCGTTGGCGTATGCGAAAACATACGCTGTACCCAAAGGTAAAAATGCCGTTTGGCGCAACCGTGAGCTGTTCGCCCAAGTCTTTGGCTATGCGATGCCTGAAACGCAGGTATTTGGTATGACCGTTCCCGAAGCAGGTGGTCTGAAAAACTTAGAGCAGCCGTATTATGCGGCTTTGCACGCGACCAGCCGGGACAGTAAATTATGGTCTGTAGAAAATTGGCGAGCGTTGCTGCAAAAATTAAATGAAGAACAACAATGCAACGTTTACCTGCCATGGGGAAATGAAACTGAAAAGACGCGTGCCGAACAGATTGCAGACGGACTGCCGTTTGCCATTGTGTGCGACAAAATGAATTTATTGCAGGCGGCGTATCTGTTGAAACACGCGGTCGGAATTGTCGGCGTGGATACCGGTTTGCTGCATTTGGCAAATGCTTTGGAAAAACCTGTGGTCGGTATTTATACAGATACCGATCCGATTAAAACAGGCGTTCAAGTTTCGGCTGTTGCAAAAAATTTAGGCAATATCGGGCAGATTCCGACTGCAGATTTGGTTTATCAAACGTTGATGGATTGTGTTGCAGCAGACAAAGGCTAAAAGGTCGTCTGAAACTGATATAGCGCCTGATATTTTCCAGTTTGTTGAGTGTAGGAATGTATATCTACCAGCCTGAGTAAATGCTTTAAAAATGGTATAATCGGCAAGCATTATCCGAAAGATTTCTGAATGAATTCGTTTTTAAAAAAAACGGATTTGATTTTATAGGGAAGAAGGTTTGGCTATCGCTTGATAGCGAGAGCAGCGTTCTTTTTAGGAGAATTCAATGAAAGCACTGGTCGCAGTAAAGCGCGTAGTGGACTACAACGTCAAAGTTCGTGTAAAAGCCGATGGGTCGGATGTGGATATCGGCAATGTCAAAATGTCGATGAATCCGTTTGACGAAATCGCAGTGGAAGAAGCCGTCCGTTTGAAAGAAGCCGGAAAAGTAAGCGAAATCGTAGCGGTTTCTTTGGGCGAGAAAAAATGCGAAGAAACGTTGCGTACCGCTTTGGCGATGGGTGCCGACCGTGCGATTCATGTTGAAACCGATGCAAAATTGGAGCCGCTGGCAGTTGCCAAGCTGCTGAAAGCTGTTGCGGGCAAAGAAAATCCGCAAATTTTCTTTTTGGGCAAACAGGCGATTGATGATGATGCCAACCAAGTGGCGCAAATGCTGGCAGCTTTGCTGAATGCGGCGCAAGGTACGTTTGCCTCCAAAGTACAAATTGAAGGCGACGAAGTACAGATTGTGCGCGAAATCGATGGCGGTGAAGAAACCATAGCATTGAAACTGCCTGCTGTCATCAGCGCTGATTTGCGTTTGAACGAACCGCGCTTTGTCAAACTCCCCAATATTATGGCGGCAAAGAAAAAACCTTTGGAGAAAATGGCTCCTGCCGATTTGGCTGCCGACATTTCACCTCGTCTGAAAACGGTGAAATTCGCCGAACCTAAAGCGCGTCAGGCAGGCGTAAAAGTGGCAAGCGTTGCCGAATTGGTTGAAAAATTGAAAAACGAAGCCAAAGTGATTTGAGGAGACTGAAATGAGCGTATTGATTATTGCCGAACACGACAACAAACAGTTAAATCCTGCCACTTTGCATGCTGTTACCGCTGCCGCCAAACTGGGTAAAGTCGATTTATTGGTTGCCGGAAATAGCGCATCAACCGTAGTGGAATTCGCGAAACAAGTAGCGGGTGTTGATAAAGTTTTGGTTGTAGATGCTGCCCATTATGCCGAAGGTTTGGCTGAAGAACTGGCTCCGTTGGTTGTCAAATTGACAGCGGATTACCGCTATGTTGCAGCAACGGCAACCACATTCGGTAAAAACCTTTTACCTCGCGTAGCAGCCTTATTAGACGTACCGCAAATTTCTGATTTGACTGAGATTGTGGATAACAAAACTTTTGTACGCCCCATTTATGCAGGTAATGCATTTGAAACCGTGCAAGCCGATTCAGAAAAATTGGTGCTGACCTTCCGTGCAACGGCTTTTGACGCAGCATCGGCGCAAGGTGGGAATGCTGAGGCGGTTAATGTTGAAGCTACTCCTGCCCAAAACCTGAGCCGTTTTGTGAACCGCCAGCTTTCTCATTCCGATCGTCCTGAGTTGACTCAGGCAAAAGTGATTGTTTCCGGTGGTCGTGCGCTGGGTAGTGCGGAGAAATTTAATGAAGTGCTGACACCGTTGGCGGATGTTTTAGGTGCGGCAATCGGCGCATCCCGTGCGGCGGTTGATGCCGAATATGCGCCGAATGATGTTCAAGTCGGACAAACCGGTAAAGTCGTTGCACCGCAGCTCTATTTTGCAATCGGTATTTCAGGCGCGATTCAACACGTTGCCGGTATGCAAGACAGCAAAGTGATTGTCGCAATCAACAAAGATGCCGATGCGCCGATTTTCAATGTGGCCGATTACGGATTGGTTGGCGATTTATTTGAAATCGTTCCACAATTAACAGAAGCATTGAAAAATTGATGTTTCACGTGAAACGTTCAGACGACCTTGTTATTCATGAGGTCGTCTGAAAACATTTCAGCATGATTACGACTTATAAAACCATTACTTCCCCGACGCAGACTGAGTTTAAAGATAAAGGCAGCCGTTTTATCGCATTTGCCTATCCGATTCGGACATTGGCTGATGTGAAAAAATACCTCGATCCGTTAAAGGAAGAGCATCATAAAGCGCGACACTGGTGCTATGCCTATCGTTTGGGTGTGGATGGCATGCAATTTCGCGCCAACGATGATGGAGAGCCGTCAGGAAGTGCTGGGCGACCGATTTTGGGACAGATTGATTCGGTGGGTGTAACCGATGTTTTGGTCGTTGTCGTGCGCTATTTCGGCGGTACGTTATTGGGTGTTCCCGGTCTGATTCATGCATACAAAGAGGCAACGGCTCAGGCGTTGGCGGTTGCAGAAGTGGTTGAAAAGAATATTGAAAAAACTGTTTGGCTGAAATGTGAATATCCGTTTTTGAATGAAGCGATACGCATCGCTAAACAATATCAGGCGGATATATTGGAGCAGGATTTACAGTTGGATTGCCGATTGACGGTAAGTTTGTCGTTGGCAAATTATGAGGCCTGTGTTTCGGCTTGGAAGAATACGCGGCAGATTGAGGTAAATACAGAAAAACCTTTTGAATAAAAAGGTCGTCTGAAACAGCTTGCAGCATGGTATTTCAGACGACCCTTTGAATTTAAGCTTCTTGTGTATATCTGTCCAAGGCATCGACGCTGGAGCGTAAATATAGCCAGGCTAATTGATGGAATTCGCCCAGCGCGTTCCATAACGCATCTTCACTCATAATGCTGTATTCGCCTTCCGTGCGCAAATCCAGTTCTGCCCCATCTTCAATAGCCTGATGACACGCCTGATATTCGTGGGTATAGAAATTATCCATATCGCGGATCAAAGCGACGGCATGTTTCCAGCGTTTTAGGTCTTCTTCCAATTGCGGTAGCAAATGACACCATTCGCGGTATTTGCTTTGGATTTCATCAATACGTTTTTGCATGGTTGCTTGTCCTTTTTTAATTTGTGAATAAGTTGAATAGGTTGCATAGTGAAATGAAGTGGTCTTTGTTTGATTCCACCAAAATTTCTTCAAATGGGACAAAAGTCCCCTATGTCGAGTTTTCGTTAAAAGTACATATTTGTCAAGGAGATGGGATGAAACTGCTGGTTATCGGTAATGGCGGTCGCGAACACGCGCTGGCTTGGAAATTGGCGCAGTCGCCTAAAGTGGAAACAGTATTTGTTGCACCCGGTAACGCGGGTACGGCGATTGAACCCAAGTTGCAAAACATCGCCTTGACTGCGCATCAGGATTTGATTGAATTCTGCCGTAAAGAAAATATTGCTTTTACCGTCGTCGGTCCTGAAGCGCCTTTGGCGGCGGGTATTGTGGATGATTTCCGTACTGCAGGGCTGAAAATTTTTGGGCCTACACAATATGCGGCCCAGTTGGAAAGCTCTAAAGATTTCGCCAAAGCATTTATGGCGAAATACAATATTCCGACCGCACAATACCAAACCTTTGAAAACGCCGATGCTGCACACGATTACGTTAATCGAAAAGGTGCGCCCATCGTCGTCAAAGCCGATGGTTTGGCGGCAGGTAAAGGCGTGATTGTGGCGATGACTTTGGATGAAGCGCATGCTGCCATTGACGATATGCTGCTGGGCAACAAAATGGGCAATGCCGGCGCGCGGGTTGTGATTGAAGATTTCCTGCAAGGAGAAGAAGCGAGCTTTATCGTCATGGTTGATGACAATCATGTGTTGCCTATGGCGACCAGCCAAGACCACAAGCGTCTTTTAGACGACGATAAAGGCCCGAATACGGGCGGTATGGGCGCGTACAGTCCCGCGCCTGTGGTAACGCCCGCCGTGTACGAGCGCACGATGAACGAGATTATTTTGCCGACCGTAGCGGGTATGAAAGCAGAAGGGCATGAGTTTACCGGCTTCCTGTACGCAGGTTTGATGATTGATCAAAGCGGCGCACCCTATACGATTGAGTTTAACTGCCGTTTCGGCGATCCCGAAACCCAGCCGATTATGAGTCGTCTGAACAGCGACTTGGCGGATTTGGTCGAAGCAGCAATAGACGGCAAACTCGATAGCGTAACCGCAGAATGGAATCCGCAAACTGCCGTAGGAGTGGTGCTGGCGGCGCAAAATTACCCTGAAACGCCCAAAAAAGGCGATGTTATTTCCGGTCTGGATGCTGCCAACCGAATCGGCAAAGTTTTCCATGCAGGCACAACGGCAAACGAGAAAGGCGACGTATTGACCAACGGCGGACGCGTATTGTGTGTCGTAGGATTGGGCGACGATGTGACTCAAGCCAAAGCCAAGGCGTATAGCGCATTGGAAAAAATCAGCTTCGACGGCATGCAATATCGTAAAGACATTGCCGACAAAGCCATCAACCGTTAATCAAAGAAATAGGTCGTCTGAAAACATGATTGTGTTTCAGACGACCTTCCCTATCATGCTATTCCCCAGAATCCTTTCAGCTTCGACGCTTCGCAAGCTGCAATCCCATCTTAAAAAAGGCGGCTTGGTCGCCTATCCTACCGAGTCCTGCTACGGCATAGGCTGTATCCCGACCTTGCCTAAGGCACTCAACCGATTGATTCATCTGAAAAAAAGACCGCAACATAAAGGCATGATTGTCATTGGCAACCAATTGGAGCAATTACAGCCCCTGCTCAAAAGGTCGTCTGAAAACATTCAAACCATGCTCAAAAACGAATGGCCTGCGCCCAAAACCTTTCTGCTTCCAGCGGCTGCTGACGTTTTACCCGCATTGCGCGGAAAAAGACGCAGCAAACTGGCTGTCAGGGTTCCTGCCCATGCAGGTGCGCGCCGCTTGTGTCAGGCTTTGAAAACGCCTTTGGTCTCGACTTCGTGTAACCGCGCAGGCAAACGCGCGTGTAGAACGGAGCGGGAAGTGAGAAGACAGTTTGGAAGGAATGTATGGGTAGTCGGCGGTTTAATCGGCAAACAAAAGTCGCCGAGTCAGATTATTGATGGGGAAACAGGTGTTCGCTTGCGTTAGAAATCGGATGGATGGGATGAGTAGGAATTGTGGTTTGAACTATAGTGGATTAAAATTGCAATGATACGGCGTTGCCCACGCCCTTATGTACTATCTGTACACGACGGGCGTTGCCGCCTTGTCTCATTTTTATTTTAATCCACTATAATAAACCGCGTATTCAATAAAATGTGGATAATCCTGAATATAACTTTCCCGAAAAAACTAAAAAAGGTCGTCTGAATCCCCATATTCATGGTTTTCAGACGACCTTTTGATTTGACTATCTTGTGGATAAGTATGTAGATAAGTTGGGCATCAGAGCTTGCTGCCGCATACGGCTTCGAATTGTTTTTCGGTAATCGTACCGTTCATCACGCTCATCGGGCGGATATTCGTCGCCGTGTAGCTGTGTTTGGAAATTTCTTTGCCGTGTTCGTCGAGGAGCTGCAAAGCGGTCAGGCGGTAGGTTTTGTTGGTGCAATGGATTTCCCAGTCGCCGATGGCGGTTTTGTAGGCGGGCGTGTTGACGAAGCGTTCTTCTTTCATCTTTGACACGGTTTTTCTATCGCGGAAAGTGACCAAAGTGCCGTTTTTCTTGATGCTGTTTTTATCAATCGCCACTTTGATATTGCCTTCGGAAATTGTGCCGATGTTGTCCCAGTTGCCGCTGACGCCGCCGCTTGTGGTCGTAGTCGTTTGACAGGCACTCAAAAGCAGGGCTGCGGATAAAGTCGAAATAAGGGGAAAGTGTTTGATGTTCATAAGTTTCGGTTGCTTAGGATAAATTATTAGACTGCCGTATTATGCGCGAAGACGGCGGGGCAGTAAATCGGCTTTGCAAAGTCTTAAAACCGCCAAAAAATGAAAAGGTCGTCTGAAAACAGGTTTTCTAGTGGATTTACTTGAAACCAGTATGCTGCCGCCTCGTATGAGATTAAAGAGAACGGTTTTCCGTTGTAAAGCAAAGAGTGAACCAGTTTCCTACTATCTGCATTGTCGGCGGTTCCGCCATCTTGTCTCAATCACAAATCAATCCACGATACCCAACCAAGCATAACCCGTTTTCAGACGACCCCATATGGAGAACTCAAATATCCCCCATGCAGGCAGTGTCTAAAACCGCTAAAATAACGCTTTTCCCTCCCTACGGAACCATCATGCCCCAGCCTTCCGCCCAACAGATTCTGCACGAAGTATTCGGCTATCCCGAATTTCGCGGCAAGCAGGAGGCTGTCGTCAATACATTGGCAGGCGGCGGAAGCCTGATGGTATTGATGCCGACGGGTGGGGGCAAGTCGTTGTGTTACCAAATTCCCGCGCTGATGCGCGAAGGCGTCGCCATTGTCGTTTCGCCACTGATTGCCCTGATGAACGACCAAGTGGCGAGCCTGCACGCCGCAGGCATAGAAGCAGCGGCAGTCAACAGCAGCACAACGGTAGAAGAAGCCCGCGAAGTGGCGGACAAACTCGCCCAAGGTCGTCTGAAACTGCTCTACGTCGCACCGGAGCGGCTGGTTACCGACCGATTCCTACGTTTTCTTGATCAGCAAACCATCAGCCTTTTCGCCATAGATGAAGCACATTGCGTCAGCCAATGGGGGCATGATTTCCGCCCCGAATATCAGCAATTAGGGCTGCTTGCCGAACGCTATCCGCAAGTGCCGCGCATTGCCCTGACTGCGACCGCCGATGCGGCGACCCGCGCCGACATTAAACATTTCCTCCATCTGGAAGACGCGCCCGAATTCATCTCCAGCTTTGACCGCCCGAATATTTATTATCAGGTTATCGAAAAAAACAACGGCAAAAAGCAGCTTCTCGACTTCATCCGCAAAGAAATGGAAGGGCAAAGCGGCATCGTCTATTGCTTAAGCCGCAAAAAAGTCGAAGACATCGCCCAATTCCTCTGCGAAAACGGATTGGACGCGATTCCCTACCATGCCGGCTTGAGCATGGAAGTGCGCGAGGCAAACCAACGCCGTTTTACCCGAGAAGACAACATTATCGTCGTCGCCACCGTTGCCTTCGGCATGGGCATAGACAAACCGGACGTGCGCTTCGTTGCCCATCTCGATATGCCCCAAAGCGTCGAACATTTCTACCAAGAATCCGGCCGCGCCGGGCGGGACGGGCTGCCTGCCGTGAGTTGGCTGTGTTACGGGCTGAACGACTGGGTATTGCTGCGCGAACGTATTGCCGAAGGCAACAGCGACGAAGTGCAGAAACAAATCGAAATGCAGAAGCTCGATGCCATGCTTTCCGTCTGCGAAACCGCCGCCTGCCGCCGCGTCCTGCTGCTCAAGCATTTTGGCGAAGAATCTGCTCCCTGCGGACATTGCGACAACTGCCTGCATCCGCCCGTACGCTTCGACGGTACCGTCCTCGTACAAAAGCTTCTCAGTTGTGTGTATCGCGCCGGACAACGCTTTGCCGCCGGCTATATCACCAACCTTCTGCGCGGTAAAAGTGACGACTGGATACGGCGCAACGGTCACGACAAACTCTCCACCTTCGGCATTGGCAGCACGCAAACCGACAAAGAATGGCGCAGCGTCATCCGCCAGTGCATCAGCCTCGGCTACCTCACCGTCAACACCGCCCAATATCAGGCATTGCAACTGACCGAAGCCGCAAAAAAAGTCCTTAAAGGCGAAACCGAAGTCATGTTGCGCCCGCTGCGCCGCGAAAAAGCTGCCACTCAAAAGCCCAAAGACAACTGGCTGCGTACCGAACGCGAAGAACGCCTATGGCAGGCATTGCGGCATTGGCGGCAGCAGCGTGCTCATGCCGAAGAAGTCCCCGCCTACGTCGTCTGCGGCGACAAAACCCTGCGCGACATCGTCGAAAAAATGCCGAAAACGCTGGAAGATTTGCACCAAATCTACGGTTTGGGCGAAGCAAAAATCAACAAATTCGGCATCGACATTCTCAATGTCTGCGAGAACGCAGCCGAAAACCAAAGCGGACAAACGACGACCAGCGAAGAACCCCCATTCATCCCTCAAACCGAGCGCGAACAGCAATTACAGCAAAAGCTGGAAACCTGGCGT
The DNA here is from genome assembly GCF_000193735.1 of Neisseria sicca 4320. Taxonomy (GTDB): domain Bacteria; phylum Pseudomonadota; class Gammaproteobacteria; order Burkholderiales; family Neisseriaceae; genus Neisseria; species Neisseria sicca_E. The sequence goes on from NZ_AEPF01000045.1 coordinate 11,047, forward strand.
GCCGAGCAGGCAGCCTCCAAACAATGCGCCTTGGGCAAAATCCTTTCCAACATCAGCCTGACCGATCTTGTCGTCCTCACGCCCGCCGAAGAAGCCGATTTACTCGGTATCTACGGCATAGGCAGCGAAAGGATTGCCCAATACGGGCAGGCAATACTCGACATCTGCCGCCCCTACGCAGACGGGCTTTCCGAGCCGAAACAGGCAGAACGCCAGCTCGCCCGCCGCCTGTTCCAATGGTGTCTCGACACCGCTCGATATGAAGGCGGAGAGATGCACGCCGTCGCCAGAAAACAGACTTTACGCGCCATCGCCAAAGCCTGGCCGCAAACCCTGACGGCGCTTTCTAAAATAGACGGCGTGAGCGGGGAATGGCTGGACAAATACGGCGAGGAAATCATAGAAATCTGCACGGCGGATTGACAATCAAAAAGGTCGTCTGAAAACCCCGTAAAAGGTTTTCAGACGACCTATTAATACTGCTTCAGTATCTTAGCCAATCCCAATAAAATAATTTATCTTCCGACCCCTATTGGAAAGGCGAAAAAATGGCAACCGAACCGAAATTATACACGATTTAGAAAATAATCTCAAATAAAACAATATATTAAAACTCAAACAACTCTTTCCCGAAGCCTTTTGCGAAGACCAAATCGACTTTAAAAAGCTCAAACTCGTCTTCGGCGCCGAAAACCTTGCCGGCTCGGGCGAACGTTATCGACTCGATTGGGCGGGCAAAACGGACGCCTATCTCAATCTCCAAAGTCCTAATTCCCGCACCTTCGCTCCCTGCAAAGAAGAATCCGCAGATTTCGACGGCACGCAAAACGTGTTTATCGAAGGCGAAAATCTCAAAGCACTGAAAATCCTGCAAAAATTCTATGCCGTCAGCGTAAAGATGATTTACATCGACCCGCCCTACAACACCGGCAGCGATTCCTTTATCTATCCCGACAAATTCTCCGAGAACTGCGAAGAATACGCCCGCCGCGTAGGCGATACCGACGACGCGGTCTAACTGAAGCGCGACGGCGTATTCCAAGGCGCGACGCCGTTTGAGATTTTGCAGATTTATTTTCTCAACCTGTGGTGTAAACGACGCGACGATTGCCTACATCGGATTTCAGACGATGTTTTATATGCCTCTCCTTACACAACCGCAGGAGCGACGGCTTTCACATAATTCAACGCGATAAACTGCTTTTCAGGATCAAGCTCGGTGATTTTGAGCAGGACTTGCGATTTGGGCAGCGCGTCGAACGGGATGCCGGTGGCGCGGGTTACCAGCGGCAGGCCTTCGATGCGGACGAGGTCTTCTTTGAGGATGGTCGCGGTCAGCTCGCTTGTGCCTTGCTGTTGCAGGTACACGAGGCTCCAGTAAGCTTCCATCTGTCGTTGGAAATCGGCATAGGCGGTGTAGGCGGTGTCGAAATCGCGCAGGGCGGCGAAGAGTTCGGCATCGCTTTGCCGGAAAAGTGGCTCGGCGGTGTCGTCTATCAGGCTGAGAAGTTGTTTTTGGTTGATGTAGTCGGCGGCGCGGCGCAGCGGCGAGGTGAACCAGCCGTAATGCTGTACGCCCATGCCGATGTGCGGCTCGGATTTGGTGCTCATGCGTACTTTTCCGGCGGGTTGGACGCGGAATAGGCCGGGCAGGTCGTTGTCATGGAGCATCTGCGCCCAAGTGCTGTTGGCGAGTATCATCATTTCGCTGACCAGCATATCGATGGGCGAGCCGCGTTCGCGGCGGACGACGGAGACTTTGCCTGCTTCATCCAATTCGATGCTGTAATCGTATTGCGGCGCGCGGTCGGGTTCGTATTTGCCGCGTGCTTTTTGCAGGGCGACGGCGAATTGATAGAACCAAATCAGGTCTTGATGATGGGCGAACATCATTTCGCCGGCTTCGTCCAAGCCGGTTTCGGCGTTGAAATGCGGCTCGATGGTTTGGATGCGCAGATTTTCGGCGATGTTGACGGTTTCGATTTTGCAGGTCGGCTCGCCGACGTTGAACTCGCTGTCCACATCAAAATAAATGCTGACGGCAGGACGGTACGCGCCCGCATCAAGGCTGAACGCGGCAATCCAGTTTTCGGGCAGCATGGTGATTTTGCCGCCGGGGAAATAGACCGTGCTCAAGCGTTCCATGATGTTTTTTTCCATTTTGTCGCCTGGTTTAATGGCAAGCGACGGCGCGGCGATGTGGATACCGACGCGTTTCGTGCCGTTGCCCAAGTCGGTCAGGCTTAAAGCGTCGTCCACTTCGGTGGTCGATTCGTCATCAATGGAAAAGGCGCTAACGTCGGCCTTGGGCAGGTCGGGCATTTCCGGAAGCGGAAGGTCGGGAAAGCCTGTTCCTTTGGGGAAGTATTTGATTTCAAAACCGTCTTGCAGGTATTGCGGAATGGACGTAATGCCGCCTGTTTTTTTCGCCAATTCGTAGGCGGAGGTTTTCAGCGCGTCGGCAGCTTTGGTAAAGGCTTTGTAGGTCAGCGACTGCTTGTCGGGCGCGTGCAGGATGGTTTTTAAATCCGCCGCGATTTCAGACGGCATCTCGCCGCGTTTCAAGGCTTCCGCCCAAGCGTCGATTTGCGCGTCTTGCTGTTTTTTGCGTTCGATGGCGGCAAGTGCTTGTTTTAAAGTTTCTTCGGGCGCGGCTTTGAACACGCCTTTGGCTTTTTTGTAGAAATACATCGGCGCGGTGTAAAGCGCAATCAAGGTCGCCGCCAGCTCGGTTTTGGTCGGTGCATGGCCGTAATATTCTTCGGCGATGGCTTCGGCGGAAAATTCTTCTTCGCCGCATACTTCCCACAATAAATCGGTGTCAATGTCCGCCGCCTGCGCCTGCGCGTTCTCCAAAAATGCCGCCATATCGCCGTCGAATTCGGCAAAGACATTATTCGCCTTCACTTTGGTGCGTTTGCCGTGTTGGGTATCGACTTGGTAGGTGGCGTCGTTTTTTTGGACGATGGCGGCGACTTTGAATTGGCCGGACTCTTCGTAAAAGATATTCATGTATTGCTGCTGTCAGGTTGAAGTGGGAAACGGGCAATTTTAGCAGATTCTCGTTAATAAAGACGGACAAAAGGTCGTCTGAAAAACTTGCCCTCCCCTTCTCATTTCATTGAAACTGCCTTTTCAGACGACCTTTGACGACTTTGACCGCGCTCAAACCTGCTGCGCTCCGCCCATGCTGCCTGATTTGAAATAATTTTTTTTAAAAATAGAAGGATAGGTTTGTATTTTGCCCAAGGTCGTCTGAAAACCTGCGCTTTGCAAACCTGTAGTTTAGGATTAGTATAACTATACCAATTTATCCCAAATCCATTTCAAATCATTCACTTCGGAGAAATTCCATGATCTACACGGTCCCTGTAAACGAATTGCGTTTCGGCATCCGCGTGCACGGCAGGTTGGACGAAATCTTACAACTGCCCCATGCGGAAGGTTTGGATGCGGAAACGGTGGATGCGGTGCTGGACGAGGCGGCGCGGTTTGCGTCGGAGCAATGGGCGGACACCAACCGCACCGGCGATTTGCACGGCGCGGGTTTTTCAGACGACCTGATTACGACCCATCCCGATTTGGCGCGTGCCTACTATGGTTTCTGCGAAGCGGGCTGGGCGGGTTTGCGCGCGCCGGCGGAGTTTGGCGGACAGGGGCTGCCGGTGGTCGTGTCGGCGGCGTGTGAAGAGATGTGGTGCGCCGCCAACCTTGCCCTGTCGCTGATGCCGATGCTGACGCTGGGGGCGGTGGACGCGCTGTTCAAACACGGCAGCGAGGAGCAGAAACAGATCTACCTGCCGAAAATGTGCAGCGGCGAATGGGCGGGAACAATGAATTTGAGCGAACCGCAGGCGGGTTCGGATTTGAACCACATCGCCACCCGCGCCGTGCCGAAGGAAAACGGCGCGTATGCCCTCAGCGGTCAGAAAATCTTCATCACTTGGGGCAATCAGGAAATGACGGAAAACATCGTCCATCTGGTGCTCGCGCGCCTGCCCGATGCCGCGCCGGGCGTGCAGGGGGTATCGATGTTTATCGTGCCGAAATATTTGGTGAACGCGGACGGCAGCTTGGGCGGACGCAACGGCGTGCGCGCCATCGGCATCGAACACAAGCTCGGCATACACGCCAGCCCGACCTGTACGATGGAGTTCGACAACGCCGAAGGCTATCTGGTCGGCAGGGCGGGCAAGGGTTTGGCGTATATGTTTACCATGATGAAAACCGCGCGGCTGAACGTCGGCATCGAAGGCCACGCCGTCGCCGAACGCGCCTACCAAAACGCGCTCGCCTATGCGAAAGAGCGCGTGCAGGGACGCGACGAGGCGGACGGTTCAGACGACGTAGCGATTATCCGCCATCCCGACGTGCGCCGTATGTTGTTGATACAAAAGGCAACGCTCGCCGCCCAACGCTCCCTCTATCTGCGCGCCGCCGCCCTGACCGATTTTGCCGCCGCCTGCCCCGACAACGTATTGCGCAAAGAAGCAGAGCGCGAACTGGATTTCCTGATTCCCATCGTCAAAGCCTGGCCGACCGACAACGGCGTCGTCCTGACCAACCTCGCCGTCCAGATTTACGGCGGCGCGGGTTACGTCGAAGAAAGCGGCGTGGCGCAATACCTGCGCGACGTGCGGATTACGCCGATTTACGAAGGCACCAACGGCATACAGGCCGCCGATTTGGCAGGGCGCAAAACCACCGGCAAAAACGGCGCACTGCCCTTGAAGCTGCTCGCCGAAGGCAAAGAGCTGGCGGACAAACTCGCCGCCGCCGAACCTGCCGCCGCGCAGCAACTGGCGCAAGCCATTGAAACGGCGGAACAAAGCATCGCCCGCATGGTCGGATACGCCGACCGTCCCGCCCTCGCCGCCGCCGCGTCCAACGCCTACCTGCAACAAATGGGGCTGACGCTCGGCGCCATCGGACTCGCCCGCGCCTACCTTGCCGCCGAAGCCGCCCGAACGGACAACGCCGACGGCTTCGGCAGCAATTTCTACGCCACACAGCAACACAACGCCCGCGTCTATTGCGCCCACGTCCTACCGCAGGTGTACGCCTGCGCCGCGCAGATTGAAAACGCGCAGGCATTGTTGGATGTGCCGTTAGAGCTTTATTGACGGATGCGGGTTTGAAAAGAGGTCGTCTGAAACTGGAAATCAGGTTTCAGACGACCTTTTTATGGGTTTCAACCTATCCTTTTAAACGGCGGCAGGCTGGCTAGTAATTGTTGGCCGTATCGCTGCGTTTTGACGCGGTTGTCGAGGATGGTCACGCGGCCGTAGTCTTGTTCGGTGCGGATGAGACGGCCGACGGCTTGGATGAGTTTGATGCCGGCTTCGGGGACGGTGATTTCGATAAAGGGGTTGCCGCCGCGCTGTTCTATCCAGCGGTTTTGGGTTTTTTCAATGGGGTTGTCGGGCATGGCGAAGGGGAGTTTGGCGATGATGACTTGCACGCAGGCGGTGCCGGGCAGGTCGAGTCCTTCGGCGAAACTGTCGAGTCCGAAGATGATGCTGGCTTTGCCTTCTTCTATGGCTTGGTGGTGTTTTTGCAGGAGGACGGCTTTGGGCAATTCGCCTTGTACGAGCAGGAGCGGCAGGTAGTCGTCGGGCAGGCGCAGGGCGACATCCTGCATTTGTTTGCGCGAGGAAAACAGGACGAGTGTGCCGATGGCTTCGGTGGGCGAAATCAGCTTGGGCAGCCATTCGACGATGGCGGCGGTGTGCGCGGCAGGGTCTTTGGGACTGGCGTGCACCGGCGGGATGTAGAGTTCGCCTTGCGCGTCGAAATCAAACGGGCTTTCTAGGGCAAGGGTGGTGGTTTCAGGCAGCCATTGCAGTCCGGTTTGGCGCAGGATCAGGTTGAAGCTGCCCAAGGATTGCAGGGTGGCGGAGGTCAACACTGCGCCTGCCGCGCTCCGCCACAGGCTGTTGGCGAGGTGGGACGCGCTGCTGATGGGGCTGGCGTTGAAAATGTAGTCGTTTTTGTCGTCGGCGCGGCGGGTTATCCATTTTGCCAGCGGTTCTTCGCCCTCGAGGGGGACGGTGGAGAGCAAGTCCCATGTGGCGGTGATTTGTTCGACGCGGGCGCGGAATACGCCGAATTCGGTACTCAGGCGGTCGATTTGCGCGCTGTTTTGGTCTTTGTCGCGGCGGGCGGCGGACAAGGCGTCGTTGAGGCTGTTGATGTGTTTGTAGAGGCTGCGGGCGGCGATGGCGGTGTTGGAAACGGTGGTTTCGAGGCCTTCGGGGATTTTGCCGTCTTCCCACAGCCAAGTCGGTTCGCTGTTTGTCCGTCTGTCGTTTTCAGACGACCCCAAGCCCAAAGACGGTTCTTCGGCGAGGTGGAACTGCCATTCATGCAGGCTTTCGAGCAGCGCGGCGGCGGCTTCGTCGGCAAGGTTCGCCAACTCGCCTTTGTCGGTGAGCGTGGCGATTTTGCCGGTAACCTGCGGCAGTTTTTCCAACGCCCACACGGCTTGGTTCCACGAATGCTCGGCGGCAAATTGGCTGAGTGCTTTTTTGGGCAGGTGGTGCGCTTCGTCGATGCAGTAGAAGCTGTTTTCAGGGTCGGGCAAAATCACGCCGCCGCCCATGCTGATGTCGACCATCAGCAAATCGTGGTTGGTGACAACGACATCGACGGTTTCCAGCGTGTCGCGGGCAAGGTAAAACGGGCATTCCGGGCGGTTGGGACAGGCGGCTTTGAGGCAGCCGTAGTTGTCGTTGTTCACCTTCATCCAGATGGTGTCGTCGATTTTTTCCGGCCAAGTGTCGCGGTCGCCGTTGAACCGTCGGGCGGAAAATTCGTCGGCGATGTCGCGCAGCAGCTTCAATTCTTCGGGCTTGGGTTTGCTGTCCCACAACACGGCGGGGGCTTCGAAGCCGAGCAGGTTTTGCTGGGCGTTGCTTTGTGTGAGTTGGTAGAGTTTGTAGGGGCAGAGATAGCGGCCGCGCCCTTTGGCAAGCGCGAAGGTCAGTTCCAAACCGCTTTTTTCCACCAAAAACGGCAGATCGCGGTCAACCAGCTGCTCCTGCAAAGCAACCGTCGCGCTGCTCACAATCAACCGCTTGCCGCGCGTCTGCGCCATAATGCCGCCCGCCAGCAGGTAGGCAAGCGATTTGCCCACGCCGGTCGGCCCTTCGATCACGGCAATGCTCTCGCCCTCGCGCTTGGGCGGCTCGCCGCCTTCTTCGCGCGTCAAGGTCCGCGAAAAAGCGTTGGCAATCGCCGCAATCATTTCCCGCTGCGAAGTGCGCGGACGGAAACCGGGCAGGTTTTTGCCGATATTTTGGTAATGGTCGCGAATGGCGTTTTTTTCTAAATCGGTGAGCATTGAGGTCGTCTGAAAAGGTGGATTTGCTTATGAATTTGTTATTTTAGCATTTTTCGCGGACGGGTTCGGGAGAGATGGGAGGGGTCGTCTGAAAAGCATATTTTTGCGTTTTCAGATGACCTTTGGTAAGGGAAGCTGTATCGGGATAGGAGTTTTGAACCGTTGTCGTTTCTGTCTTCGTGTGAACAAGCTAAATTACTTTATTTTCGATACGCACTTACCGGCTGTCCTCGCGTAGGTGGGGGGCGGGAATGACGGAATTTGATGACATGCCGTATTTAAAATTAAGTATGTTTGCTATGGAGATGGACAGTAGCGGCGTGGGTGGATTCGATTGCGTTGGTGCATCGTTAAAATAAAGATAAGGGCGCATGATTGCGCCCCTTCGGTTTTCAGACGACCCCTTAAATTTGGCGGAGTGCTTAAGCCGTTTTGTTCCGCAACGGCAGTTTGATATGCGGTTTGGCAGGTTTGGGCGCTTCTTTCAAGCCCAGTTCGATTTGCTGCTCTTCGCTCAACAAATTGCTCCAGTCGCCTTTTTTATACCACTCGCGCCCGTCCAATTCGATGGGGTGCTGGATGCGCTCGCAGCCGTTGCCGCACTGCAAATCGTCTTCTTTACAATATTTGTCGCAACCCCAGCAGATGCGCTCCGGCGCTTTGGGGAAGATGGGAAATTTTTTGGCCATGGTGTGAAATCCTTGTTTTATTTTCATGAAATTATAAATGATTAGACCGCGGCAGCTTGGGTTTTGTACGTCTTTTTACGCTGGACGGTTAAGAAATGTATCAGGTCGTCTGAAAGGCGGAGTCTGTGCATCCGTCTGTTTCATCACACGCTTTTCCCATATCGGCGTAAAATCCGTACCTATTCATTCGATAATAATACATTATGCCCTTCCCCGAATTGACTGACGCCGAGCTTGCCGAATCCCGCAAGCTGCTCCTGCGTTTCGCCCGCATCCAATTGCCCGACCGCCCGGATTTGGCGGAAGACCTTGTGCAGGAAACCATGCTTTCCGCCTACCGCGCTGCCGAAGGGTTTAAAGGAGATGCACAAGTCGGCAGCTGGTTGTTTGCCATTCTGAAAAACAAAATCACCGACTGCCTGCGCCAAATCGGACGGCAGCGCGAAGTATTCGCCACGCCTGCGGAAGAAATGTTGGACGAAATCTTTGAAGAACGGTTTGCATCAGACGGACATTGGACGGCGGACGGCCATCCGCAAACTTGGGCCTCGCCCGAAAAAACGTTGGACAATAAAGAGTTTCGTGAAATCCTGCAAACCTGCCTCTACCAAATGCCTGAAAACACCGCCCGCGTATTTACCATGAAAGAAATCCTCGGCTTCTCGTCCGATGAAATCCGCGAGCAATGCGGAATCAGCACGTCCAACTACCACACCATTATGCACCGCGCCCGCGAAACCCTGCGCCAATGCCTGCAAATCAAATGGTTCGGCAATGCAGAACATGCCGGTTAAGCCAGTTAGGAAACCACGATGAACAAATGCCGCAAAGTCGCCTACCTGCTCTCCAAAAAACAGGACGAAACCCGCCTGACCGTTCCCGAACGCATTTTTCTGGGCAGCCACCTGCTGATATGCCCCCATTGCCGCGAATATAAAAAACAACTCGACCTCATCCATAAAGCTATGAAAAAGATTTTTTGAGGCTGCCGGATAAGGTAAAAAGGTCGTCTGAAACCTGATGTAGGTTTCAGACGACCTTTTATCATTAAGAGGAAACACGGATTGATCGCGGTTGAAGATGAATTTTCTATGAAACGGAACACCCATAAAAAAGCCGGGTTTTTAAACTCGGCTTTTGAAATTCGGCAGTATTTAGGCGGATTTTGAAGCATGGCAAACAAGGTTTAAACCGTCCAATAAGTTGGAAGTTTTATAGGAATGGTTGTATAGGTGTCAACATTTTCATCCATTTTTCAGTACAAAATATGATTTATGACAATATTCATTACTACAGTTCATTACATCGGCGGAAACGTTCATATTATATGTGTTAATATTTTATAGCTGTATTATAAACAGTACCTTAACTAGAAAATTTAAAGAAGGATAGGACATGAACAAATTACTAATTGCTGCAATGATGATGGCTGCACTGACAGCCTGTTCTCAAGAAGCCAAGCAGGAATCTAAAGAAGCGGCTACCGCCGTTGCTTCCGATGTTAAGGAAGCTGCGGCCTCTGCTACTGATGCCATTGCTTCTGCCGCGCAGGAAGCGGCAAGCAAAGTAGAAGCTGCTGCCGACAAAGCTGCATCAGAAGTGAAAGAAGCGGCTCCTGCCGAAGCCAAACCAGAAGAAAAACCCGCAGACGCTTCGTCAGCCAAAGTGGACGGTAAAGCCGTTTTCGAAGCCAACTGTAAAATGTGCCACGGCGGTACCATCCCGGGTGCTCCGGTTGTCGGTAAAAATGACGACTGGGCTCCGCGCATCAAACAAGGTAAAGACACCGTGTACAAACACGCAATCGAAGGTTTCAACACCATGCCGGCAAAAGGCGGCAACGCAGGTTTGAGCGACGACGAAGTGAAAGCTGCAGTTGATTACATGGTTAATGAATCCGGCGGCAAATTCTAAATCGTATCGATCAAAACGCACCTTGCAACAAGGTGCGTTTTTTTATGGGAAAACAGCTTTAAAAAAGCGAAAACCGTTTGAAAGCAACCCTTACGGAGACAAGTAGCTTTACAAACGGTTTTCAGGTCGGCCTAGCGACCCACCAGCAGACAATTATACCAACATCATGACTTTTTGACAAACTCTGATTTCAAATTCATCGCGCTGCCGTCGATTTTGCAACCGATATTGTGGTCGCCTTCTTGCAGGCGTATGCCTTTTACCTTGGTTCCTTGCTTGATAACCATGGAGCTGCCTTTGACTTTTAGGTCTTTAATCAGGACAACGGTGTCGCCGTCTTGTAACACGGCGCCGTTGGCATCTTTGACGCTCAGGGTTTCTTCGGCGGCTTCGCCGTCGTTTTCCGTCCATTCAAACGCGCATTCGGGGCAGATGTATTGGCTGCCGTCTTCGTAGGTGTATTCGGATTGGCATTGCGGGCAAGGTGGGAGGGACATGGTGGGGATTCCTTTGGTTGAGAAGCGGGGGATTATAAGGGAAAGGGAGCAAGGATACGACGGCTTTATACGGAGGATTCAATACAAAACGACCTGTCTTGCAACAGGTCGTCTGAAAACACGGATACGGCTTAGAGGGACAGCGAAGCTGCCTGAATCAGACCGCGTGCTTTGGCTTCGGCTTCTGCGGCACGCTCTTGCGAGGTAAAAGGCCCCATTTTGACGACGTATTCGTAGTCGCGTTTCTCCATGGAAACTTTCGGATTCATTTTGCCGTAAGAAAGGTTTACCGCAGCTTGGTTCATATAGGCTTGCGCTTCGCGCTCGGTACCGAAGGATTTCAAATCGACGAAAATGTCTTGGCCGTTGTAGGCTTGGGCGCTTTGACCCGGAACGATTTGTTCGACTTTGACGTGTCCTGTGCCTTGGTTGATGAAACCCAATCGTTGGGCGGCGGCTTTGGACACGTCGATTACGCGGTTGCCGTGGAAAGGACCGCGGTCATTGACGCGGACGATGACGCTTTTACCGTTTTTGGTGTTGGTCACGCGGGCGTAGCTGGGAATGGGGAGGGTTTTGTGGGCGGCAGTCAGGGCGTTCATGTTGTAACGCTCGCCGCTGGAGGTTTTACGGCCGTGGAACTGGCTGCCGTACCATGAGGCGTTGCCGGTTTGGCTGAAGTTGGATACTTTGGTCATCGGCGTGTAACGTTTGCCGGCGACTTTGTAGCTGCGGTTGGCGGAGGAATGCAGCTTCTCGGCGCGAACGATGGAGTCGGCTGAGGCAGAATGAATGGAAAGGATGCTGATTGCAACAGCAGTCAGGGTGGAGAAAAGGGTGGTTTTAGATAAAGTCAAAACGTAGTCCGTTCTTGAGTTGATAACGCGGCGGGATGGCTCCCAGGCGGTTTCAGACGACGTATTGGCGGTTTGACAAAAACCAAGCTGTTAAACAGTATCGCCTTGGTTTTTGTCAAACGGCTCAGGGAGACTCCCTTGCGGATGTTATACACCGCCTGCGTAACCGTTTTGCCGCCATGCTTCAAACAGAATCACGGCGACGGTGTTGGAAAGATTCATGCTCCGGCTGCCGGGCTTCATGGGCAGGCGCAGCTTTTGCCCTTCGGGCAGGGCGTCGAGGATTTCGGCGGGCAGCCCGCGTGTCTCGGGACCGAACAAAAAGACATCGCCCTCAACAAAAGAAACTTCGTCGGGACGGGTTTTGCCTTTGGTGGTCAGCGCGAAAATGCGGCGCCCTTCCAAGGCTTTGAGACAATCTTCGAAATTCTCGTGTACCGTCAGTTTTGCAAACTCGTGATAATCCAAACCTGCGCGTTTCATTTTTGCCGAATCCAGCGGAAAACCGAGCGGCTTGACCAGATGCAAATCGGCTCCGGTGTTGGCGCATAATCGGATGATATTGCCTGTATTGGGCGGGATTTCGGGTTGGTACAAAACTATGGTAAACATATAAATCAATCACTTATAGAGCGGCATAATGCCGAAATGTTCCGTAGGTGTCAAAAACTTTAAGCTATTTTTTCATTGGCGGACGCGCCAAACTCCAGCAAAAAATCTTGCCCGCGCCTGATTTTTTCAGCGTCCGCGCCAATTCGTCCAGCGTCGAGCCGGTGGTGAACACATCGTCGATTAACAAAATATTACAGTTTTTCGAGATATGACCATTGATTTCAAAGGCATTTTTTATGTTGCGCACCCTGTCTGCGCTTTTCAGCGTGCTTTGCGGCTCGCGATGTCGTCTGAAAACCGTCTGCCTCGGCAGCAGCGTCCAGCCGTAATGTTCGGACAAAATATCCGCCAATTCCTCGCTTTGGTTGAAGCCGCGGTGCAGCCGCCTTTCTTTGCTCAACGGCACGGGCAGCACAAAATCGAAACGTTCCGTTTCCAGCCAGTCGGGCGCATGGCGGCGCATCAGTTCCGCCAGCGGACGGCTCATGCCGAGGTCAGCCAAATGCTTCAACGCGCGTATCATACTGCTGACGGGCGGCTCATAATACAGCGAAGCCCACATCCGCTCAAATGCCGGCGGCTTCTTCTGACAGCCGCCGCACACCGCCCCGCCCTGTATAGTGCGGAAACACAAAGGGCAACTGTTTGCCGCGTCCGTAAAAAATTCTTCCAAGTCCGCCACGCAACCGTCGCAAAAACCGCCATACGGCTGAGTTTCGCACGCTGAAACCAAGGCGTGGCATAATACGCAACGGCTTTTGTTCCGCCATCCCGCATTGCGCCACCAAGAAAACACATCCATAGAGAAAACACCCATGCCGCACTCCGCCAAAAAAGTTTATCTGATACACGGCTGGGCAGCGAACCTCCACGTCTTCGACGACCTCATCCCGCGCCTGCCTACCGATTGGGACATCCGCGCCCTCGACCTGCCCGGACACGGCGACGCGCCCTTTGCCGAAAACTTCAACATCGCCGCCATTGCCGAAGCCTTCGCCGAAGAAATCGACGCGCCCGCCCACATTCTCGGCTGGTCGCTCGGCGGCTTGGTCGCGCTCCATCTCGCCGCACGCCGCCCCGACAAAGTCCGTTCGCTCTGCCTGACCGCAAGTTTCGCCCGCCTGACCGCCGACGCGGACTATCCCGAAGGCCTGTCCAATCCCGCTTTGGGCAAAATGGTCGGCGCGTTCCGACAGGATTATGCCAAACATATCAAACAGTTTCTACAATTACAGTTGCTGCATACACCAAACGCCGCCGAAATCATCGGCAACATCCTGCCCGACCTCTCCCGCCACGGCGCACCGCCCGCCCTGCAAGCCGCGTTGGACGCCGTCAACCAAGCCGATGCCCGCCCCCTGCTTTCGAGCATCCAAGCTCCGTCGCTTCTGGTGTTCGGACAAAAAGACGCCATCACCCCGCCGCGCATGGGCGAATACCTCAACCGCCATCTGGCGGACAGCGAATTGGTCTTGATGGAAAAAGCGGCACACGCCCCGTTTTTAAGCCATGCCGACGAATTTGCCGAACGTTACCGCGGCTTTGTCGAAAAGGTCGTCTGAAAAGCTTTCTGCTGTGATTTCCATGCAGACGTAAATCCAATTACTCGCCTTTTCTTGATTTAAACCTAAGCTGCGATACTTACATTTATTGCCGCTCGGCGTTATAGTGGCAGTAGTGTTTGCCTTTTATATATTTATATATTGTCTATTTAGAAAGGAGTGCCGGTATGGAAAAAATCGGTTTCAAACCCATACCCGCTGCGATTGCGGTGGGCTTGGCATTATTGATTTGGTTTGTGATTCCCGTCCCTGACGGCGTGACGCCGCAGGCTTGGCATTTGTTGGCGATGTTTGTCGGCGTGATTGCGGCGATTATCGGCAAGGCGATGCCGATCGGGGCTTTGTCGATTATCGCCGTGATGATGGTGGCTTTAACGCAGGTAACGGTACCCGAGCTGGGCGCGGACGGCAATCCGATTAAAAAGCCCGCGGATGTGGCGATTAAGGACGCATTAAGTTCGTTTGCCGACCCGCTGATTTGGCTGATCGGTATTTCGATTATGATTTCGCGCGGAATTTTGAAAACCGGCTTGGGCGCGCGCATCGGCTATTATTTTATTTCGGTGTTTGGCAAGAAAACGCTGGGCATCGGTTACAGTCTGGCACTGTCGGAGCTGATTCTCGCGCCGGTTACGCCCAGCAACACCGCGCGCGGCGGCGGCATTATCCACCCTGTGATGAAAGCGATTTCGTCCAGCTATGATTCCGACCCTGAAAAAGGAACGCAGGGTCGTATGGGCCGCTATCTGGCTTTGGTGAATTACCACAGCAATCCGATTTCATCGGCAATGTTCATCACCGCCACCGCACCCAATCCGCTGGTGGTCGATTTGATTGCCAAGGCGACGAACAGCGAGATTCATTTGAGCTGGGGCACTTGGGCTTTGGCGATGCTGCTGCCGGGCTTGGTGGCGATGTTCCTGATGCCGCTGGTGCTGTATGTCATTTATCCGCCCGAAATCAAGGAAACACCCAACGCGGCGCAGTTTGCCAAAGACCACCTGAAAGAACAGGGGCCGATGAACCGCGGCGAAAAAACCATGTTGGCGATTTTTGCCGTATTGCTGATTTTGTGGGCTGGCATTCCGGCGATGATTTTCGGCAAAGCTTTCGCCGTCAGCCCCACCACCACCGCCTTTATCGGCTTGTCGCTGCTGCTTTTGTCGGGCGTACTGACTTGGGACGATGTCTTGAAGGAAAAAGGTGCATGGGATACGGTGGTATGGTTCTCCGCGCTGGTGATGATGGCTTCTTTCCTGAACAAGCTCGGCCTGATCGGCTGGTTTTCGGATATGCTGGGCAGCAACATTAAAAATACCGGCATGGGCTGGGTCGGCGCATCGGCTTTGCTGATGCTGATTTATATGTACGCGCACTATATGTTCGCCAGCACCACCGCCCACATTACGGCGATGTTCGGCGCATTTTACGCAGCGGGGCTGTTTTTAGGTGCGCCGCCGATGGGATTCGGTCTGATGCTTGCCGCCGCCTCCAGCCTGATGATGACGCTGACCCACTACGCCACCGGCACTGCGCCCGTGGTTTTTGGTTCGGGCTATACGACGCTGGGCGAATGGTGGAAGGCGGGCTTTGTCATGAGCGTGGTAAACCTGCTGGTATTTATCGTTGTCGGCGGATTGTGGTGGAAGGCTTTGGGTTATTGGTAAGGTCGTCTGAAATCCGCTCAACCCAAGACCGGCAGGCGCATTTCTGCCGGTCTTTAAACTTGTATAATTGGGTTTGAAACCTTCCCCCAAACCTGCGCCAACCTAAATATAGTGGATTAAATTTAAACCAGTACGGCGTTGCCTCGCCTTGTCATACTATTTGTACTGTCTGCGGCTTCGTCGCCTTGTCCTGATTTTTGTTAATCCACTATAACAAAGCACCCCCCCTTCAAAAAAGAAGAAAAAGGTCGTCTGAAACATGAACCCCCAAGACAAACGCTGGCAAATCCACCGCCATCTCGCCCAAGACACCGACGAGCGGCTGCAAATCGTCCGCCACGCGCCCAAGCGCGTCCTGCTGGTCGGCGCGGACGCGGACATCAGCCGCAGCCTGCTTGCCGCGCGTTATCCGAACGCGGCATTCGAAGAATACGACCCGCGCTCTGACTTCCTCCAAACCGCCGCCGCCGCACGCAAAAGCGGTTTTTGGCAAAAGCTCACCGGCAAAACCGTCCCGCAACACTGCCAAGCTCTGACCGCCCCGCTGCCCGAAGCCGCTGCCGATATGTTGTGGGCGAACCTCAGCCTGCCCCGCGCGGACGAAATCCTGCCCGTCCTGAAAAATTGGGCAAACGCCCTGAAAACAGACGGTTTATTATTCTTCACCCATTTCGGCCGCGACAGCCTGACCGAGCTGACAGGTCGTCTGAAAAACGCGGGGATAGCCTGTGAAACGCCGACCTTAATCGATATGCACGACCTCGGCGACATGCTTGCCGACAACGGTTTCTACGACCCTGTTACCGATACCGCCAAGCTCGAATTGAGCTACTGCAAAGCGGCGACGTTCCGGCAGGACATGGAAACCTTGGGCTTGTGGCACGCCTTGAAATTCAGCGACGCCCAAGCGGCTGAAGCGTTTGTGGATAAGATTTTTGAAACCGAAGGCGGTCTGACCGTCACGCTCGAAACCGTGTACGGTCATGCCGTGAAGAAACTGACACTGCCCGAAGGAGAAAATGTGGTGCGGTTTTATCCGAAAGGCTGAACGGTTTGTCAAAACAAATGAAAGGTCGTCTGAAAACGTCTGACGAATGGCGTTAAAACGTTTTCAGACGACCTTTCTTCCTTAGCTGATTCATTCAACTTTCAATACGCCATTTCCCATCGGCTGTCATTTTTCGCAGGCGGGAATCCAGAGGCCTGAAATGACGGAAACCGCGAAACATTTTTGAAAATCGAAGCCTAGATTCTCTCGCCTGAGCGGGAATGGCAGTATGCACGTTTCTTATTTCGATTCACTAAAATTTGCGGGCCGGGCATTCCTACCCGACCCGCCGTTTTCAGACGACCTTTCGTGTTATCGCATCTTTATTTCACTTTGCTTTTCAATGCGCCGTAGCCTGCCGCGTCCATTTGTTCCAGCGGGATGAATTTCAGGCTCGCGCCGTTGATGCAGTAGCGCAGTCCGCCTTTGTCCTGCGGGCCGTCGGCAAAGACGTGTCCCAAGTGCGAATCGGCGGCATGGCTGCGCACTTCGGTGCGGCGCATGTTGTAGCTGAAATCGTCGTGTTCGGTAACGGCGGCGGCGTTAATCGGGCGGGTGAAGCTCGGCCAGCCGCAGCCGGAATCGAATTTGTCGGCGGAGCTGAACAGGGGTTCGCCGCTGACGACGTCCACATAAATGCCGGGTTTGAACAGATGGTCGTATTCGTGGCTGAAGGCGTATTCGGTCGCGCTTTTTTGGGTAACTTGGTATTGCTCTTCGGTCAGGATGCGTTTGAGTTCGGCATCGCCGGGTTTTTTATACGTTGCCGCGTCGAAGCCTTTGCCTTGCGGGGCGGCTTTGCTTTTGCCCGGCAGCGGTTCGTCGGCTTTGCGGATGTCGATGTGGCAGTAGCCGTTGGGGTTTTTAATCAGGTAGTCCTGATGGTATTCCTCGGCGTCGTAGAAGTTTTTCAGCGGCTCGTTTTCGACGACGAGGGGCTGTTGGTATTTTTGCTGCTCGCGTTTGAGGGCGGCGGCGATGACGGCTTTTTCGGCGGGGTCGGTGTAGTACACGCCGCTGCGGTATTGCGTGCCGGTGTCGTTGCCTTGTTTGTTGAGGCTGGTCGGGTCAACGACGCGGAAATAATATTGCAGGATGTCATCGAGGCTGAGTTTGTCGGCATCGTAGGTGACTTTGACGGTCTCGGCATGACCCGTGTCGCGGTAGGATACGTCTTCGTAGCTCGGGTTTTGCGTTTTGCCGTTGGCGTAGCCGGATACGGCGTCAATCACGCCGTCTATGCGTTGAAAATAGGCTTCCAAGCCCCAGAAGCAGCCACCGGCGAGGTAGATGGTGCGCGTGTTCATGATTTTTGAATCCTTTTTCTGTGTGTCGGGTTTGTAGAACGCGTTTTTCAGACGACCTAAATCGGCATTCGGGTCGCGGATTAACGCCAATGCCTGCGCTTCGTTGATGCTGCCTTTGACGATGCGCTGCACGTCGCCGTCTTTACCGATTAACGCCCACGAAGGGTAAACGCTGATATTCAGGCTTTGGGCGATGGTGCCGCCGTTGTCGGTCACGACGGGCAGCTTGGGATAGTTCAAACCGGCATACCATTTCTGGAAGTCGCCGTCTTTTTTCTCGTGCAGAAAACCGGGGGAGGCGACGGTAATCAGGTTGGCGGAGCTGAAGCGCTTGTCCTGCGCCCATTTTTCGGTCTGCTCCAATTCGGACAAACACAAAGGACACCAGCTCGCCCAGAATTTAATCAGTGTCGGTTTGTCTTTTTTCAAGTAAACGCTGGCGGGGCGGTTGTCCGCGGTTTTCAAAGTGGACAAAGTGTGCGGCACGGTCGCGGCTTCTGCATCGGCGATTTTGGGCGAACAGGCGCCCAGCGCAAACAGACAGCCGAACTTGGCGCAAAGGGAAAATAAGGTACGGGGTTTCATCTCTATGTTTCCTGTGTGGATGGTTTGTATTATTAGACGTTGAAGATGCCAAAACCTTACAGCCTGGATTTTCAGACGACCTTGCCGCGTAAAATACGCTACAATACGCCCTATTTCAAGTTTCTAAAATTAAAAGGAAAATTCAATGTTCAGCTTCTTCCGCCGCAAGAAAAAACAGGAAACGCCCGCTCAAGAAGAAACCCGCATTCAGGAAACCGCCGCCGAAGCCGTAGAACGCGCCGAAACCACCGTTTCGCAAACGCTTGAAACGGTTCAGGAAAACATCGGCGAAAAAGCGGAAGAACTGACGGCGGCAGTCGAAACGGCGGTAGAAAACGCAAAAGAGCGCGCCGAAGAAATCCGCGAGACCGTAGTTGAACATGTTTCCGAAACGGTCGAACACATCCGCGAGGCAGTCAGCGAAACGTCGTCTGAAACGGTCGAACAGGTGGAAGAGTGCGTTGAAGCCGCTCGCGAAACCGTTACCGAGAATGTTTCCGCCGCGGTCGAACACGTCCATGAAGCAGTCAGCGAAGGGTCGTCTGAAACCGTAGAAGCTGTCGAAACCGTAGAAATCCAAGCTGAAGCCGCGCCTGCAATATCCGAAGGACATTCCGTACAAACCCTTGAAAATACAGCCGTCGCTACGTCGTCTGAAACCTCTGAGCCACCCGAAACCGAACCCAAACTCGGCTGGGCGGCGCGTTTGAAACAAGGTTTGACCAAATCGCGCGATAAAATGGCGAAATCGCTGGCGGGCGTGTTCGGCGGCGGGCAAATCGACGAAGATTTATACGAAGAGCTGGAAACCGTGTTGATTACCAGCGACATGGGCATGGAAGCGACGGAATACCTGATGAAAGACGTGCGCAACCGCGTCAGCCTCAAAGGGCTGAAAGATGGCAACGAGTTGCGCGGCGCATTGAAAGAAGCCTTGTACGACCTGATTAAGCCGTTGGAAAAACCATTGGTCTTGCCCGAAACGAAAGAGCCGTTCGTCATCATGCTGGCGGGCATCAATGGTGCGGGCAAAACCACCTCCATCGGCAAACTCGCCAAATATTTCCAAGCGCAGGGCAAATCCGTGCTGCTTGCCGCCGGCGACACCTTCCGCGCCGCCGCCCGCGAGCAACTTCAGGCATGGGGCGAACGCAACAACGTAACCGTCATCTCGCAAACCACGGGCGATTCCGCCGCCGTCTGCTTTGACGCCGTCCAAGCCGCCAAAGCGCGCGGCATCGACATCGTGCTTGCCGACACCGCCGGCCGCCTGCCCACGCAGCTTCATTTGATGGAAGAAATCAAAAAAGTGAAGCGCGTGCTGCAAAAAGCCATGCCCGACGCGCCGCATGAAATCATCGTCGTCCTCGATGCCAACATCGGGCAAAACGCCGTCAACCAAGTCAAAGCCTTCGATGAGGCGCTGGGTCTGACCGGCTTAATCGTTACCAAACTCGACGGTACGGCAAAAGGCGGCATCCTCGCAGCGCTTGCCTCCGAACGCCCCGTCCCCGTCCGCTACATCGGCGTGGGCGAAGGCATAGACGACCTGCGCCCGTTTAACGCGCGCGCGTTTGTGGACGCGTTGCTCGATTGATACTGCCACACGGTAAAACAGTAAACAAGAAGGTCGTCTGAAAAGTTTTCAGACGACCTTTTTCTTTTTGAGGCCGCCCTAGCAAATACGGCAGCCCCACTAATACATTGTTCTCGAAATGCGAATCTTGATTGCCATCAGCTTATGCAACAACCAAAATACCTTGTTCCAGCCAGTCCGACCATTTTTGCCTTAATGCATCCTGCCAGCCGTTTTCAGACGACATGAATTCTGACAGCATGGCTTGCAGTCCGTTCAGGGAGGCGGGCGTGTCTGCCAGCGTTTCCAGCAATAATGCGTCGAAATCGTCGAGGATTTGGTACATCACGTCGTCTTCGCTGTCTCGCCACACCAAAACAGCGGTTTCCGCCGCCTGCAATTCGTCGGTAACATCGTAGTAGTAACGGCGGACGAAGGCGGCGGGAGAAAGGGTGTACGCCAAATCGTCTGAATCGGCGGGCGGGGTTTGGCTGTCGGTTTGGGCGACTTCGGCGAGCAGTTGGGTGTGTTCGAAGTCCATCAGTGCCAAGAGGTCGTCTGAAAGCGGCAGGCTTTGGCAGTATTGGAGGAACTCGCCGGCAATTTCTTGAAAATAAGGGGTTTGCGCGCGCGCGTCTCGGATGAAGCCTTCTTTCAGACGACCCCATTCTTCACTGTCGAGATATTGCGGCGTTTCGGTATAACAGCGGTCGATGAAGCTGTGGATATTGTTGTGTATCAGGCGGATATAGACGTTCAGGCGGTCTTGCGGCAGTCCGTCGGCGGCTTCGCCCTCGCGTATGGCTTGGGCAAAGCGTTGTTGGTATTGGGCGGAGGTCTCAGGCTGCACGGCGGTATTCCTTTCCGGCACGCGTTTGATATTCGGCGATTTTGGCGACTTCGGCTTCGAGTTCGGCAAAAGGTGGGAAATTGAAATCGCGTTCCAACAGGGTGGGCGGGATGGTCGGCAGCTTGGTGTAGGCGAGTTCGAGCAAGTCCCAAACGGTCGGTAAAACTGCCGCGCCGTGGGTATCAATCAATAATTCGGGCGTTTCGACGTCGTGTCCGGCGATGTGGATGTAACACACGCGCTCTGCGTCGACGTTTTCCAAAAAGGCTTCGGGCGACAACAGTCCGTGGTTGACGGCGTTGACGTAGATATTGTTCACATCGAGATGAATGCCGCAGTCGGCTTCGCGGGCAACGGCGTTGAGAAACTCGACTTCGTTCATTTCCGCAAGCGGGGAATGCAGGTAGTAGGAGGTGTTTTCTACGGCGATGCGGCAGCCCAATCGGTCTTGCACTTCGCGGATACGCCGCGCGGTATGCCGCACCATCTCTTCGGTGAAGGGCAGCGGCAACAGGTCGTAGAGATGACCGCCGTCGTGGCAGTAGCTCAAATGGTCGGAGAAAAACGTGCAATCGTAACGGCGCATCATTTCTTTGATGCCGTCTATCAAGGCGGTATCCAGCGGGGCTTGTCCGCCCAGCGACATGGATAATCCGTGCAACGCCAGCGGCAGCCGTTCCGCCACGCGGTCAAACTGTTTGCGCGCCCTGCCGCCCATTTTCAGCCAGTTTTCGGGGGCGGCTTCGATAAAGCGTATCGGGCTGTCGTCTGAAAGCGAGAGGAAGTCTTCCGCCAAGTCGCGGCGGTAGCCTAAGCCTGCGTGTTGAATCATGATGTTGCTCCGTTTTGGATGGTGTTCCGACGGTTTTGGTAGGAAATTGCTGTCAAAATCAAATAAAAAGCCGCATTTATCAATAAAATGCGGCTTTTGGTTCTAAATTATTTAGAACCACATTTGCCTTCGCCGCATTTGCCTTCAACTGCTTTCGCTTTGGCTTTTGCAGCTTTAGCGTTTTTAGCGGGGGCTTTTTTTACGGTTGAAGCGCATTTGCCTTCGCCTGCTTTAGAAGCAGCGGCACCGCATGAACCTTCGGCAGCTTTAGCCGCACCGCAAGAGCCTTGGGCAGATTTTTGAACGCCTGCTTTGCTGCTTACCGGTTTGTCGGCAGCAACAACGCCGGCGGCCAAAGACAAAGACAAAGCACCTGCAAGGGCAGCGGCTACATTTTTTTTCATATTGATTTCCTTTTTAAAGTATCAAGTTAAACAGATTAAGAATTTAAGTTGGCGCGTTTAAAGTCCGCTCCCCGACCTTTTTCATTGATTTCCGACGCGGCATTTCGGGCAGAAGCGTTTTTTCAACAGGGCATCCAGCGATAAACGGCCCGCGCCTTGAAGCAGAATCGGGATTAAAACCACGATGTAAATCAAAGCCATTTTATAGCCGTTGTCGCAGACATTATAACCCGCACCCGCATGGACTGCCGCCCATGCCACCCCCGTTACAATGATTAATCCCAAGGCGGACAGGCGGGTTGCCAAGCCTAAAAGCAGCAAAACCGGGAAAACCAGCTCCACCCACATCGCCAAGTTCCAATTCATGCTGTCGGGCAGTAAATTGAACGGAAAGGGGAATTGGTCGTTGATTTCGGCAAACCAGTTTTCGCCGTTCCATTTCTGCATGCCCGATTCCCAAAATTCGTAAGCGGCAAACAGGCGCAAAACCAATAAACCTAAAGCCGATTGCCACGGGGCTGTGATATTCGTTTTCATGATAACCGTTTCATAAAATCATTTCATGCCCGATTAGACGCGGCAGCTTGAAAATGCTTACAAGCCAATTGAAAAAATTTTGTTTGTTATTGTTTTATAACGATATTAATATTCAGAAGGTCGTCTGAGAACAGGTTTCAAGGTTTCAGACGACCTGTTTTAGTTA
The DNA here is from genome assembly GCF_000193735.1 of Neisseria sicca 4320. Lineage (GTDB taxonomy): Bacteria > Pseudomonadota > Gammaproteobacteria > Burkholderiales > Neisseriaceae > Neisseria > Neisseria sicca_E. Next base: position 33,492 of record NZ_AEPF01000045.1, read on the forward strand.
CCGAGACCAAACCGCTTATCCCTATCTCAACAATTCATCCGTTATCCGTTGCAAAAACTCGATGCGTTCGGGCTTGGCTTCGCCTGCTTCGGCGGCGGCTTTGACGGCGCAGCCGGGTTCGGCGCGGTGGGTGCAGTTGTGGAAACGGCATTGCCCGACGAGATGGTTCAGGTCGGGGAAGTATTGCAGCAGATCGGCGGCTTGGAGGTGGTGCAGCCCAAATTCTTGCAAACCGGGGGAGTCGATCAATTGGGTTTCCTCGTTTAAATCGTAAAGCTGGGCGTGGGTGGTGGTGTGTTTGCCGGAATCGAGCGCGGTGGAGATGTCGCCGGTGCGGGCGGTTTGGTTGCCCAAGAGGGCGTTGGTCAGGGTGGATTTGCCCATGCCGCTTTGTCCGAGCAGGATGTTGGTATGCCCTTGCAGGACGGGGCGCAGGATGTCGGCGTTTTCCAGCGCGCGGGTTTCGATGACGGGATAACCGAGCGTTTCGTAGAATTTGAGTTTTTCACGCCAGAGGGCGGTTTCGGGCAGGTCGGCTTTGTTCAGGATGATGACGGCTTGGATGCTCGCGGCTTCGGCGGCAAGGAGCGCGCGTTGCAGCAGGGCTTCGCTGGGCGAGGGAACGGCGGCGGTAACGATAAGGAGCTGGGTAACATTTGCGGCGATAAGCTTGGTTTTCCAAGCGTCTTGGCGGTAGAGCAGGCTTTCGCGCGGCAGGTAGTCTTCGATGACGGCTTGTTCGGCGTTGATGTTTTGGATATGCACGCGGTCGCCGCAGGCGAAATCCACCCGCTTTTTGCGCGTGCTGGCTTCGTAGGTTTTGCCGTCGGGCGTGCGCACGATGTAGCGGCGGCCGTAGCTGGTAATGATTTGGGCGGTATCGGTCATAAATGGTTGGGTCGGGTGGAGTGGATAAAGGGAATGTTCGCGGCGGCGTGGCTGCCTTGCGGCGAAAGGTATTGTACCGAAATAGGCAGGGGTCGTCTGAGTCGTCTGAAACGATTCTATATCGGGTTAACTGGAAACCGATACGGCGTTGCCGCCTATCTTGATTTCAACTCATCCCGCGAGATTCGAAAGGTTTTCAGACGACCTCCCAGCCCATCACAAGCCGAGCGACCACGCGTTGACGCCTTCGGAAAAATCTTCCAAACGGTTTTCGTAGTGCGCGAAGATTTCTTCGATGATTTCGTCTTCGCCGTCGATCAGTCGGATTAAATCCATATCGGCTTCCGAAATCAGCCCGCGCCCGAGCAGCTCTTTGCGTATCCAGTCCAACAAGCCCGACCAAAAATCCTTGCCCACCAAGATAATCGGGCGGTCGGGTGTTTTGCCCGTCTGCACCAGCGTCAGGCTTTCAAACAGTTCGTCCAGCGTGCCGAAGCCGCCGGGCATGACGACGTACGCGACCGCGTGTTTCACAAACATCACTTTGCGCGGGAAGAAATGTTGGAACTTGATGGACAAATCCTGATACGGATTGGCTTTTTGTTCGTGCGGCAACACGATATTCAACCCCACCGCAGGGCTTGCGCCCGCAAACGCACCTTTGTTCGCCGCTTCCATAATCCCCGGCCCGCCGCCCGAAATGACGGAAAAACCGGCATCTGAGAGCTTGCGTGCCAGTCGCAGCGTAAATTCGTAGTCGGGATGGTTTTCCGGCGTGCGCGCACTGCCGTAAATGCTGACCGCAGGCTGAATCGCCCGCAGCTCCTCGCCCGCCTCGACAAATTCCGAAATAATCTTCAAAACATGATACGACTCCCGCGCCTGAATTTCGCGGCGCGCCTCATCGGGCAGCATAGGTTTGGGCAGTTTTTTGAGCAGGCTCACAGTTTTTCCTTCATCTTGTTGAATCCCCACATTGTAACCGACAGAACCCAAGGTCGTCTGAAAACGCAGGCAGGAATGGCGGCAAGTGTTCCTTATTTGAACCGAATCATGCGTTTCAGCCCGCCATCCCGCGCAAAAGAGACAAGATTGCCGTCGCAGCCGCGACCGCTTGCGTTACAATCCCCCATTTGTGCCCACATCAGACCATGCTTGACATCCTCTACCGCGACAGTCGCACCATCGCCATCAACAAACCCGCCGGAATGCTCGTCCACCGAAGCTGGCTCGACCGCCACGAAACACAGTTCGTCATGCAGACCCTGCGCGACCAAATCGGACAACACGTCTATCCCGCCCACCGCCTCGACCGCCCCACATCCGGCGTCCTCCTGTTTGCCCTCGACCCCGAAGCCGCCCGCCTGCTGACGCAGCAGTTCGAACAAAAAACCACACGTAAAACCTACTGGGCAATCGTACGCGGCTATTTGACCGACGACGGACTCATCGACTACCCGCTCAAATATCAGCCCGACAAAATCGCCGAATCCCAAACCGAATCCACCCTCCAAGAAGCCCAAACCCAATACCGCTGTCTTGCGCGCACCGAATTGCCCTTCCAATCCGCCGCCCGCTACCCGACCTCGCGCTACTCGTGGGCAGAACTCATCCCGTACACAGGCCGCAAACACCAACTGCGCCGCCACATGAAACACATCTTCCACCCCATCGTCGGCGACACCAACTACGGCGACCTGCGCCAAAACCACGCCACCGCCGCCCACCTCGGTCCCACCCGCCTCATGCTCCACGCCCGCAGCCTATCGTTCCAAAGCATCGAAAACGGCAAAACACTGACCGTCTGCGCCGATACGGACGCAAGCTGGCGGATTTGGCTGGATATGTTTGAAGCGTAAGTGAAAAGTTGCGCCAACAGGCAGACTGGTTATGCTGCGAAGCCGGACACGGTTTTCAGACGACCTTTATGAATCAAAACACGCTTGAGATAACCAAATCCCGTAGCGTAGGCTTTGCCCGCGAGATTTGCTGTCCGTCAGTCTAAATCGGGTGTGTGTACTTGTATTTATTTTGTGGGTATAGCTGAATTACTTTATTTTCGGTATGCAACTTACCGGTCGTCGTCATTCCCGCGCAGGCGGGAATCTATTTTTGAAATTCAGAAACTGTTTTTTAAATCAAGGTTTCTCAGGTTTTACGATGGATTCCCGCCTGCGCGGGAATGACGGAATTTGAAAATATGCCGTATTTAAAGTTAAGTATGCTTGCTATATAACCCGCGCCACGGTTTGTTTTGAGGGTGTCTTATCTATTTCCTGCTCTGATTAAGAAGTGGGATTTAAGATTGAAAAGAGGTCGTCTGAAAACTTAGGTTTCCCAGTTTTCAGACGACCTTGATTAATCAAAATACGCTGTGGATAAGCCGAACCCCGTAGCGTGGGCTTTGCCCACGAGATTTGCCGCCTGTCAGTCTGAGTTGGGTATTTGTGATTGCATCTGTTTCGCGGGTAGAACCCGCGCTACGGGTAGGCTCATCCAGAATCGATGCCTACTTGACGAAAAGGTCGTCTGAAAACCATCAGTTTTGGTTTTCAGACGACCTTTTGTGTCGATTCAATCTCAAATCATTCAGACGGCATCAAATCCGTTTTGCCAATTCTTCCGCTTTGCCGATGTACAGCGCGGGGGTCAGGGCGAGCAGTTGGGATTTGGCTTCGGCGGGGATTTCCAGCGATTCGATGAAGACTTTCAGCACTTCGGGCGTGATGCCGCCTTTGCCGCGCGTCAGGTCTTTCAGTTTTTCGTAAGGATTGGCGACACCGTGGCGGCGCATGACGGTTTGAATCGGCTCGGCGAGCAGCTCCCAAGTGGCATCCAAATCGGCGGCCAGCGCGGCGGGGTTGGGTTCGAGCTTGTTCAGGCCGCGTAGGTGGGCGGCGAAACCCAACACGGCATAGCCCACGCCTACGCCCATATTGCGCAGGACGGTGCTGTCGGTCAGGTCGCGCTGCCAGCGGGAGACGGGCAGTTTTTCGGACAAGAAACCCAATACGGCGTTTGCCATGCCGAGGTTGCCTTCGGAGTTTTCAAAGTCGATGGGGTTGACTTTGTGCGGCATGGTCGATGAGCCGACTTCGCCCGCTTTGACTTTTTGTTTGAAGTAACCCAGTGAAATATAACCCCAAACGTCGCGGTTGAAGTCGATCAAGATGGTGTTGATGCGGCTGAGGGTTTGGAAGAATTCAGCCATGTAGTCGTGCGGTTCGATTTGGATGGTGTAGGGGTTGAAGGTCAGACCGAGGCTGATTTCGACGAAGTTGCGGCAGTGGGTTTCCCAATCGACGTCGGGATAGGCGACCATGTGGGCGTTGTAGTTGCCGACCGCGCCGTTGATTTTGCCGAGGAATTCTTGCGCCTGAAGGTTTTTAAACTGGCGTTGCAGGCGGTACACGATGTTGGCGGTTTCTTTGCCCAAGGTGGTCGGCGTGGCGGGCTGACCGTGGGTGCGGCTCATCATGGGGACGGCGGCAAGGTCGTGCGCCATGCCGGTGAGTTTTTCGATGATTTCGGCAAGTTTGGGCAGGATGACGGTTTCGCGCGCTTCTTGCAGCATCAGGGCGTGGGACAGATTGTTGATGTCTTCGCTGGTGCAGGCGAAGTGGATGAACTCGCTGGCGGCGGCGACTTCGGGTACGCCGGCGAAGCGTTCTTTGAGCCAGTATTCGATGGCTTTGACATCATGATTGGTGGTCGCTTCGATGGCTTTGACGGCGGCTGCGTCTTCCAGTGAAAAGTTTTCGATGACTTTGTCGATTTCGGCAAGTGTGAAATCGCTGAAGGCGGGAATTTCGGTGATTTGCGGTTCGGCGGCGAGGGCTTTGAGCCAGCTCAATTCGACTTTGACGCGCGCCCTCATCAGGCCGTATTCGGAGAAAATCGGACGCAATGCTTCAACAGATTTGGCGTAGCGGCCGTCTAGGGGGGAAAGTGCAGCGATAGGGTTGATCATGTCGGAGTCCTGTCGGTAGGTCGGTCAAACGGTTAAATCAAACAGTCAAATTGTTTGCAATTATACATGATTTGACTGATTAACTTAGGGTCGTCTGAAACTACAACCTGCCCTTCAAAGCGTTTTTGACAAACGCCGCCGACTCGCGCAATACCGTGAAACCATAACCGCCGTAAGGCTCGGAACAAAACGGCGCGGCATACACCTGAATATCGTGTCCCTGCCACTGCTTGTCCGCCATCATCCGCGCCCGCGTCAAATGGAAACCGGCGCTGACAATGACGACGCGTGGGCTGTTTTCGATAAATTTTCGGCTGAACACAATGTTCTCAAACGTATTGCCTGCTTCTGGCTCCTGAATAATGTCCCCCTTCGGTACGCCCATTTTCTCCGCAATCATCTGCATATTGCCCGCAGAGGACTGCAAATCACGGCTGACTCCGCCCGTCATCACCAGCTTCTTCACCTTGCCGGCACGATATAGATCGACGGCCGCTTCAACGCGCGCCACCAAACAAGGATTCAGACGACCCCCTTCATAAGCACGGGTCGAAAGCACAACCGCAGCATCCGCAGGACGCACCGTATCCGCATCCAACCGCGACACCTGAAAATCGCGCCACATGATCCACAGCGGCAAAAGCGCGGCGGTAAGGAACAAAACCAATATAAAAACGAGGGTTTTTTTGAACATCCGAATCCTAAAATGATGAAAGTAGTTGGAACACGGCTGTACAGGCAGGTTCCGCTTGTTCTTAAGATTTTACGAAATTCATACAGCAAAAGGTCGTCTGAAAACAGGATTTTCAGACGACCTTTTATTTAGGTTTAGGTTATCTTTCTGGCGTAGCGGAAAATTTGTGTGGCGGAAGAGGGTAGGGATGCATGTCGGAGACCTATATCTGATTCAAAAGTCCGACCTGCCTAAACTGCACAGTATATCGGTTTAAAATAGAAACCACTCATGCCGTCATTCCAGCGCAGGCGGGAATCCAGGAGTTTCGCATTACGGCAATTTTCAAACATTTTTGAAAACCGAATGATTGGATTCCCGCCTGCGCGGGAATGACGGCATGGGTATTTAAATTTAATTGTATAGAAAAAAGGTCGTCTGAAATTTCAGACAACCTTTTTAACGTTTTACAAAACAACCGGCTCTTTAACCTTTACGGCGGCTGCCTAAGTCGGCGGCGGCGGTAAAGAGTACGTCGGTGGAAGAGTTGAGGGCGGTTTCGGCGGAGTCTTGGATAACGCCGATAATCATGCCGACGCCGACGACGCGCATGGCGAAGTCGTTGTCTATGCCCAAGAGGCTGCAGGCGACGGGGATCAGCAGCAGCGAGCCGCCGGCAACGCCGGATGCGCCGCATGCGCCGACGGTGGCGACGAGGCTCAGGAGCAGGGCGGTTGGGTAGTCGACGACGATGCCTTTGGTGTAGGCGGCCGCCATGGCTAAGACGGTGATGGTAATCGCTGCGCCTGCCATGTTGATGGTTGCGCCCAGCGGGATGGAGACGGAGTAGGTGTCTTCATGCAAGCCGAGTTTTTTCGCCAATGCCATGTTGACGGGGATGTTGGCGGCGGAGGAGCGGGTAAAGAACGCGTAGAGTCCGCTTTCGCGCAGGCAGGTGAAGACCAGTCCGTAAGGGTTTTTGCGGGTTTGCGACCAGACGATGAGCGGATTCACGACGAGGGCGATGAATGCCATGCTGCCGAGCAGGACTGCCAGCAGGCGTCCGTAGCTGAGGAAGGCGGCAAAGCCGGTTTCGGCGACGGTTTGGGAAACCAGTCCGAAAATGCCCAAGGGGGCGAAACGGATAACCCATTGTACGACGGTGGTAACGGCTTCGGAGAGGTCGGAGACGACTTGGCGGGTGGTGTCGGAGCCGTGGTGGCGCAATGCGGAGCCTAAAACAAACGCCCATGCGAGAATGCCGATGTAGTTGGCTTGTGCGATGGCGTTAATCGGGTTGGACACGAGCTTCATCAAAAGTTCTTTGAGGACTTGGGTGATGCCGGACGGTGGTGCGAGGGTAGAGGCGGCTACGTCTTTAAACACCAGCGCGGTTGGGAATGCCATACTGGCGGCAACGGCGACTGCGGCGGCGGCAAATGTGCCGAAGAGATACAGAATAATGATGGGTTTGATTTTGGATTCGCCGCCTTTGCGGTATTGCACCAGCGCGGCGGTCACTAAGACAAACACCAATACGGGGGCGACGGCTTTCAATGCGCCGACGAACAATTCGCCGAGCAGCCCGACGTTCATGCCTGCTTTCGGGGAGATGGTACCGACCAGTACGCCCAACATCAAACCGATGATGATTTGCGGTACGAGTCCGATACGGTTGACTGCGTTCAGCAGTGGATTACCACTTGCCATGATACATCCTCTTACTTTATGTGTTAAGAAACGTTGCATTTTAAAAGAAAATATCAATTATTGTGCAGGTTTACAGATTAAATCGAATGTTGTGGCGAAAAATGCTTGATTTTTTGTAGAATTGGGCAGTTTGTGCCATATTTTTTGGATTGGAAGGGGTTAATGTGTTTGGTCTCTGTCGCGTAGAGGCAGGCGCATCCGCCTTTTCAGACGACCCCTCTGTCTTGAGTCGGGTTTTAAACCAGATTGAAAATAATGGTAGAATTTAAAACTCTTCTGTTGTTGAAACACTTTTTGCCATGATCAGACTGACTTCGCCTATTTTGATTGCTTCACTCGCCCTTGCCTACGGACACGCAGCCGCAGCCGATCTGCCGCGTGCCGAAGACTACGAACCGATTCCCCGTTTCAAGCAGGGCGGGCAATCCGAGCAGGCTGACAAAGTAGGCAAACTGACGCCCAAGTTTCCCGTCAAAATCGAAACCAAAAACAGCGAAGTCAAATCCATGCTCGAAGAATACCTGCCGCTGATTACCCAGCAGCAGGACGAAGAGTTGGACAAAGAGCAGGTCGGCTTCCTCGCCGAAGAAGCACCCGACAACGTCAAAACCATGCTCAAAACCAAAGGCTATTTCAACGGCAGCGTCAACGTCCAAGACAACGGTTCGAGCTACACCGTCGCCGTTAATCCCGGCCCGCGCACCAAAATCGACAACGTCAGCGTCGCCATCCTCGGCGACATCCTTTCAGACGACAACCTTGCCGAGTATTACCAAAAAGCCATGCTCAACTGGCAGCAGCCCGTCGGCGAATACTTCGACCAAGACGGCTGGAGCGGCAGCAAAACCTCCGTCCTCAGCGCAGTAACCCGTAAAAAATACCCGCTTGCCAAACTCAGCAACACCCAAGCCACCGTCAATCCCAACAACAACACCGCCGATCTGAACGTGATCGTCGAAAGCAACCGCCCCATTTATTTCGGCGATTTTGAAATCACCGGTACCCGCCGTTATCCCGACAACGTCGTCGCCGGTCTGGCACGTTTCAAACCCGGCGCGCCTTACGACCTCGACCTCTTGCTCGACTTCCAACAAGCACTCGAACAAAACGGGCATTACTCCGGCGCATCCGTCCAAGCCGACTTCGACCGCCTCCAAGGCGACCGCGTGCCCGTCAAAGTCAACGTCACCGAAGTCAAACGCCACAAACTCGAAACCGGTATCCGCTACGATTCCGAATACGGACTCGGCGGACGTATCGGTTACGACTACTACAACCTCTTCAACAAAGGCTACATCGGCTCCGTCGTTTGGGACATGGACAAATACGAAACCACCCTTGCCGCCGGTATCAGCCAGCCGCGCAACAGCGAAGGCAAATACTGGACGACCAACACGTCCTACAACCGCTCGACTACGCAAAACCTTGAAAAACGCGCCCTGACCAGCGGTATTTGGCGCGTACGCGACCGCAACGGCATCGAATCGCGTCTCGGTATCGAATTTATTACCGAAGAACGCAAAGTCCCCGATACCAATTACGACCTCGGCCGCAGCCACGCCACCATGCTGACCGCCTCGTGGAAACGCCAAAACATCGAAACCGAACTGCGTCCCCAAAACGGCTACTACCTCGACGGCAAAGTCGGCGTAACGCTGGGCAAGCTCCTTTCTTCCACCGCCATGGCGCGCGCCACCGCCCGCGCAGGCTATTTCTACACGCCTGAAAACAAAAAACTCGGTACCTTCATCGTGCGCGGACAGGCAGGCTACGTTTACACCCGCGAAGGCGAAGACGTACCTTCCAGCCTCATGTTCCGCACCGGCGGCGCATCTTCTATCCGCGGTTACGAACTCGACAGCATCGGTCTGGAAGGGCCGAACAATTCCGTCCTTCCGGACAAGGCATTGCTGGTCGGCAGCCTCGAATACCAATTCCCGATTACCAAAAGCGTATCCGGCGCCGTCTTCCACGATGTCGGCGACGTTAGCAGCAATTTCAAAAACATGACTATGCAACACGGTACCGGACTCGGCGTGCGCTGGTTCAGCCCCGTCGCCCCGTTCTCCTTCGACGTTGCCTACGGGCACCAAGACAAGAAAATCCGCTGGCATATCAGCTTGGGCACAAGGTTTTAAGGTCGTCTGAAAATGTGGACAGGCTTGGTGGATAACCAATTAATATCCAAATTTCCAACCCTCCTTTAACCATAAATAAAAATCATGAATTTCGATCTTGAAAACCTCTCTTCATTCTCAGGCTGGGAACGTCTCGTTTAAACCGATATGGCATTCGGTACCAACCTCGTTGCGGCGTTGGCGATTTTCTTTGTCGGCAGATGGATAGCCTCCCGCCTTGTTATTTTGATGAAAGCTGCGTTGACCCGTGCCAAAGTGGACAGAACGCCGTTGAGCTTTCTAGGCAATGTAGACAATATCGGTCTGTTAATCCTGATTATCATTGCCGCACTGGGCAAGCCGGGCATTCCGACCACGTCGGTTACCGCCTTAATCGGCGGCGCGGGCTTGGCGGTGGCTTTGCCGCTGAAAAACCAACTGTCGAACTTTGCCGCCGGCGCGCTGATTATTCTGTTCCGTCCGTTTAAAGTCGGCGACTACATCAAGGTCAACGGTTTCGAAGGCTTTGTTAGTGAAGTGCATATTATCCAGAAGCAGGGGTAAGATTCGAATTGGAGAATCCGGCCTGCTGAAACTGTGGGCATACGTTGTTTGAAACCCAAAACCCATCCGAGGTCGTCTGAAAACTTGAAAATCAGGTTTTCAGACGACCTTTATTCTTCCCGCCGACAGGCATACAATCAAAATTGCAGCACCTTTCATTGATTCAATCAATACAAGGAGACAGTTATGCGCGGCATAAAATCAGTTGCATTGTTGTGTACTTTGGCATTGGGTGCGCCGGCGTTTTCGGCGGGTTTGACCAAAACGCTGCCGGGCGATTTGACGACGGCCCAGGCGCAGGCGGTGGTGCAGGCTTCGATGAAAAAGGCGCGTGAAATCAAGGTGCCGATGAATATCGCGGTCATGGACGCGGGCGGTAATTTGAAGGCGTTTGCGCGTATGGACGACGCGTTTATCGGCAGCATCGATATTGCGCAGAAAAAGGCGAAAACGGCACGCTATTTCAATATGTCCACCCGCGATTTGGGCAAGGCTTCGCAGCCGGGCGGCGAGCTTTACGGCATTGAGGTGACCAATGATGGTTTGGTGATTTTTGCCGGCGGTGTGCTGCTGGTGGATAAAAACGGCGTTATCGTCGGCAGCGTCGGCGTGAGCGGCGGCTCGGTCGATGAAGACGAAAGCGTCGCAAAAGCAGGTGCGGCGGTATTGTCGGGAAGGTAAGCCGCAGCTTAAGGCAACTTGACGCGTTTCTTTTCATTGATTTGCGTTGGGTTGCTGAAATAGGCAGAGGTCGTCTGAAAATGTGGGTTTAACTGCCGCAGTCTTTTCAGACGACCTTTTTATAGTGGATTAACAAAAATCAGGACAAGGCGACGAAGCCGCAGACAGTACGATAGTACGGAACCGATTCACTTGGTGCTTCAGCACCTTAGAGAATCGTTCTCTTTGAGCTAAGGCGAGGCAACGCCGTACTGGTTTAAAGTTAATCCACTATACATTTGTTGGCATTTTACCGCTGTGAACATGGCGTTCGGGTATATGGGCCGTCTGAAACCTGAAATGCTGTCTTTCCCAAGCACAATTCGCCGCAATGGGATATGATTATCCTTTTTTCAAACGGCCTGTACTTATATAATATGAGGTCGTCTGAAAAGTCGATTCCGTCGGATGCGGCGGAGTTTTGAGAAGCCGTTAAGTCATACAAGAAAGCCAAGATGTCCGAAACAGCAGTCCAAGAAACCCAAGAAACGCTAAATAGTGTGCCTACGTCGTCTGAAACACAACCCACCCCGCCCAAGCGCAAGAGACGCCGGTTGCGGGGTTTGTTGCTGACGTTGGTTGTGCTGGTGTGTGCGCTGGCGGGCTTTATTGCTTGGCTGGTGGGGACGGAATCGGGCTTGCGTTTCGGTTTGTACAAGATTCCGTCGTGGTTTGGCGTGAAGATTGCTTCGGAAACGCTGGAAGGTACGCTGGTTAAGGGTTTTCACGGCGATAAGTGGATGATTGAAACGGATGGGGCGGATGTGAAAATCAGTGCGTTCCGTTTTGATTGGGAGCCGTCCGAGCTGTTTCAGCGCAGCCTGCACATTACCGAAATTGTGGCGGGCGACATTGCGGTCGTGCCGAAGCCGACGCCGCCGAAAGAAGAAAAGCCGTCTACGGGACTGCCTGAGAGCATTGATTTGCCTGTGTTGGTTTTCATCGACCGTTTTGCGACGGGCAGGCTCAGCGTAGGCAAAAATTTTGACACGCAGACGGTCTATCTCGACCATCTGAATGCGGCATACCATTACGATCAAAAAGAACACCGCTTGGATTTGAAAACCCTCGATACGCCGTGGAGCCATTCGACGGGTTCGGCGGTGGTCGGGCTGCAAAAGCCGTTTGCGCTCGATACGATGATTCGGACGAAGGGCGAGCTGGAAGGCAGGACAATAGACAGTTTGGCGCAGCTTCGGGGAAGCCTGCAGGATGTTCAGGCGGATGTACTTCTGGACGGCGATGATGTGCATTTGTCGGCGAAATCTACACTGCATCCCTTCGCGGCTTCGTTGGACAAGATGATCGGCGAGGTGCTGATCAAGGGTTTCAACATCAACCCGACCGCTTTCCAGCCGTCGCTGCCTAAGGCAAACCTGACGTTTGACGCGACCGTCGTGCCTTCGTTTACCCACGGCATCGCGCTGGACGGCTCGCTCGACTTGGAAAACAAGGCGGCGGGTTTCGCCGATGACAATGCCATTCCGGTGCGCAATATTTTGGCGGACTTCACCATCAACGACAACGGCGTGGTGACTGTCCAAGAGTCTGAAATCGGGCTGTTGGAGGAAGGTTCGTTCAATGTTGCCGGTACGGTCGATACGGTGAAAAACGCGCTTGCGCTCAAGATTAATGTGAACAACCTCGTTTCAGACGACCTCGTCCGCACCAATGTTGCCGGTCAGTGGAACGGGTTTATCGGTGTCAAAGGCGAAACCGCCTCGCCCGCTGTGGACTGGAATCTTGAAAGCAGCAACGCGCAACTTTCCGGCCTGTTGTCTTTCGCCACCGACAGAAAACTCGGACAGCGCACCCTCAAACTCGACCGCGTCCGCGTCGCTCCGCAAAACGGCGGCGAACTGATGGCGCAAGGTTCGCTCGAGCTTTTCAAAGACCGCCTGCTCAAGCTCGATATTGCCAGCAAGGCGTTCAATCCTTCCCGCCTCGGCCCGAAACTGCCCGCCGGCAGCGTCAACGGCACCATCAATCTCTCAGGCGAGCTGGCGAAAGAAAAATTCGCGGGCAAAATGCAGTTTGCGCCGAGTACGTTAAATAATGTACCCCTCAGCGGCAAAGCCGACGTCGTTTACGAATCCGGACACCTCCCGCGCGCGCTAACCGATTTGCGTTTGGGCAACAATATCGTCAAAACCAACGGCAGCTTCGGTAAAAAAGGCGACCACCTCAATATCGACATCACCGCTCCCGACCTTTCCCGTTTCGGCTTCGGACTGGGCGGGCTGCTCAATACGCGCGGCTATATTTCAGGCGACCTCAAGGGCGGGCTGGAAACCTACGAAGCCGACCTCTCCGGCGAAGCGCGTGCGCTGCGTGTCGGCGATGCCGTCAACATCCGTATGCTTGACTTCAAACTCAAAGGCACGCCCGACATCAACCGTCCGCTTGCCGCCGACATCAAAGGCAGCCATATCGCCCTTTCCGGCGGCTCAACCGTCATCGATGCGGTCAACCTGTCGCTCAACGGCACGGGTGCGCAACACCGCCTACACGGCACCGGCAGCATGGCGTTGGACGGCAAACCCTACAAATTTGAAGTCAACGCGGCAGGCGGTCTGAACAAAGACTTCAATCAGTGGAAGGGCAGCGTGGACACGCTCGACATCGGCGGCGCGTTCAACCTCAAACTGCAAAACCGCATGAACCTTGAAGCAGGTGCGGAGCGTGTTTCCATGAGCGCGGCGCGTTGGAGCGCAATGGGCGGCAGCCTCAATCTGCAAAACTTCGTTTGGGACAAAAAAGCCGGCATCACCAGCAAGGGCAGCGTGCAAAGCCTGCACATCACCGAGTTGCAAAACTTTGTCAAAATCCCCGTCGAACACAACTTGGTACTCGGCGGCGATTGGGATTTGGCGTACAGTCAAAACGCCCGCGGCTACCTCAACATCAACCGTCAAAGCGGCGACATCATCCTGCCGAACAAAGACCCGAAAAAACAGATGCCTCTGGGCTTGAGCGCGCTCTCCCTGCGCACCCGTTTCCAAAACGGCCGCATCGACAGTACGCTTGACGGCAGCACCCGTTTCGGCAGCGTCAACGCCAATCTGGGCGTCAGCCAGCAGTTCGGCAATAAAATCGCCAACGCGCCGGTAAGCGGCAAAATCAACCTCAATATCCCGGATCTGGGCGCAATCAAACCCTTCCTGCCCGCCACCGCACAAAACATTACAGGTCGTCTGAACGCTGCCGCCACCATAGGCGGGCGTATCGGCGCACCTACCGTTGCCGCTATCCTGAAAGGCAACAGCAACTACGGCTCCGCCGACGGCACGGTAAACATCGGACAGGGTTCAAGTCTAGACGCCTCGCCTTTGAGCGGCAGACTCAATCTCAACGTCGCCGACCTCGAAGTCTTCCGCAATTTCCTACCCGTCGGACAAACTGTCAAAGGTCGTCTGAACGCCGCCGTCAGCCTCGGCGGACGCGTAGGTGAGCCGCAACTTTCCGGTACGCTCAACGGCGAAAACCTCTACTACCGCAACCAACCCCAAGGCCTTATTCTCGACAACGGCGTTTTACGTTCCCATTTGCAGGGACAACGCTGGATAATCGACAGTTTGAAGTTCCATAAAGGCGGCACGCTTGAACTCAAAGGGGTAGTCAATATTGCGAATTCCGACCCCGATGTTGATGTTGATGTGGTTTTCAACAAATACGACACCTTGTCCCGCCCAAACCGCCGTTTACGCCTTTCCGGCAGTGCGAAAGTGCAATACAACCAGGCCAGAGGCCTCATTCTCAATGGAACCTTAGACAGTGACTACGGTATGTTCGGTTCGCAAAAATCCTCTATGCCCACATTGGATGACGATGTTGTTGTGTTAGGAGAAGAGAAAACACACAGCTCATCAGTTACGCCCATCAGCCTCAATCTCATGCTCAACCTCAACGACAACATCCGTTTTGTCGGCTACGGCGCAGACGTAACCATAGGCGGCAGGTTGAGCATCACTTCCCGACCGGGTGAAACCGTCCAGGGCGTCGGTACGGTGAAAGTCGTCAAAGGCCGCTACAAAGCTTACGGACAAGATCTCGACATCACCAAAGGGACGGTTTCTTTCGTCGGCCCGCTCAACAACCCCAACCTGAACATCCGCGCCGAACGCCGCCTTTCCCCTGTTGGTGCAGGCGTCGAAGTCCTCGGCAGTCTCGCCAATCCGCGCGTGACCCTTGTTGCCAAAGAAGCGATGAGTGAAAAAGACAAACTCTCTTGGCTCATCCTCAACCGCGCCAGCAGCGGCAGCGACGGCGACAATGCCGCGCTTTCCGCAGCAGCAGGCGCGCTGCTTGCCGGACAAGTCAACGACAGGCTCGGACTGGTCGACGATTTGGGCATTACCAGCCAACGCAGCCGCAACGCCCAAACCGGCGAACTCAATCCCGCCGAACAGATGTTTACTGTCGGCAAACAAATCACCGGCAATCTCTACGCAGGTTACGAATACGGTATTTCCAGCGCCGAACAGTCCGTCAAACTCGTCTACCAGCTCACAAGGGCGATCCAAGCCGTTGCCCGCATCGGCAGCCGCTCTTCCGGCGGTGAGTTGAAATATACTATCCGTTTCGACAGGCTCTTACGCTCGGATTACGAAGACGACCGTAAAATCGAAGAAGCGGAAAAGCAAAAAGCTGCACAAACGCAATAATGCTTACAGAAATAAAAAGGTCGTCTGAAAACCCTAAATTGTGGTTTTCAGACGACCTTTTTATATTTGAGTCTGCCTAATTACTATCTTTTTATATTTGAGTCTGCCTAATTACTATCTTTTTATATTTGAGTCTGCCTAATTACTATTAAGCCAAGTCAAGCTGTTTTTCTAAATTTTCCACCAGCTGGTCATCCAGGTTCAAGGCTTGCGACAGTCGGCTTAAAAATACGATTTCTTTACGGGATAAATCGGCACACACCAATCTTGCCGCCAGATAAGTTTCCGCGGCCAAAGCTTCATCGCCGCCGACGGCTGCGGCAAGCTCTTCTACAGTCGCCGGCCTTTCATATTCGGCAGCAAGCCAGGCTGCTGTTTCAGGATCCGAGCCGCTTTCACGCGCTATAGACTGTTTTTCCGCTTCATCAATCAATCCGTCTGATGCAGCCGCTGCAATCATGGTTCGCAGGATGACGCGGCTGTGGTTTTCGGCAGTTTGTCCCACGGGTTCAAATGCCTGTTGCGGCAATGGCGGTTGGTTGCGGTTTTGCTGCCAGTTTTGATAACCTTTGTAGGCGATATAACCCAATGCAGCAGCCGAGCCTGCTTTAGCCAGTTTTTGGGTATTTTTTCTTTTCATCAGCATGGAAGCGAGTCCTGCTATCAAAGCGCCGCTGCCGAAAGAATTAAACGGTGTATCATGGGATGCGGAGCGGTTGTTTTTCTGTATCGTCCCTAAAATTTGATTGAGTAGGTTATTGAAATTCATCATAGTAATCCTTTTGTTGTAAGTTTATGAATAATATGGCCATTTGCAGTAAAAACAAGATGTCGTGATGTTAAAGCATGCAAATGGTTTGTGCAGGGGGTCGGATTTCTTAGAAAAGGTCGTCTGAAAATCATATGGGGAAGATTTGCCTGGAAAACTGGAAAAAAGGTTTGATGAAGGAGTGAGACAAAAAATTTCTAGGAACGAAATAAATCGTTGCAATAAATATAAATAAGAATCGTTATCATAAACTTATTGAATTTATTAAGCTTTTTTTTGAGAGTTGGCTGACATTTACCTTTTAATGGATTTTGAAATTCGATAAAATAGCAGGATATTAAGATTTGTCTGTCAACCAGTTAGGCATAAAACCATGTTGGCCAGTTACTTTCCCGTCCTCGTATTCATCCTCGTCGGCCTTGCGGCCGGCGTGCTGTTTATCCTGCTCGGCACGATTTTAGGTCCGAAACACCACTACGCCGAAAAAGACGCGGCTTACGAATGCGGTTTCGAACCCTTTGAAAACGCCAGGATGAAGTTTGACGTGCGTTATTATCTCGTCGCCATCCTGTTCATCCTCTTCGATTTGGAGGTTGCGTTTATGCTGCCGTGGGCGGTGGTGTTCAAAGAATTGGGCGCATACGGCTTCTGGTCTATGCTGGTGTTTATCGTCGTTCTGACGGTAGGCTTTGTTTACGAATGGAAAAAAGGTGCGCTGGAATGGGAATAGAAGGCGTTTTGAAAAAAGGTTTCATCACCACCAGCGCGGATACGGTGCTGAACTATATGCGTACCGGTTCGTTGTGGCCGGTTACTTTCGGCTTGGCCTGCTGCGCCGTGGAAATGATGCACGCGGGTATGGCGCGTTACGACCTTGACCGTTTCGGCATTATTTTCCGTCCGTCGCCCCGTCAGGCCGACCTGATGATTGTGGCGGGTACGCTCACCAATAAAATGGCGCCCGCCCTGCGCCGTGTGTACGACCAGCTCGCCGAGCCGCGCTGGGTATTGTCTATGGGTTCGTGTGCCAACGGAGGCGGCTACTATCATTATTCTTATTCCGTCGTGCGCGGTGCCGACCGTGTCGTGCCGGTAGACGTTTATGTACCGGGTTGCCCGCCGACTGCGGAAGCCCTAATTTACGGCCTGATGCAGCTCCAACAAAAAATCAAGCGCACTTCCACCATCGCGCGGGACGAGTAGGGGGGGAACGATATGGCAAGCATTCAAAACTTATACGAAACCGTCAGCCGCGTTTTGGGCAATCAGGCAAGCAAAGTCATTTCCGCTTTGGGCGAGATTACCGTCGAGTGTCTGCCCGAACACTATGTTTCAGTGATGACTACGCTGCGCGACCATGAAGAACTGCATTTCGAGCTTTTGGTCGATTTGTGCGGCGTCGATTACAGCACTTACAAAAACGAAGCATGGCAGGGCAAACGCTTCGCCGTTGTCAGCCAGCTTCTTTCCGTTAAAAACAATCAGCGCATCCGCGTGCGCGTCTGGGTTTCAGACGACGATTTCCCCGTGGTCGAATCCGTAGTTCCCGTTTATAACAGCGCGGATTGGTACGAGCGCGAAGCCTTCGATATGTACGGCATTATGTTCAACAATCACCCGGACCTGCGCCGCATTCTGACCGATTACGGCTTCGTCGGACATCCGTTCCGCAAAGACTTCCCGATTTCCGGCTATGTGGAAATGCGTTACGACGAAGAACAAAAACGCGTGATTTACCAACCCGTTACCATCGAGCCGCGCGAAATCACGCCGCGTATCGTCCGTGAGGAGAACTACGGTGGCCAATAAATTAAGAAACTACACCATCAACTTCGGTCCGCAACACCCTGCGGCGCACGGCGTATTGCGTATGATTTTGGAGTTAGACGGCGAACAAATCGTCCGTGCCGACCCGCATATCGGCCTCTTGCACCGAGGTACAGAGAAACTGGCGGAAACCAAAACCTACCTGCAAGCCCTGCCTTATATGGACAGGCTGGACTACGTTTCCATGATGGTCAACGAGCAGGCATACTGCTTGGCGGTAGAAAAACTCGCCGGAATTGATGTGCCTATCCGCGCCCAATACATCCGCGTCATGTTCGCCGAAGTAACGCGCATCCTCAATCACCTGATGGGCATCGGTTCGCACGCTTTCGACATCGGTGCGATGACCGCCATCCTCTACGCCTTCCGCGACCGCGAAGAGCTGATGGACTTGTACGAAGCCGTTTCCGGCGCGCGTATGCACGCAGCCTACTTCCGTCCCGGCGGCGTTTACCGCGACCTGCCCGACTTTATGCCCAAATACGAAAGCAGCAAATTCCGCAACGCCAAAGTACTGAAGCAGCTCAACGAATCCCGCGAAGGCACCATGCTCGACTTTATCGATGCCTTCTGCGAACGTTTCCCGAAAAACATCGATACACTCGAAACCCTCCTGACCGACAACCGCATCTGGAAACAGCGTACCGTCGGCATCGGCGTTGTCTCCCCCGAGCGCGCCATGCAAAAAGGCTTTACCGGCGTCATGCTGCGCGGTTCGGGCGTGGAATGGGACGTGCGTAAGAAACAACCGTATGAAGTGTACGACCAAATGGATTTCGACATCCCCGTCGGCGTCAACGGCGACTGCTACGACCGCTACCTTTGCCGTATGGAAGAAATGCGCCAATCCGTACGCATCATCAAACAATGTTCCGACTGGCTGCGCGTGAATCCCGGCCCGGTCATCACCACAAACCATAAATTCGCCCCGCCCAAACGCACCGAAATGAAAACAGGTATGGAAGACCTGATTCACCATTTCAAACTCTTTACCGAGGGTATGCACGTTCCCGAGGGCGAGACCTATACCGCTGTCGAACACCCGAAAGGCGAGTTCGGCGTTTACATCATTTCAGACGGCGCGAACAAACCCTACCGCCTGAAAATCCGCGCACCCGGCTTCGCACATTTGCAAGGCATGGACGAAATGGCAAAAGGCCACATGCTCGCCGACGTCGTCGCCATTATCGGTACGCAGGACATCGTATTCGGGGAGGTTGACCGATAATGTTATCCGCAGAATCCTTAAAACAAATCGACATCGAGTTGGCGAAATATCCCGCCGACCAACGCCGTTCCGCCATCATGGGTGCGTTGCGTATCGCCCAAACCGAAAAAGGCTGGCTCGCCCCCGAAACCATCGAATTTGTTGCCGACTACATCGGCATCACGCCGGCGCAGGCATACGAAGTCGCCACTTTCTACAATATGTATGACCTCGAGCCGGTCGGCAAATACAAACTGACCGTCTGCACCAACCTTCCCTGCGCCCTGCGCGGCGGCATGGATACCGGCGAATACCTGAAGAAAAAACTCGGTATCGACTACGGAGAAACCACGCCCGACGGCAAATTCACACTCGTCGAAGGCGAATGCATGGGCGCATGCGGCGACGCCCCCGTTATGCTGGTAAACAACCACAGCATGTGCAGCTTTATGACTGAAGAGGCGATTGAGAGGAAACTGGCGGAGTTGGAGTAGGTCGTCTGAAACGACGATTTAAACGTAGGTCGGATACTTGTATCCGACAGAGTGGGTAAAGAGGCAAAATGTCGGATTCAAGAATCCGACCTACGGAGACACCGAAATGCCGTCATTCCCGCGCAGGCGGGAATCCACCGGTAAGATTCGGTTTCAGAATTTAATAAGACATTGCTTACCATTGAGGATGGATTCCCGCCTGCGCGGGAATGACGGCAGACAAGCAAAGTGGTCGAGATCCAACAAAAGTGATTAAAGGTCGTCTGAAACAGCGGCCGCAACCGATACGAAAACGAACAGGCACACCAAAAATGGCTATTTACCAATCAGGCGTGATTTTTGACCAAGTGGATACCGCCAATCCCGACTGCTGGACATTGGACGAATACGTCAAACGCGGCGGTTACAGCGCGCTGCGTAGAATCCTGTCCGAAAACATCTCGCAAACCGACGTGATTGACGAAGTCAAAACTTCCGGTCTGCGCGGGCGCGGCGGTGCGGGCTTTCCGACCGGCTTGAAATGGAGCTTTATGCCCCGTTCCTTCCCCGGCGAAAAATACGTCGTCTGCAACACCGACGAAGGCGAACCGGGTACGTTTAAAGACCGCGACATCATCATGTTCAACCCCCATGCCCTGATCGAAGGCATGATTATCGCCGGTTACGCGATGGGTGCGAAAGCGGGCTACAACTACATTCACGGCGAAATTTTCGAAGGTTATCAACGATTTGAAGCCGCACTTGCCCAGGCGCGCGCGGCAGGTTTTTTGGGTAAAAATATTTTAGGTTCGGACTTCGAATTCGAACTCTTCGCCCATCATGGCTACGGTGCATACATCTGCGGCGAAGAAACCGCATTGCTCGAATCGCTGGAAGGCAAAAAAGGCCAGCCGCGCTTCAAACCGCCGTTCCCCGCCTCGTTCGGCCTGTACGGCAAACCGACCACCATCAACAATACCGAAACCTTTGCTTCCGTACCGTTTATCGTCCGTGACGGCGGTCAGGCGTTTGCCGACAAAGGCATTCCGAATGCCGGCGGTACCAAACTGTTCTGCATCTCCGGCCACGTCGAACGTCCGGGCAACTATGAAGTGCCGTTAGGCACGCCGTTTGCCGAAATCCTGAGAATGGCGGGCGGTATGCGCGGCGGCAAAAAACTCAAAGCCGTTATCCCCGGCGGTTCGTCCGCGCCCGTATTGCCTGCCGACATCATGATGCAGACCAATATGGACTACGACTCGATTTCCAAAGCCGGCTCCATGCTCGGTTCCGGCGCGATTATCGTGATGGACGAAGATGTGTGCATGGTCAAAGCCCTCGAGCGCTTAAGCTACTTCTACTACGACGAATCCTGCGGTCAATGCACCCCCTGCCGCGAAGGCACCGGCTGGCTCTACCGCATCGTCCACCGCATCGTAGAAGGCAAGGGCCGCATGGAAGATTTGGATTTGCTGGATTCCGTCGGCAACCAAATGGCAGGCCGCACCATCTGCGCCCTCGCCGACGCCGCCGTCTTCCCCGTCCGCAGCTTTACCAAGCATTTCCGTGATGAGTTTGTGCATTACATTGAACACGGCGGGCCGATGAAAGAGCATAAGTGGGGAGGGTGGTAATGGCAGAAAAGAATTGTTTTGGCTACCCTTGTGATGATTGGGAAGCAGCTAAACTAGAAGCAAAGAAATATTTGATTGAGAAAGTTGCGAAACTAGGCAATGACATCACTTATGGAAATTTGGCATTGGCTATTAAAACAATTGATATTCCTGCATACGGTGATGCCATGAGCAATTTCCTTGATGAGATGAGTCGGTCAACATATGATGCACACGGTTTTATGTTAAGCGCTTTGGTGGTCTCACAGGAAACCCGAAAACCTGGTAAAGGATTTTGGACATTGGCAGAAAAATTATACAAAGAACAAAAAGATTGGGATTATTGGTACCGCAATGAGAAAAAGAAAATTTGGGAAAAATATAAACAATCCTAAGGTCGTCTGAAAAACACATCGCCGTCATTCCCGCGTAGGCGGGAATCCATAGTGGAATCTACAGAACCCGATATTTGAAAAGCAGTTGCCGAAATTCAAAAAATGGATTCCCGCCTACGCGGGAATGACGGCGGGAGTGGGCAGATATTTTCAGATGAAAACGGCTGTAAATGATATTGAAAAAAGTTGTTTATATTGCAGGAAACAATAAATGCGAAACCATCCGCTTGCTAGGCAACCTGCCGTATATATTTTGGCAAACGGTAAAAACGGAACACTCTATATCGGCGTTACCATGAATCTGCCGGAAAGGGTTTGGCAGCACAAAAACCATGTCAATGTTGATGGCTTTACTGCCCGATATGATGTGCATGATTTGGTGTGGTATGGGTTTTTTGAGAATATGCCTGAAGCAGTTGCCAAAGAAAAAACAATGAAAAAATGGCGACGTGAATGGAAGATTAAACTGATTGAAGAACAAAATCCCGAATGGTTGGACTTGTCGGGCGTGTTGTTTGTTTAGTTTTATTTCTGGAACTTTAAAAACTGTCGTTATTCCAGCTCCCGCCTACGCGAGGGCAGGCTACGGCGGGAATCAGCGTATAAAGTTAAGAAACCAATGTTTGAAAAACAGTTACCGAAACCCAAGAATGGATTCCCGCCTGCGCGGGAATGACGGCAAAGTAGGATAAACGTAACTGCCAACTACACTTAGATGGTCGTCTGAAAATGGCGGTCATAGAGTGGAACGCAAATTCCAAAGGCCGTCTGAACCCCATTTTTCAGACGACCTCCATAAAAGATTATTTATTAAATACCCGTAACTAGGAACGAACCATGTTACAAATCGAAATCGACGGCAAACAGGTATCTGTGGAGCAGGGCGCGACGGTGATTGAGGCCGCGCACAAGCTCGGTACTTATATTCCGCATTTCTGTTACCACAAAAAGCTCTCCATCGCCGCCAACTGCCGTATGTGTCTGGTGGACGTGGAAAAAGCCCCCAAACCGCTGCCCGCCTGCGCCACGCCGGTAACGGACGGCATGATTGTGCGCACGCATTCGGCAAAAGCCCGCGAGGCGCAGGAAGGCGTGATGGAGTTCCTGCTCATCAACCATCCGCTTGATTGTCCGACCTGCGACCAGGGCGGCGAATGCCAGTTGCAGGATTTGGCGGTGGGCTACGGCAAAACCACCAGCCGCTACACCGAGGAAAAACGTTCCGTCGTCGGCAAAGACATGGGGCCTTTGGTTTCCGCCGAGGAAATGAGCCGCTGCATCCACTGCACCCGCTGCGTACGATTCACCGAAGAAATCGCCGGCTTGCAGGAAATTGCGATGGCGAATCGCGGCGAACACTCCGAAATCATGCCCTTTATCGGCAAAGCGGTGGAAACCGAGCTGTCGGGCAACGTCATCGATTTGTGCCCCGTCGGCGCGCTGACCAGCAAACCGTTCCGCTTCAACGCGCGTACTTGGGAGCTGAACCGCCGCAAATCCGTTTCCGCACATGATGCTTTGGGCAGCAACCTGATTGTGCAAACCAAAGACCATACCGTCCGCCGCGTGCTGCCGCTGGAAAACGAAGCGATTAACGAATGCTGGCTGTCCGACCGCGACCGTTTCGCCTACGAGGGCCTGTATCACGAAAGCCGTCTGAAAAACCCGAAAATCAAACAGGGTGGCGAGTGGATGGACGTGGATTGGAAAACCGCGCTGGAATATGTCCGCAGCGCGATTGATTGTATCGCCAAAGACGGCAACCAAAACCAAGTCGGCATTTGGGCGAACCCGATGAATACGGTCGAAGAGATGTATTTGGCGAAGAAACTCGCCGACGGCCTGGGCGTTAAAAATTTCGCCACCCGCCTGCGCCAACAGGACAAACGTCTTTCAGACGACCTCAATGGTGCGCAATGGCTGGGACAAAGCATCGAATCGCTGGCGGACAACGAAGCCGTACTGGTGGTCGGTGCGAACCTGCGCAAAGAACAGCCGCTTCTGACCGCCCGCCTGCGCCGTGCTGCCAAAGAGCGCATGGCTTTGAGCGTGTTGGCAAGCAGCAAGGAAGAATTGTTGATGCCGCTTCTGGCTCAGGAAGCGGTGCATCCCGACGAGTGGGCAGGTCGTCTGAAAAACCTGTCTGCCGATGCGGAACACGCGATTACCGCCAGCCTGAAAAACGCTGAAAAAGCAGCGGTGATTTTGGGTGCGGAAGTGCAAAACCATCCCGATTACGCCGCGATTTACGCCGCCGCACAAGAGCTGGCGGATGCGACCGGCGCGGTACTGGGTATTTTGCCGCAAGCCGCCAACAGCGTCGGTGCGGACGTTTTGGGCGTGAACTCCGGCGAGAGCGTTGCCGAAATGGCAAACGCGCCGAAACAGGCAGTCTTGCTGCTCAACGTCGAGCCTGAAATCGATACGGCGGACGGTGCAAAAGCCGTAGCCGCGTTGAAACAGGCGAAAAGCGTGATGGCGTTTACGCCGTTTGTCAGCGAAACGCTGCTGGACGTGTGCGACGTATTGCTGCCGATCGCGCCGTTTACCGAAACCTCGGGCAGCTTCATCAATATGGAAGGCCGTCTGCAATCCTTCCACGGTGTCGTTCAAGGTTTCGGCGATTCGCGTCCGCTGTGGAAAGTGTTGCGCGTATTGGGCAACCTGTTTGACCTGCAAGGCTTTGAATACCACGATACCGCCGCGATTTTGAAAGACGCGCTGGATGCGGAAAGCCTGTCGTCCAAACTGAACAACCGCGCCGCTTCGGCTCAAAAAGATTTTCAGACGACCTCAAACCGCCTTGTGCGTGTGGGCGGAGTCGGCATCTATCACACCGATGCCATCGTGCGCCGTTCCGCGCCGTTGCAGGCGACCAGCCATGCCGCCGTGCCTGCCGCGCGCGTGCATCCGAACACTTTGGCGCGCTTAGGTCTGCAAGACGGGCAAACCGCCATCGCCAAACAAAACGGCGCAGGCGTGTCCGTGATGGTCAAAGCCGATGCCGGACTGCCTGAAAACGTGGTGCATCTGCCGCTGCATACCGAAAATGCCGCGCTGGGTGCGTTGATGGACACTATTGAACTGGCGGGAGCTTGATTATGCAGGAATGGTTCCAAAACCTCTTTGCCGCAACGCTCGGTCTGGGCGATTTGGGCATCACCGTAGGCTTGGTGGTGTCCGTCATCGTCAAAATCGTGATTATCCTGATTCCGCTGATTCTGACCGTTGCCTACCTTACTTATTTCGAACGTAAAGTCATTGGATTTATGCAGCTTCGCGTCGGCCCGAACGTAACCGGCCCGTGGGGTCTGATTCAGCCGTTTGCCGACGTGTTCAAACTCTTGTTTAAAGAAGTAACCCGTCCGAAGCTGTCAAACAAAGCCCTGTTCTACATCGGCCCGATTATGTCGCTCGCCCCGTCTTTCGCGGCGTGGGCGGTGATTCCGTTCAACGAAGAATGGGTGCTGGCCAATATCAATATAGGCCTTTTGTACATCCTGATGATTACCTCGCTGTCGGTTTACGGCGTGATCATCGCGGGCTGGGCTTCCAACTCTAAATATTCGTTCTTGGGTGCAATGCGTGCTTCCGCGCAAAGCATCTCCTACGAAATTGCCATGAGTGCCGCGCTGGTGTGCGTCGTGATGGTATCGGGCAGCATGAACTTCTCCGACATCGTTGCCGCGCAGGCAAAAGGCATCGCGGGCGGTTCCGTGTTCTCGTGGAACTGGCTGCCGCTCTTCCCCATCTTCATCGTCTATCTGATTTCCGCCGTTGCCGAAACCAACCGCGCACCGTTTGACGTGGCAGAGGGCGAATCCGAAATCGTTGCCGGACACCACGTCGAATATTCCGGTTTCGCGTTCGCGCTGTTCTTCCTTGCCGAATACATTTTCATGATCCTGATTGCCGCGCTGACCTCGCTGATGTTCCTCGGCGGCTGGCTGTCCCCATTCCCGCAAAGCTGGGGCTTGATCGGTACGCCTTCCGCATTTTGGATGTTCGTGAAAATGGCGGCGGTGCTGTACTGGTATCTGTGGATACGCGCCACCTTCCCGCGCTACCGCTACGACCAAATCATGCGCTTGGGCTGGAAAGTGCTGATTCCCATCGGCTTCGCCTATATCGTGATTTTGGGTCTGTGGATGATTTCGCCGCTGAATTTGTGGAAATAAGTTTCAGACGACGTATCAAG
Organism: Neisseria sicca 4320; assembly: GCF_000193735.1. GTDB lineage: Bacteria > Pseudomonadota > Gammaproteobacteria > Burkholderiales > Neisseriaceae > Neisseria > Neisseria sicca_E. The sequence goes on from NZ_AEPF01000045.1 coordinate 59,280, forward strand.
GTCGTCTGAAAACGCAGTTTTGAATATTTAACGGAATCCCTGTTTTGAGGGAACAGAATATGGCTAATTTAGTAAAAACTTTCTTGCTCGGCGAGTTGGTAAAGGGCATGGGCGTAACGCTCAAAAACTTTTTCGCCCGCAAAGACACGATTTATTTCCCCGAAGAGAAAACGCCGCAATCCGTGCGTTTCCGCGGTCTGCACGCGCAGCGGCGGTATCCGAACGGCGAGGAACGCTGCATCGCGTGTAAATTGTGCGAGGCGGTGTGTCCGGCAATGGCGATCAATATCGAATCGGAAGAACGCGAAGACGGCACGCGCCGCACCACGCGTTACGACATCGACCTGACCAAATGCATCTTCTGCGGCTTCTGCGAAGAGGCCTGCCCGACCGATGCGATTGTGGAAACGCATATTTTTGAATACCACGGCGAGAAAAAAGGCGACTTGTACATGACCAAGCCGATCCTCTTGGCAATCGGCGACAAATACGAAGCCGAAATCGCCAAACGCAAAGCCGCTGACGCGCCGTACCGCTAAGGAGCAGACGAATGACTTTTTCCGCGATTCTGTTCTATATCCTTGCCGCCATCGTCCTATACGGCGCGCTGCGTACCGTTACTGCGAAAAACCCTGTCCATGCCGCTTTGCATCTGGTGCTGACCTTCTGCGTGAGCGCGATGATTTGGATGCTGATGCAGGCGGAGTTTTTGGGCGTTACGCTGGTGGTCGTGTATGTCGGCGCTGTGATGGTGTTGTTCCTGTTCGTTGTGATGATGTTGAACATCGACATTGAAGAAATGCGTGCCGGTTTCTGGCGTCATGCGCCTGTTGCCGGTGTCGTCGGTACGCTGTTGGCGGTTGCGCTGATCCTGATTCTGGTCAACCCTAAAACCGACCTTGCCGCGTTTGGTTTGATGAAAGACATTCCTGCCGATTACAACAACATTCGCGATTTGGGCAGCCGTATTTATACCGAATACCTGTTGCCGTTCGAACTGGCGGCGGTATTGCTGCTGTTGGGTATGGTGGCGGCGATTGCGCTGGTTCACCGCAAAACCACCAATCCGAAACGCATGGATCCTGCCGACCAAGTTAAAGTGCGCGCCGACCAAGGCCGTATGCGCTTGGTGAAAATGGAAGCCGTAAAACCGCAAATCGAATCTGCCGAAGAAAACGAAGTTTCAGACGACCTCAAGCCGAAAGAGGAGGGCAAAGCATGATTACCTTGACGCATTATTTGGTATTGGGCGCGCTCCTGTTCGGTATCAGCGCGATGGGTATCTTTATGAACCGCAAAAACGTGCTGGTCTTGCTGATGTCCATCGAGCTGATGCTCTTGGCGGTAAACTTCAACTTTATCGCCTTCTCGCAGCATTTGGGCGATACCGCCGGACAGATTTTCGTATTCTTCGTACTGACCGTCGCCGCTGCCGAATCCGCCATCGGTTTGGCGATTATGGTGCTGGTGTACCGCAACCGACAAACGATTAATGTTGCCGATTTGGACGAGTTGAAAGGGTAATAAAGGTAGGTTTGGTCGAGGCCCGAAAAGGCGCCGATGCCGTCTGAAAACCCGATAGGAAAAACGATGAAGTCCATAGACGAACAAAGCCTGCACAATGCCTGCCGCCTGTTTGAAAGCGGCGACGTCGACAGTATCGAAGTCGGTACCACCGCGGGCCTGCAACAGATTCACCGTTACCTGTTCGGCGGCTTATATGATTTTGCGGGTCAAATCAGGGAAGACAACATTTCCAAAGGCGGTTTCCGTTTTGCCAACGCCATGTATTTAAAAGAGGCCTTGGTTAAAATCGAGCAGATGCCCGAGCGGACTTTTGAAGAAATCATCGCCAAATATGTTGAAATGAACATTGCTCATCCGTTTTTGGAGGGTAATGGCAGAAGTACCCGCATCTGGCTGGACTTGGTGCTGAAGAAAAACCTGAAAAAAGTCGTAAACTGGCAAAATGTAAGCAAAACTCTGTATTTGCAGGCGATGGAACGCAGCCCCGTCAACGATTTAGAACTGCGCTTTCTGTTAAAGGACAACCTGACCGACGATGTGGACAACCGTGAAATCATCTTTAAAGGTATTGAGCAGTCATATTATTACGAAGGGTATGAGAAAGGCTGAAGGTCGTCTGAAAAGCGATTTCAGACTGTTTCAGACGACCTGATGCGGTAGGTTGGGCTAACCCCCGACGAAAAAATAACATGACCAATTAAAGCCCGTTGTTTTGAAGGGCTGCTTTATCAGATTTGAGTATTTAGCGTGCAGTATGGGTTGAAAGCCCATTAATAAAGATACGAAGACAGCTTGAAAGTGTCGAATTGGCAAGCCAATCTAAAAAACCTTTCGGGCAGTCTGAAGTTTAGAAAATTCCTAAAATCAAAAAGGTTCATCCAAAATGAACGACATGACTTTATATCTCATCATTGCCCTCGTGCCTTTGGCAGGCTCGCTGATTGCGGGTTTGTTCGGCAATAAAATCGGACGTGCCGGAGCGCATACGGTTACGATACTCGGCGTGGCGGTGTCCGCCGTGTTGTCGGCCTATGTGCTGTGGGGCTTTATCGACGGCAGCCGTGCCAAGTTTGACGAGAATGTCTATACCTGGCTGACGATGGGCGGTTTGGATTTTTCCGTCGGTTTTTTGGTTGATACGATGACGGCGATGATGATGGTCGTGGTAACGGGCGTGTCGTTGATGGTGCATATCTACACCATCGGCTATATGCACGATGAACAAATCGGCTATCAACGCTTCTTCAGCTATATCACCTTGTTTACATTCAGCATGTTGATGCTGATTATGAGCAATAACTTCATCCAGCTCTTCTTCGGTTGGGAAGCGGTGGGCTTGGTGTCGTATCTCTTGATCGGTTTCTATTTCAAACGTCCGAGCGCGATTTTCGCCAACCTGAAAGCCTTTTTGATCAACCGCGTCGGCGACTTCGGCTTTTTGCTCGGTATCGGCTTGGTACTTGCCTATTTCGGCGGCAGCTTGCGCTATCAGGACGTATTCGCTTATCTGCCCACCGTACAAAATGCCACCATCCAGCTTTTCCCCGGTGTGGAATGGTCTTTGATTACTGTAACCTGTTTGCTCCTGTTTGTGGGCGCGATGGGTAAATCGGCTCAGTTCCCGCTGCATGTCTGGCTGCCCGATTCGATGGAAGGCCCGACGCCGATTTCCGCATTGATTCACGCCGCGACGATGGTTACGGCGGGTCTGTTCATGGTGTCGCGCATGTCGCCGATTTACGAAATGAGCAGCACCGCGCTGTCGGTCATCATGGTGATTGGCGCGATTACCGCCCTGTTTATGGGCTTCTTGGGCGTGATTCAAAACGACATCAAGCGCGTGGTTGCGTATTCCACCCTGTCGCAACTGGGTTATATGACCGTGGCTCTGGGCGCGTCCGCCTATTCCGTGGCGATGTTCCACGTCATGACCCACGCCTTCTTTAAAGCCTTACTGTTCTTGGCGGCGGGTAGCGCCATTATCGGTATGCACCACGACCAAGATATGCGCCACATGGGCAATCTGAAAAAATACATGCCGATTACTTGGCTGACCATGCTGATCGGTAACTTGTCGCTGATCGGTACGCCGTTCTTCTCCGGCTTCTACTCCAAAGATTCGATTATCGAAGCGGCGAAATACAGCACCCTGCCGGGCAGTGGCTTTGCCTATTTTGCCGTCCTCGCCAGCGTGTTCGTTACCGCGTTTTACGCGTTCCGCCAATACTTTATGGTGTTCCACGGCGAAGAAAAATGGCGCAGCCTGCCTGAGCATCATGATGATCATCATGGCGAAGAACATCACGGCTTGGGCAAAAACGACAATCCGCATGAAAGCCCGCTGGTCGTTATCCTGCCGCTGATTCTGCTTGCCATTCCGTCCGTCATCATCGGCTACATCGCCATCGAACCCATGCTCTACGGCGATTTCTTCAAAGAGGTGATTTTCGTCAATGCCGACGCGCATCCGACCATGCACATCATGAAAGAAGAGTTCCACGGCGCATTGGCAATGGTGTCGCACAGCCTGCATTCGCCCGTCCTCTATCTCGCTATCGCCGGCGTATTGAGCGCATGGCTTTTGTACGTCAAACTGCCGCACCTGCCCGCCAAAATTGCGCAGGCGTTCCGTCCGGTTTACGTTTTGTTTGAAAACAAATACTACCTCGACGCCCTGTATTTCAACGTCTTCGCCAAAGGCACGCGTGCATTGGGCAACTTCTTCTGGAAAGTCGGCGATACCGCCATTATCGACAACGGCATCGTCAACGGCTCCGCCAAACTGGTCGGCGCGATTGCCGCTCAGATACGCAAAGTCCAAACCGGCTTTATCTACACCTACGCCGCCGCTATGGTGTTCGGCGTATTGGTATTGCTCGGCATGACCTTCTGGGGATTGTTCAGATAAAGGCGGATTTTCAGACGACCTGTCCGTAGTCGGTCTAGAGGGCGTCTGAAAAAGGAAACACGAGAAACAATGGTTGAAGACAAATTACCGCAAACCCTAGAAGAAGTCCGCGAAGCCATCGACGGTTTGGACAAGGAATTAATAGAATTACTCGCCCGCCGGCAGAAGCTGGTACGGCAGGCAGGCCGTCTGAAACCTAAAAACGATATGCAGGCGGTTTCCGCGCCCGAACGGGTGGCACAAGTGATTGCCTCGCGCCGTGCCTATGCCGAAAAGGCCGGTTTGTCGCCCGAAGTAGCCGAAGCAGTTTGGCGCAGTATGATTGATGCATTCATTAAACTGGAGATGGAAACCAACCGTGCCGACGGGGCGTAGCCAACATTTCGGTCATAATTGATTTACTTGGATAGATACGGAATTTGCTGACCGCCGTCATTCCCGCGCAGGCGGGAATCCAGACCTATCGGCGCATAAACCTGTCAAGGGAAAAGGCTTCCTAAAATCTACGTTCTGGATTCCCGCCTGCGCGGGAATGACGGGATTTAATAAGCAGTTGTATCGACAGGTTTATCTAGATACAGAATCAAAGAGGCGCGAAAATGCCCGACACACAAACCATCCGCTCCGCCGAATTTACCGCTCCCCACGCATGGGGCGCACTCGACATTGCCAATATGAACGGCACTACCGTGCGCCTGCACTGGACGGACCAGCCCTACAAATGGCACGTTAATGACGGCGAGGAAGTGTTTGCCGTAATGGACGGCGAAGTCGATATGCACTACCGAGAAAACGGTGAAGAACACATTGTTCGGTTGAAAAGCGGCGACATCTTCTACGCAGGAATCGGCACGGAACACGTCGCCCATCCGTGCGGCGAAGCGCGGATTTTGGTGATCGAGAAAGAAGGCAGTGTTTGAGGTCGTCTGAAAAAGAAAACCATTCAAGTTGTAGGTCGGATACTTGTATCCGACATGAAAAAGAAAATAGTACAGCGTGTCGGATTCGAGAATCCGACCTACGGCTGAAAGATTCGGCAGAATTAGCTTGAGATAAATAGCAGAAGCCTGAACAATCTTTTTCAGACGACCTCTTAAAAACGTCGTCTGAAAAACCAACCCATACAACTATATTTTTATTTTAACCACAGGTTAACCACTATGTCTTCCAACTACCTACTCAGCTTGGCAATATGGATACCCATCGCTGCGGGCGTGCTAGTTTTGGCGACGGGGCCGGACAGCCGTGCGCCGCTTGCCCGCGTGCTCGCTTTAATCGGTGCGCTTGCCGGTTTCTTGGTAACGCTGCCCTTGTTTACGGGTTTCGACCGTTTGAGCGGCGGCTATCAGTTTACCGAGTTCCACGAGTGGATTCCGCTTTTGCGAATCAACTACTCGCTGGGGGTGGACGGTATTTCGGTGCTGTTTGTCATTCTGAACGCGTTTATCACGCTGATGGTGGTGCTGGCGGGTTGGGAAGTGATTCAGAAGCGTCCGGCGCAGTATATGGCGGCGTTTTTAATCATGTCGGGCCTGATTAACGGCGCGTTTTCGGCGCGGGATGCCCTGCTGTTTTATGTGTTCTTCGAGGGTATGCTGATTCCGCTGTACCTGATTATCGGCGTGTGGGGCGGTCCGCGCCGCGTGTATGCGTCGGTGAAGCTGTTTCTCTATACGCTGATGGGTTCGTTGCTGATGCTGGTGGCGATTGTGTATCTGTCTTACCAAGTCGGCGGCTTTGCGATTGAGGATTTCCAAAACATCAAACAGATTCCGCTGGGCGTGCAACAGCTTTTGTTTGTGGCGTTCTTCCTGTCGTTTGCGGTGAAAGTGCCGATGTTCCCCGTGCACACTTGGCTGCCGGATGCCCACGTTGAGGCGCCGACCGGCGGTTCGATGGTATTGGCGGCGATTACGCTGAAATTGGGCGCATACGGCTTTTTGCGCTTCATCCTGCCGATTCTGCCCGATGCGTCGCGCTATTTCGCGCCGGTCATCATCGTGTTGAGCCTGATTGCGGTGGTGTATATCGGTATGGTTGCGCTGGTACAGACCGATATGAAAAAACTGGTGGCGTATTCGTCCATCAGCCATATGGGCTTCGTTACTTTGGGGATGTTCTTGTTCATTAACGGGCAGTTGAACGACTGGGCATTGAAAGGCGCGGTTATTCAGATGATTTCGCACGGTTTCGTGTCGGCGGCGATGTTTATGTGCATCGGCGTGATGTACGACCGCCTGCACACGCGCAATATCGCCGATTACGGCGGCGTGGTGAACGTGATGCCCAAGTTTGCGGCGTTTATGATGCTGTTTGCAATGGCGAACGCGGGTCTGCCGGCGACTTCGGGTTTTGTGGGCGAGTTTATGGTGATTATGGGCGCGGTCAAAGTGAATTTCTGGGTAGGCGCACTGGCGGCGCTGACGCTGATTTTCGGCGCGTCTTACACGCTGTGGATGTATAAGCGCGTGATTTTCGGCGCGGTCGGCAATCCGCACGTTGCCGATATGAAAGACATCAACTGCCGCGAATTTGCGATTCTGGCGATTTTGGCGGTTGCGGTATTGGGTATGGGCCTGTATCCGCAGGCATTTATCGAAGTGGTGCATCAGGCGGCAAACGATTTGATTGCCCATGTGGCGCAAAGCAAGATTTGAGGTGTGCGAATGAACTTGATTGATTTGAACTTAATGCCTGCCATGCCCGAAATCGTGCTGTTTGCGCTGCTGATTGCCGTATTGCTGGCAGATCTGTGGATTAGCGATAAAAACCGCTATCTGACCCATCTGATGAGCTTGGGGACCGTCATTATCGTGGCGGTTACGCAGCTGGCAGTGTGGGAGCAGGGCAGTACGCTGGCGTTTCACGGAATGTATATTGCCGACGGTATGTCGCGCCTGTCCAAGCTGGTTTTGTACGGATTGACCTTCGGGTTGTTTATTTACAGTAAACCATACAATCAGGCGCGCGGTATTTTTAAAGGCGAGTTTTATACTTTGTCGCTGTTTGCCCTGTTAGGCATGAGCGTGATGGTGAGTGCGGCGCATTTCCTGACCGCCTATATCGGTTTGGAACTTTTGTCGCTGTCGCTTTACGCCATGATTGCGCTGCGCCGCGATTCCGGCCGCTCCGCCGAAGCCGCGCTCAAATATTTCGTCTTGGGCGCGCTGGCTTCCGGCCTGCTGCTCTACGGTATTTCAATGGTGTACGGCGCGACGGGTTCGCTCGAATTTGCCACTGTTTTGGCGTCGTCTTATAGCGAACTTGCCAACGAATGGCTGTTGAAACTGGGGCTGGTGTTTATCGTCGTGGCGGTGGCGTTCAAACTGGGCGCGGTGCCGTTTCATATGTGGGTGCCCGACGTGTATCACGGCGCGCCGACATCCGTTGCCACGTTTGTCGGTACGGCGCCGAAAATCGCCGCCGTCGTCTTTGCCTTCCGTATCCTAGTTACCGGTTTGGGCACGGTGCATCACGACTGGTCGCAGATGTTCGCCGTGTTGGCGGTGGCATCGCTGTTGGTCGGCAACCTTGCCGCCATCATGCAGGCCAATATCAAACGTATGCTCGCCTATTCTACCATATCGCATATGGGCTTTATCCTGCTGGCGTTTATGGCGGGGGCGGTCGGTTTCGCGGCGGGCTTGTATTACGCCATTACTTACGCGCTGATGGCGGCGGTCGGTTTCGGCGTATTGATGGTATTGTCCACCGATAATATTGAGTGTGAAGAAATCAAAGATTTGGCAGGTTTGAACCAACGCCATGCCTGGTTTGCCTTCCTGATGCTGCTGGCGATGTTCTCGATGGCCGGTATTCCGCCGCTGATGGGCTTTTACGCCAAATTCGGCGTGATTAAGGCTTTGTTGAGCGCATCGACCGCCCAAAACGCCGCCATGGCGGGCAGCACATACATCGTACTTGCCGTGTTCGCCGTGGTGATGTCGTTAATCGGCGCGTTTTACTACCTGCGCGTAGTCAAAGTCATGTATTTTGACGAAGCCACCCATGACCAACCCGTCGGCAGCAACTATGCCGCCAAATTCTTCCTGAGCGTCAACGCGTTCTTGCTGGTTTTGTGGGGCATCATGCCGCAAACGGTGATTGACTGGTGCGCCAGGGCTTTGGAAAACACCTTGTAAAGCGATGAACCGAAACGGCAGCCGTGTCAGAGGCTGCCGTTTTTGTTAAGATATGCAGCCCAAGATTGTTTTTCAGACGACCTTTTTCTTGTTCAATACTTGGATTTTCAATACGGCAACCGACCGTCGTCATTCCCGCGCAGGCGGGAATCCAGGGCTGTCCAGCCGGAAACCTATTGGGTAAAAAGTTTCCTAAATTCTACGTTCTAGATTTCCGCTGGAGCCTGTCCCCACACAGGCGGGGACGGGAATGACGGGGTTTAATAAACAGCTTTATCAGAATTTACCTTAAAAAGGTCGTCTGAAAAAAGAAAGACACATACATCATGACCGCATCCATGTACATCCTTTTGGTATTGGCGCTCATCTTCGCCAACGCCCCCTTCGTGACCACTAAGTTTTTCGGCGTACTCCCGCTCAAGCGCAAACATTTCGGGCATCACCTCGTCGAATTGGCGGCAGGCTTCATCCTGACCGCCGTCCTCGCCTACATCCTCGAATCCCGCGCCGGCGCGGTACAGCATCAAGACTGGGAGTTTTACGCCACCGTAGTCTGCCTCTACCTGATATTCGCCTTCCCCTGTTTCGTATGGCGTTATTTCTGGCACGCACGCAACCGCGAATAAGCTTTTCAGACGATCTCCCGCCTATCCTGCCATCCCGAATACACGAGAAAAACCATGTCCCTGCAAAACCTTTCCAACATCCGCACCCTTGTCGTCAAAGTCGGTTCCAGCCTCGTTACCGCGGGCGGCAAAGGCATAGACCAAGCCGCACTTGACCGCTGGGCGGCGCAAATCGCCGAACTGGGCAAACAAGGCGTGCAAACCGTCCTCGTTTCCAGCGGCGCCATCGCAGAAGGCATCAAACGGCTGGGCTGGAGCAAACGCCCCACCGCCATCAACGAACTGCAAGCCGCCGCCGCCGTCGGACAAACCGGCATCGCCCAAGCCTACGAAGCCGCGTTCGCACCGCACGGCATCCGCACCGCCCAAATCCTGCTCACCCACGACGACCTGAGCAACCGCACCCGCTACCTCAACGCCCGCAGCACCCTGCAAACCCTGTTGTCCAAAGGCATCGTCCCCGTCATCAACGAAAACGACACCGTTACCACCGACGAAATCAAACTCGGCGACAACGACACCCTCGGCGCGCTCGTGACCAACCTCATCGAAGCCGACGCCCTTGTCCTTTTGACCGACCAAAAAGGTCTGTACGACAGCGACCCGCGCAAAAATCCGCAAGCCAAACTGATTCCGACCATAGCAGCCGACCATCCCGACCTCGAAAGCATGGCGGGCGGCGCAGGCAGCAGCGTCGGCACCGGCGGCATGTACACCAAAGTGACCGCCGCCAAACGCGCCTCACTCAGCGGAGCCGCCACCGTCGTCGCATGGGGAGGCGAACCCGACATCCTCGTCCGCCTCAAACAAGGCGAAAGCATAGGCACGCTCTTTACCAGCGCACACAGCCGCGTCGCCGCCCGCAAACAATGGCTGCTCGGACACGTCCAAACCGCAGGCAGCCTGACCGTCGACAGCGGCGCGGCAAAAGCCCTGACCGAACAACACGCCAGCCTGCTGCCCGTCGGCTGCATCCGCGCGGACGGACATTTCCACCGCGGCGAACTCGTCGCCATCCTCGATACCGAGGGCAAAGAAATCGCCCGCGGCCTCACCAATTACAGCAGCGGCGAAACCGCCAAAATCCTGCAAACCCCGTCCGAGCGCATCGCCGAAAAATTAGGCTACGCCCACGAAGACGAACTCATCCACCGCGACAATATGGCGTCGCATGGGTAGGGAAGGAAAAGTAAATATATAAGGTCGTCTGAAACTCAACAATGCGGTTTCAGACGACCTGTGGTTTGTCTGGGCAGGAAATTCAGGTTGCAGGCCGGATATCCGTATTCGGTGGAGCGGTTGAGGTTTTCCCTGCTTCTTCACGACGATGAAATGTCGGCTTTGGAAATTCGATTTGCCGCTTCGAATCCGGTTAAAACGATAGCGGATGAACATTTAGCTAAATGACTTTATTTTCAATACGCAAATTATCGGGTATCGTCATTCCCGCGCAGGCGGGAATCCATTTTTGAAACTCAGAAACTGTTTTTCAAATCAAGGTTTCTCAAGTTTTACGATGGATTCCCGCCTGCGCGGGAATGACGGAATTTGATGGCATGCCGGATTTAAAGTTAAGTATAGTGGATTAAATTTAAACCAGTACAGCGTTGCCTCGCCTTGCCGTACTATTTGTACTGTCTGCGGCTTCGTCGCCTTGTACTGATTTAAATTTAATCCACTATATGTTTGCTATAGCTGCGTTATTCCGAATCCACTTTATCTGTTATCTGCTTAAAGACCGTCTGAAAACCGTCCGCCTTGTTTTCACAAAATTTCTGCTAAAATCAAACGCCTTATCCCTTTCAGACGACATCGCCATGCAAGCACATACATTGGTCTGGTTCCGCCGCAACCTGCGCATACGCGACAACGCCGCTCTGTCCGCCGCCGTGAAACGGGAATTGCCTGTGGCAGGCGTGTGGGTGGCGCAGGGGTCGTCTGAAATCCCCAATCCGCGTCAGGATTGGTTTCATTATCAGGCGGCGGCGGCTTTGCATGGATCGTTGGCGGCGCGCGGCGTGGCTTTGTATGTGGTGAACCGTGTGGAAGAATTGCCTGCTTTGGCGGCGCGGTTGAATGTTCAGACCGTAATTGCAGACGAAGCATATACGTCGTCTGAAATCGGGCAAGATAACCGCATTTGGCGGATTTTGGATGAACAAGGCGTTGCGTTCGAGCGTGTTAACGACCTTGCCGTATTCGCCAAGGCAGACATCATGGGCAGCCACGGCGCGCCTTATACCGACTTCCCGCATTATAAAGAAGCGTGGCTGGCTTTGTTTCGGCAGCGGTTCGGCGGGCAGGATGCAGTTTGCCGTCAAACCGAAATTTTTCAGACGACCTCAGCCGAAATGCCGCCGTTTCCTGCGTGGAACGGGCAACAGGATATGGTTTCCGCACAGCGCGGCGGCGAAGATGAAGCGGACAAACAATGGCGGCAGTTTGAAGAAAATATCGGGTTTTATCCGATTATGAAGGATTTCCCTGCCAGAAAAGGCACCAGCCGCTTGAGCGCATATTTGAGCGCAGGCTGCATTTCGCCGCGCGTGTTGGCGGTCGAAACCGCAGGGCAGGGCGCAGATACTTGGTTGGACAACTTGATACGGCGCGATTTCTATCAGCAGCTTGCCTATCACCGCGCCCGCATCGAGCCTGAATCCGATGCCGTGTCTGCAACGTTTTCAGACGACCTGACAGAACGCTGGCGGCAGGGAGAAACAGGTTTTCCGCTCATCGACGCCGCCATGCGCAGCCTGAAATCGAGCGGCTGGCTGCATCCCGCCCTGCGCTCCCTGACAGCAGAGTTTTTGTGCGGCATCCTGCATCAACCGTCCGAACCCGGCATCGCTTGGTTCGCCGCGCAGCAAACCGATTTCGACCCCGCGTTGAACGAAGGTAACTGGCAAACCGCCGCCCGCAACGCCCGCCGGCGTCCCATCGATATTATCCAAACCGCCCGACGGCTCGACCCCGACGGCACATTCGTCCGCCGCCATATCCCCGAGTTGGTGCACTTACCCGTCAACCTCGTCCACACCCCGTGGCTCGCCTCGTCTGAAATTGATGCACACGGCTATCCGTCGCCCGTCGTCGCGCCTTAAAGGTCGTCTGAAAGCAGTATTGGGGGTTTCAGACGACCTTGCCTTCAATCCTGTCAGTATTGGCTGATTCCCGTTACAATACCGCCCGATAAACCTAAAAATCTCAACAAGATAGCCCCAATCATGAACGCCTCACAACGCGAACGCTTCGTCAAACGCTGGCTCGATTCCTACGAACGCTACCGCTACCGCCGCCTTATACACGCCGTCCGACTCGGACTTGCCGTACTGTTCGCCACCCTGCTCGCCAAGCTTCTCCACCTCCAACACGGCGAATGGATAGGCATGACCGTGTTCGTCGTACTCGGCATGCTTCAATTTCAAGGCGCGATTTATTCCAAAGCCGTCGAACGCATGCTCGGCACCGTCATCGGTTTGGGCGCGGGTTTGACCGTATTGTGGCTCAACCAGCACTACTTCCATGGCGGCATTCTTTTCTACCTGACCGTCGGCACTGCCAGCGCAGCAGCAGGTTGGGCGGCGGTCGGCAAAAACGGCTACGTCCCCATGCTTGCCGGACTGACCATGTGCATGCTCATCGGCGACAACAGCAACAACTGGTTCGACAGCGGCCTTATGCGCGCCATGAACGTCCTGATCGGCGCCGCCATCGCCATCGCCGCCGCCAAACTCCTCCCCTTGCGCTCCACGCTCATGTGGCGGTTTATGCTTGCCGACAACCTGACCGAATGCGGCAAAATGATTGCCGAAATCAGCAACGGCAAACGCATGACCCGCGAGCGGCTGGAGCAAAACACGGTCAAAATGCGCCAAATCAACGCCCGCATGGTCAAAAGCCGCAGCCACCTTGCCGCCACATCGGGCGAAAGCCACATCAGCCCCGCCATGATGGAAGCCATGCAGCACGCCCACCGCAAAATCGTCAACACCACCGAGCTGCTCCTCACCACTGCCGCCAAGCTGCAAGCCCCCACCCTAAACGAACACGAAATCCGCCTGCTCGACCGCCATTTCAACCGCCTCCAACGCGACCTGCGCCTGACTGTCCGCCTCATTAAAGGCCACTACGCCCGCCGCATCCGCATCGATACCTCCATCAATCCCGAGCTGGGCAAACTTGCCGCCCGCCTCCATTACGAATGGCAGGGCTTCCTCTGGCTCAGCACCAATATGCGCAACGAAATTTCCGCACTCGTCATCCTCCTGCAACGCAGCCGCCGCAAGTGGCTGGACAAACACGAACTCCAACGCCTGCGCGAACACCTGCGCGAAACCCGCGAAGGCGATTTGGAAGAAGAGGTCGTCTGAAAACGTCCGACTGATGATACAATTTCACCCGAATATCCCACTTGGAACACGGTCATGAGTCTCTACGCCATCGCCCACATCATCCACCTCTATTGCGCCATCGCCTTTGTCGGCGGCGTATTTTTCGAAATGCTGGTTTTGTCCGTCATGCACACCGGCCGCGTCTCACGCGAATCGCGCCGAGAAGTCGAACGCGCCATGTCCTACCGCGCCGTCCGCGTTATGCCGCCCGTCGTCATTACGCTTTTCATCAGCGGCATCGTCATGGTATTCAACCGATACCTGCCCTTTTTGAGCCAACCCTTCGCCACCTCATTCGGTACGCTCCTCACCCTCAAAATCCTGTTGGCAGTCAGCGTCCTCGTCCATTTCGCTATCGCCGTCGTCAAAATGGCACGGCACACCCTGACCGTCGGCTGGTCCAAATACATCCACGCCGTCGTATTTTCCCATATGCTGTTTATCGTATTTTTCGCTAAAGCCATGTTTTACTTGTCTTGGTAAGCTGTTTTCAGACGACCTTTCCCCGACGGGTCGTCTGAAAAGCCGCCATCCAACCACCTCATCACAAGGAATCCGAATACATGACCGAACACCCTTCCGTCGGCTCCCCCCTTTTCTACGGCGTGTTCTTCGCCGCTGTTTTTATCATGATCATCATCGACATGCTCTCGCTTAAAAAAAGCGGCGCGCATAAAGTCAGTGTCAAAGAAGCCGTCGCCTGGAGTTGCGTCTGGATCGCCGTATCCTGTGCCTTCGCAGGCTGGCTCTATTTCGAGCTGGCAGGCAACCCCCTTTATGGCGCCGTCGTTGCCAAAGAAAAACCCTCGAATTTTTCACCGGCTACATCCTCGAAAAATCCCTTGCCGTTGACAACATCTTTGTTTTCCTGATGATTTTCGGTTACTTCAAAGTTTCCCCGAAATACCAGCACCGCGTCCTCCTTTACGGCGTGTTCGGCGCCATCGTCCTGCGCGCCCTCATGATTTTTATCGGCGCGGCACTGGTGCAGCGGTTCGAATGGATTCTCTACATTTTCGGCGCATTCCTCGTCTATACCGGCATCCATATGATGAAACCGGAATCCGAAGAAGAGGACCTCTCGCAAAACAAGATTTTGGGCTGGCTTAAAAAAGTCATCCCCGTCAGCCATCAGTTTGAAGGCGAAAAATTCTTTACTGTCGAAAACGGCAAGCGCATCGCCACCCCGCTTTTGCTCGTCCTCATCATGATAGAGTTGAGCGACGTCATCTTCGCCGTCGACAGCATTCCCGCCGTCTTCGCCGTAACTACCGACCCCTTCATCGTCCTCACCTCCAACATCTTCGCCATACTCGGGCTGCGTGCCATGTATTTCCTGCTTGCCGATGTCGCCGACCGTTTCATCTTCCTCAAATACGGCCTCGCCTTCGTCTTGAGCTTCATCGGCATCAAAATGCTGATTATGCACTGGGTGCACATTCCCATCTCCATTTCCCTCTCCGTCGTCTTCGGCGCACTGGGCGCATCCATCCTCACTTCGCTGGTGTACACGCGTCAGCAGCAGAAATAAGTTTGGCGGATAAAGGAAGGTCGTCTGAAAGCGGAAAAACCGTTTTCAGACGACCTTTTTTGTTGACGCAGCCCCCTATGCATCCCATTTGTAACGGCATTTAAATATCGGTTAAGAAACAAGGCCCAAAACCGCCCCTGCCTTGTCGGAATCGCCGAATGACGGTACTATGCGCAGTTAACAGCTTGATTGCCGTTCGGATGGTCATGCGTCCGGGCGGGGTTTTAAATTCAGTATCTTATTGAAAGCATAAAATGATTAACGATATTCAAAAAACAGCGGAAAGCAAAATGCAGCGCTCGGTAGAAGTGCTGAAAGAGAATTTGGCGAAAGTGCGTACCGGCCGTGCGCATACCGGTCTGTTGGACCAAGTGGAAGTCGAATACTGGGGCAGCATGGTTCCGGTCAGCCAAGTGGCCAACGTAACGCTTTTGGACGCGCGCACCATCGGCGTGAAACCTTTTGAAAGCAATATGGCGGCGAAAGTCGAGAAAGCCATCCGCGATTCAAACTTGGGTCTGAACCCGGCAGCCGTCGGCGACTTGATCCGCGTGCCGATGCCTATGCTGACCGAAGAGCGCCGTAAAGATTTGATTAAAGTCGTACGCAGCGAAGCGGAAGAAGGGCGTGTATCCATCCGCAACGTGCGCCGCGATGCAAACGATCACATCAAAAAACTCCTGAAAGACAAAGAAATTTCCGAAGACGAAGCACGTCGCGGTGAAGAGGCGGTTCAAAAACTGACCGACAAATACATCGCCGAAGCCGATAAAACGCTGGCTGCCAAAGAAGAAGATTTGATGGCGATTTAAACCCTTGTCCGCGGCGTTTCAGACGACCTTTGAACCGCCGCGCTGCGAAAGGCAGAGATGAAGAGCAGCACGCAGACCATTTTGGAACATACTTCGGTTCCGAAGCATATCGCCGTGATTATGGATGGCAACGGCCGTTGGGCGAAAAAGCGTTTCCTTCCCCGCGTGATGGGGCATAAACGCGGCTTGGACGCGTTGGAAAATATGGTGAAGCATTGCGCCAAACTGGGTGTGCAATATCTGACCGTGTTTGCCTTTTCGACTGAAAACTGGCGCCGCCCCGAAGACGAAGTGTCGTTCCTGATGGGGCTGTTTTTGCAGGCTTTGCAAAAGCAGGTGCGCCGTCTGCACGAAAACAATATGCGCCTGAAAGTGTTGGGCAGCCGCGAACGCTTCAACCGGCAGATTCTGCAAGGCATCGAAGAGGCGGAAGCCTTGACGGCAAACAATACCGGTCTGACCCTGAGCATCGCTGCGGATTACGGCGGCCGCTGGGATATTTTGCAGGCGGCAAACAAACTGATTGCCGAAGGCGTATCCGAGATTACGGAAGACGCGCTGGCGAAACACTTGATGCTGGGCGATGCGCCCGAGCCGGATTTGTTTATCCGCACCGGTGGCGAAACGCGCATCAGCAATTTCCTGCTTTGGCAGATGGCGTATGCCGAACTTTATTTTACCGATACCCTGTGGCCCGATTTTGACAGCAAAGCCTTGGATGATGCTGTCGCCTCGTTCCAAAAACGCGAACGGCGCTTCGGCCGCACTTCGGAACAGCTGCCGGTAGAGCAGCAAAGGGGTTAAAAATGTTGAAACAACGGATTATCACGGCGCTGTGGATGCTGCCGTTGATGCTCGGTATGCTGTTTTACGCGCCGCAATGGCTGTGGGCGGCATTTTGCGGATTGATTTCTCTGGTTACGCTGTGGGAATACGCTCGCATGAGCGGACTGGAAAAACTGAAAACCAATCATTATCTCGCTGCGACGCTGGTGTTCGGCGTGATTGCCTACGCAGGCGGTTGGATGCTGCCGGATATCGTCTGGTACGCTGTTTTGGCGTTTTGGCTGGTCGTCATGCCTTTGTGGCTGAAATTCAAATGGAAATTGAACGGCGGCTGGCAGGCTTATACTGTCGGCTGGCTTTTGGTTATGCCGTTTTGGTTCGCACTCATGTCCCTGCGTCCGCATCCCGATTATGCCTTGTCGCTGCTTGCCGTGATGGGTTTGGTGTGGGTTGCCGATGTTTTTGCGTATTTCAGCGGCAAAGCGTTCGGCAAACACAAAATCGCACCGACCGTCAGCCCCGGTAAAAGCTGGGAAGGCGCAATCGGCGGCGCGATTTGCGTGGCAGTGTATATGACTGTGGTGTGGTGGTCAGGTTGGCTGACGTTTAACGCAGGCTGGTTCAATACCGTGTTAATCGGTTTGGTTTTGACCGCTGTCAGCGTATGCGGCGACCTGTTGGAAAGCTGGCTCAAACGCGCGGCGGGCATTAAAGACAGCAGCAATCTGCTGCCCGGCCACGGTGGCGTGTTCGACCGCGTGGACAGCCTGATTGCCGTTGTCAGCGTCTATGCCGCCTTTGCGAGTTTGTTCTGAAGCGGTTAAAAATCGTTGGAAAACATCAAACACAATATCGAATAAGCGTTTTCAGACGACCTTTCCGACCTCAAGCCCAAAGGTCGTCTGAAATCCCGAAGCAGTACATTAAAGAACACACCATGACACCACAAGTCCTGACCATATTAGGCAGTACCGGCAGCATAGGCGAAAGCACGCTGGACGTTGTCTCCCGCCACCCCGAAAAATTCCGCGTATTCGCGTTGGCGGGGCATAAGCAGGTTGAGAAACTGGCGGCGCAATGCCGGACGTTCCGCCCCGAATATGCCGTCGTCGCCGATGCGGAACACGCCGCCCGGCTTGAAGCCCTGTTGAAAGGCGACGGCACGGCGACGCAGGTTTTGCACGGTGCGCAGGCATTGGTTGATGTTGCCTCTGCCGACGAAGTCAGCGGCGTCATGTGCGCCATCGTCGGTGCGGCGGGGCTGCCTTCCGCGCTTGCAGCGGCGCAAAAAGGCAAAACCATTTATCTGGCGAACAAAGAGACGCTGGTAGTTTCCGGCGCGTTGTTTATGGAAACCGCGCGCGCAAACGGCGCAGCAGTGTTGCCCATCGACAGCGAACACAACGCCATTTTCCAAGTTTTGCCGCGCGATTACACAGGTCGTCTGAACGAACACGGCATCCGTTCGATTATCCTGACCGCTTCCGGCGGTCCGTTTCTGACGACCGATTTAGGCACGTTCGACAGCATTACGCCCGCGCAAGCGGTCAAACACCCCAATTGGAGCATGGGGCGCAAAATCTCCGTCGATTCCGCCACCATGATGAACAAAGGTTTGGAGCTGATTGAAGCGCATTGGCTGTTCAACTGCCCGCCTGATAAACTCGAAGTCGTCATCCATCCGCAATCCGTGATACACAGCATGGTGCGCTACCGCGACGGCTCCGTGCTGGCGCAACTGGGCAATCCCGATATGCGTACGCCCATCGCTTATTGTTTGGGCCTGCCCGAGCGCATTGATTCGGGAGTCGGCGACCTGGATTTCGACACTTTGTCCGCACTGACTTTCCAAAAGCCCGACTTTGACCGCTTCCCCTGCCTGAAGCTCGCCTATGAAGCTATGAACGCGGGTGGAGCCGCGCCCTGCGTATTGAACGCCGCCAACGAAGCCGCGGTCGCCGCCTTTTTAGACGGACAGATTAAGTTTACCGACATTGCCAAAACCGTTGCTCACTGTCTTGCACAAGACTTTTCAGACGACCTCGGCAACATCGAAAACCTGCTGGCGCAAGATGCCGTTACCCGCAGACAGGCGCAGGAATTTATCGCCGCATTGAGATAAGCTGCGGCGTCGCGATAAAAAAATGACAGGTCGTCTGAAAACCCGCCCATCCGTCATGTATGGCGGACAAAACGGCAGACTGACTTTATAATCGGCAAAATAACGCCAATAATATTTTCTACACATTGCGAATGCTTTTCAGATGACCCCTGCCTTGATACGTCGTCTGAAACATCGACAACGTCAACCCATACCCAACCAGAGAGATTCTTTTGCAAACCCTTCTAGCTTTTATTTTCGCCATCCTGATTTTGGTCAGCCTGCACGAGTTCGGACATTACATCGTTGCCAGATTGTGCGGCGTCAAAGTCGTACGCTTTTCCGTCGGCTTCGGCAAACCGTTTTTCAGCAGAAAACGCGGCGATACCGAATGGTGTTTGGCGCCCATCCCCTTGGGCGGCTATGTCAAAATGGTCGATACGCGCGAGGGCGAAGTGGCTCAGACAGACCTGCCTTACGCCTTCGACAAACAGCATCCCGCCAAACGCATCGCCATCGTCGCCGCAGGTCCGCTGACCAATCTCGCGCTGGCGGTTCTGCTTTACGGCTTGAGTTTTTCCTTCGGCGTTACCGAAATCCGCCCTTATGTCGGCATGGTCGAGCAAAATACCATTGCCTCAAAAGCAGGTTTTCAGCCCGGAGACAAAATTATTTCGGTTAATGGCGTTAACGTCGGCGAGTGGGAAAAAGCCCAGCAAGAAATCGTGTTGAACATCGAGTCAGGCAAGGTAAATGTTGCCGTTCAGACGACCTCGGGACAAGAAACCATGCGGATTATCGATGCCGCAGGTACGCCCGAAGCAGGTAAAATTGCGAAAAACCAAGGCTATATCGGGTTGTCGCCTTTTAAAATCACCACCCGTGTCGGCGAAATGAAAGAAAACAGCCCTGCCGAAAAAGCCGGTTTGAAAAAAGGCGACAAGCTGATCAGCGCCGACGGACAAGACATTGAGTCTTGGCAGCAATGGGTAGAAATTGTACGCCAAAGCCCGGGTAAGAAAATCGCATTGAGCTACGAGCGCGACGGTAAAACTTTTCAGACGACCATCCGTCCCGACAGCATCCAACAACCCGACAGAACGCTGGTCGGCAGGGTAGGCTTCGGTTCTCAGGGCGACGAAGAGTGGACAAAAGAAATCAAGCGCGAATATAAGCCGTCTGTCGTAGAAGCATTTGCGATGGGCTGGGACAAAACCGTCAACAACGCTTGGATGACGGTAAAATTCTTCGGAAAACTGATTACAGGCAATGCCTCCCTGAACCATATTTCAGGTCCGCTGACCATTGCCGACGTCGCCGGAAAAACGGCACAGCTGGGGTTTCAAAGCTATTTGGAATTTCTCGCATTGGTCAGCATTAGTTTAGGCGTGTTGAACTTGTTGCCCATCCCCGTGTTGGACGGCGGGCATTTGGTGTTCTACACTGCCGAATGGATACGCGGAAAGCCCTTGAGCGAGCGCATACAGGCAATCGGCCTACGCCTCGGACTGGCTGCCATGCTGTTAATGATGGCACTGGCTTTCTTTAATGACATCAACCGTTTGTTTGGATAATTTTATGAAATTGAAACAGATTGCTTCTGCTTTGATGGTATTGGGCATGTCGCCTTTGGCATTTGCCGACTTCACCATTCAAGACATCCGCGTCGAAGGTTTGCAGCGCACCGAACCGAGTACGGTCTTCAACTACCTGCCCGTCAAAGTCGGCGACCAATTCAGCGACGCACGCAGCGAAGAAATCATCAAAACTCTGTATGCGACCGGTTTTTTTGACGATGTCCGCGTAGAGACCATGGGCAATCAGGTCTTGCTGACCGTTATCGAACGCCCGACCATCAGCACGCTGAACATCACCGGCGCGAAAATGCTGCAAAACGATGTGATCAAGAAAAACCTTGAATCCTTCGGTTTGGCGCAATCCCAATACTTCAATCCTGCCACGCTGAGCCAGTCTGTCGCCAGCCTGAAGGAAGAATACAAAAGCCGCGGCAAACAGTCGGTCCAAATCACGCCGACCGTAACCAAACTTGCGCGTAACCGCGTTTCTATCGACATCGCCATCGATGAGGGTAAAACCACCAAGATTACCGAAATCGAATTTGAAGGCAACAAAGTCTATTCCGACCGCAAGCTCATGAAGCAAATGTCTTTGAGCGAAGGCGGTATGTGGACTTGGCTGACCAAAAGCAACCAGTTTAACGAGCAAAAATTCTCGCAAGACATGGAGCGCATCAGCGAGTTCTACCAAAACAACGGCTACTTCAATTTCCGCATTCTGGATACCGACATCCAGACTAACGAAGACAAAACCAAGCAAACCATCAAAGTTACGGTTGACGAGGGCGAACGCTTCCGCTGGGGCGACGTGCGCATAGAAGGCGACACCCGCGAAGTGCCGAAAGAAGAGCTGCAAAAACTGCTGACCATGAAAAAGGGCAAATGGTACGAACGCGCCCAAATGGTCAAATCGCTCGAATCCATCCAAAACCGCATGGGTACGGCAGGCTACGCATTCAGCGAAGTCAATGTTCAGCCTATGCCTAATGCCGAGACCCAAACTGTCGATTTCGTCCTGAACGTCGAACCCGGCCGCAAAATCTATGTGAACGAAATCAACATCACCGGCAACAACAAAACCCGTGACGAAGTCGTGCGCCGCGAATTGCGTCAAATGGAATCCGCGCCTTACGACACCTCCAAGCTGCAACGTTCCAAAGAGCGTGTCGAGTTGCTGGGTTACTTTGACAACGTACAATTCGATGCTGTGCCGGTTGCCAATACGCCCGACCAAGTCGATTTGAACATGAGCGTGAATGAGCGTTCTACCGGTTCGCTGGATATGAGTGCGGGTTGGGTTCAGGATACCGGCTTGGTCATGTCTGTGGGCGTTTCCCAAGACAACCTGTTCGGTACGGGTAAATCCGTTTCCCTACGCGCTTCACGAAGCAAAACCACGCTGAACGGCTCGCTGTCGTTTACCGATCCGTATTTCACACCCGACGGCGTGAGCCTCGGTTACGATATTTACGGCAAGTCTTACGACCCGCGTAAAGCCTCTTCCAGCGCGAAACAGTATAAAACCACCACCGCAGGCGGCGGCGTGCGCATGGGCATTCCCGTTACTGAATACGACCGCGTCAATTTAGGTCTGGCGGCGGAACACCTGACCGTGAATACCTACAAAGGCGCGCCTAAACGTTATGCCGACTTTATCAACCAATACGGTAAAGGCACGGACGGCGTGGGCAGCTTCAAAGGCTGGCTGTACAAAGGTACCATCGGCTGGGGACGCAATAAAACCGACAGCGCATTGTGGCCGACCCGCGGTTACATGACCGGTATCAACGGCGAAATCGCCCTGCCGGGCAGCGACCTGCAATACTACACGCTGACCCACAACCAAACTTGGTTCTTCCCGCTAACTAAAGACTTTACCCTGATGCTCGGCGGCGAAGTCGGCGTCGGCAACGGCTACGGCAAAACCAAAACCATGCCGTTCTTTGAAAACTTCTACGGCGGCGGCTTAGGCTCCGTACGCGGTTACGAGAGCGGTACGCTGGGTCCGAAAGTTTATGACGAATACGGCGAGAAAATCAGCTACGGCGGCAACAAAAAAGCCAACGTTTCCGCCGAGTTGCTATTCCCGATGCCGGGCATCAAAGATTCCCGTTCCGTCCGTCTGAGCCTCTTTGCCGACGCAGGCAGCGTATGGGACGGTAAAACGTATAACGACATCAGCAGCAATACCTACTACACCAACAATGCCGCTCAAAACCCATACGGCTTAGGCACGACCCACAAATCGACCTTCAAGGAAGAGTTGCGCTACTCCGCCGGTGCGGCAGTAACCTGGCTCTCGCCGCTAGGTCCGATGAAGTTCAGCTACGCCTACCCGATCAAGAAAAAAGACAGCGACGAAATCCAACGCTTCCAGTTCCAATTGGGTACGACATTCTGATGTAGGCAGAAAAAGGTCGTCTGAAAACCGAAATTCCTATGCGGTCAACGTTTTCAGACGACCTGAAGGAAAAGGGGCAGGGCGTTCTGCCTCTTTTTAAAAAACAAACCGTCATCCCGCTGATGGGCGGGATACAAAATCAAGGAAATCCAGATGAACATCATTGCCAACGCCTTCCGCCTCGGCGGTGCGGCTTTATTGGGCTTCGGGTTGATGAACCAAGCTGTGGCGGCGGAAGCCGTACAGAAAATCGGCTTTATCAATACCGAGCGCGTTTATCTTGAATCCAAGCAGGCGCAACGCATTCAGACGACCTTGGAAAAAGAATTCCGCAGCCGTCAGGACGCTTTGCAGAAATTGCAGCAAGAAGGTGAGAAGCTCGAAAAATCCCTGACCGAAGGCAAATTGCAGGGCAAAGAGCGTGAAGCTGCGGCAAAACACTGGGGCGAGCTGGTTCAGCAGTTCCGCAAGAAACAGGCGGAGCTGGCAGAAGACTACAACCTGCGCCGCAACGAAGAATTTGCCGCCCTCCAGCAAAACGCCAACCGCATCATCGTCGATCTTGCCAAACGCGAAGGCTACGATGTGATTTTGCAGGACGTGATTTACGTCAATGCGCGTTACGACATTACCGACAGCGTGATTAAAGCCCTGAATACACGTTAATCGGAAGGCTGAACGAGATACAGCAAACCTGTTTTCAGACGACCTCTTTCAAGCGAAGGGTCGTCTGAAAATCCAATAAACGATATAATTACCTGTCTTATCACTCCTGCCGGCATACGTTTTAGGCAAACCGTTCTGTCTGACTGCCCCCGCCGTCCCTTTCAGACGACCTCATCTCAAAGCTGACGAAACATCATGACTTCAAAAACCTACACCCTGTCCCAAATCACAGCGCAGCTTGGCGGCGAATGGCGCGGCAAGGACATTTCCGTCGCCGCCGTGCGCCCGCTCGCAGACGCGCAGGCGGAACACATCAGCTTCCTTGCCAATCCGAAATACAAAGCCGAAGTCCACGACAGCAGCGCGGGTGCGGTCATCGTTTCTGCCAAAGCAGTGGACGAATTTGAAGGGCGCAACCTGATTGTCGCCGACGACCCCTATCTCTATTTCGCCAAAGTTGCCCGTCTGTTTTCACCCATCGTCAAAGCACGCGGCGGCATCCATCCGACCGCCGTCATCGAAGAGGGTGCGACCGTGCCCGCAAGCTGCGAAATCGGCGCAAACGCCTACATCGGCGCGAATACCGTACTCGGCGAAGGCTGCCGCATCTTGGCAAACTCGGTTGTCCAACACGATTGCAAACTGGGCGACGAAGTCGTCCTGCATCCCAACGCCGTCGTTTATTACGGCTGCACACTGGGCAACCGCGTCGAAATCCACAGCGGCGCAGTCATCGGCGCGGACGGTTTCGGACTCGCCTTCGCCGGCGATTCATGGTTTAAAATCCCGCAAACCGGCGCGGTAACGCTGGGCGACGACGTAGAAATCGGCTCGAACACCAACATCGACCGCGGCGCGATGAGCGACACCACCGTCGGCAACGGCACCAAAATCGACAACCAAGTCCAAATCGGACACAACTGCAAAATCGGCTCACACACCGTCATCGCTGCTAAAACTGGCATTTCCGGCAGCGTTACCATCGGCAACTACTGCATCATCGGTGGCGGCGTCGGTACGGTCGGACACATCGAAATCGCCGACAAAACCACCATCGGCGGCGGCACGTCCGTGACCCACAGCATTACCGAAAGCGGCAAACACCTCGCCGGCATCTTCCCAATGTCCACCCATAAAGAATGGGCGCGCAACGCCGTTTACATCCACCGCCTGAGCGAAATGAACAAACGCCTCAAAACATTGGAAAACCGTCTGAGCGACAGCGAAAAAGACGAATAACCCCACAATCGGTTTACATGGCGGATGCACTTTAAATCCCAACAAAGCGGCAAAGCCTGCCGTTTTAAAGCCCCCGCGATGAAACTGCCCAGCCAACCCCGAAATACCAAGGAATACGACGAACATGGACGTACAACTCCCCATCGAAGCCAAAGACATCCAAAAACTCATTCCCCACCGCTACCCGTTTTTGCAACTCGACCGCATCACCGCCTTCGAGTCCATGAAAACCCTGACCGCGATTAAAAACGTCACCATGAACGAGCCGCAGTTCCAAGGCCATTTCCCCGACCTGCCCGTCATGCCTGGCGTACTCATCATCGAAGCCATGGCGCAAGCCTGCGGCACACTCGCCATCCTCAGTGAAGGCGGCCGCAAAGAAAACGAATTCTTCTTCTTCGCCGGCATAGACGAAGCCCGCTTCAAACGCCAAGTCATCCCCGGCGACCAGCTTGTTTTCGAAGTCGAGCTGCTGACCAACAAACGCGGCATCGGCAAATTCAGCGCCGTCGCCAAAGTGGACGGGCAAGTCGCCGTCGAAGCCATCATCATGTGTGCCAAACGCGTGGTTTGAGTGTTCACAAAAAGGTCGTCTGAAATTTTCAGACGACCTTATAAAAAGAAAACCCACCAGTTTAGGTTTATTCAAACCCAGGGACTCGGTGGGGATTAGTTTTAACTAACTATATCAAATATAGTTTGAAACGTCAATTTAAAAATAAAGAATCAGGTGTTAGCGTGAATTATAAGGAATGCTGTAGTATTTTTTCTGATTTCAGAATGGAACGGTATAAAAATGCCGTTGGGGAAGACAAAGCAGCTGAATTGTATTTATTGAATTTATCTTTATCAAGAGAACTTTTTCATGTTGTTTCAATATTTGAGATTGTTTTAAGAAACAAAATTGACATTTGCCTTCAGCAGGAGTTTAAAGACAGAAACTGGTTATATGATAGCATACAACCACAGACGAATCCTACATTGAAATATCAAGGTTGTTTTTTAAGAAGTGGTACGAAAGAATCTGCTGAATTAATCAGGGTTGCATTATCTAAAATACGAAATAATAGCGGGGGAAAGTTTGACCATAACCAATTAGTTGCAGGACTAGGATTCGGTTTTTGGCGGTATCTGTTTGCAGGAGGGAAAGATGCTCAATTTGATGCTACAGGGAAAGTATTAATGAAAGTTTTTCCAAAAAGGCCCAAATCTACACCAAGTGTACAATATAACCAAAAATGGATTTTTCGAGAACTTTCCAATATTAACAATTTCCGTAATCGTTTGGCACATCACGAGCCGATTTGTTTTAAAGGTGCAATAAAAGATACTAACTACGCTAGAAATATCCACCAATCTATTTTTGAACTGCTTAATTACATGGATGTAGATACTACTTCAGTATTTAGCCATTTTAGCGATCAAGTGATTGCGGTCTGCGATGAAATCGACAAACTGTAATTTTCTATTATTTGTCTTAACAAGCAGCGGAGTATTAAAAACATGACCCTCATCCACCCGACCGCCGTCATTGACCCCAAAGCCGAACTCGACTCCAGCGTCAAAGTCGGCGCGTACACCGTCATCGGTCCCAACGTCCAAATCGGCGCGAACACCGAAATCGGTCCGCATACCGTCATCAACGGCCACACTACCATCGGCGAAAACAACCGCATTTTCCAATTTGCCAGCCTCGGCGAAATCCCGCAGGACAAAAAATACCGCGACGAGCCGACCAAGCTGATTATCGGCAACGGCAACACCATCCGCGAATTCACCACCTTCAACCTCGGTACGGTAACCGGCATCGGCGAAACCCGCGTCGGCGACGACAACTGGATTATGGCGTACTGCCACCTCGCGCACGACTGCGTCATCGGCAACCACACCATCTTCGCCAACAACGCCTCGCTCGCCGGACACGTTACCATCGGCGACTACGTCGTCTTGGGCGGCTACACGCTGGTGTTCCAGTTCTGCCAAATCGGCGACTACGCCATGACCGCCTTCGCCGCAGGCGTACACAAAGACGTACCGCCGTACTTCATGGCGGCAGGCTACCGCGCCGAACCCGCAGGCATCAACAGCGAAGGCATGCGCCGCAACGGCTTCACCGCCGAGCAAATCTCCGCCGTCAAAGATGTGTACAAAACCATCTACCACCGCGGCATCCCGTTTGAAGAAGCCAAAGCCGACATCCTCCGCCGCGCCGAAACGCAAGCCGAGCTGGCGGTGTTCAAAGACTTCTTCGCCCAATCCACGCGCGGGATTATCCGCTGAAAAAAAATCTGCCTGCCTGAAGGTCGTCTGAAAAATGTGGCAGGGTTGACGTTTCAGGCAGCCTTCAATTTTGCTGGAGCTGATGGGTCGGATTTTTGAATCCGGCCTTTTTGTAGCGGATTACAATAGGGTTGATCTACTCGTTTTTTGATACGGACTCTGCCGTCATTCCCGCGCGTGGGTATGACGGGATGGCGGGGTCTTATTGGAATCCGCCCTATATTGCAAAGATGAAAACCAAGGTCGTCTGAAATCCCCATCAACCACTTTCAGACGACCTTTATCCAGATTAAGGAATCGCATCATGTCCCTTCCCGTATTGGCAGTTACCTCCGGCGAGCCTGCCGGTATCGGTCCCGATATTTGTTTGGATTTGGCGTTTGCCGAGTTGCCGTGCCGCCCCGTCGTTTTGGGCGACAAAGACCTATTGGCGCAGCGGGCGGAGATGTTGGGCAAAAACGTTGTCTTAAGGGATTTTGTATCAGGTAATGCCGATAAAGCCCCGTTGTGCCATGGGGAATTGGAAGTTTTGCATATTCCGCTTGCCGCCCCTTGCGAAGCCGGCAGGCTCAATCCTGCCAATGCGCGTTATGTCTTGCAACTGCTGGATACGGCATATCAAGGCATTGCCGAAGGCATATTCGACGGCATGGTAACCGCGCCGCTGCATAAAGGCATCATTAACGATGCAGGTGCGGGTGGCGGATTCTTCAGCGGACATACTGAATACCTCGCCGAAAAAAGTCAGACGGAACAAGTCGTCATGATGTTGGCAGGCGGCGGGCTGCGCGTCGCTTTGGTTACGACCCATTTGCCGCTGCGCGCGGTCGCCGATGCCGTGACGCAGCCGCTCGTCGAGTCTGTCGTCCGTATTTTGAACGCCGATTTGTGCGACAAATTCGGCATTGCCCAACCGCATATCCTGGTTACCGGATTGAATCCGCACGCAGGTGAGGGCGGACATTTGGGACACGAAGAAGCCGGCATCATCATCCCTGCGCTGACCCGCCTCAGAAGCGAAGGCATACACGTCAGCGGCCCTTATCCCGCAGACACGGTGTTTCAGCCGTTTGTGCTGAAAGATGCCGATGCCGTTTTGGCGATGTATCACGATCAAGGTCTGCCGACGTTGAAATATGCCGGTTTCGGGCAAGGCGTCAACATTACGCTCGGCCTGCCGTTTATCCGTACCTCCGTTGACCACGGTACCGCGCTGGATTTGGCGGGAACAGGCAAAGCCGCCTCCAGCAGCCTGATTGAAGCTGTCCGCACCGCTTTGGAAATGGCGGCGGAAATCCGCAAAAAAACAGCGTTAAACAAGACGGAATACCGTTAAAAAGGCCGTCTGAAACCCGATTCCGTTTCAGACGGCCTTTTTTAATTTTTTCCAAACTATATCTTTTCTTTCCTTTCCCGAACGGTCAGCCAGTCCCAAAAGTTTTCACTCCATTTGCCGATGCGGTAGAGGAAGAGGGCGTAGCTTTCTTGAAGTAGGAATTTGTTTTTTCTTTGCTTTGGTCGAAGCGCGTGGTCGGGGTGGCGGAGATGTAGGCTTCGATGTCGAGATCGGAGGCGATTTCGAGGGCGCGGGCGAGGTGGTAGGGGTCGCTGACGATGATAATGCTTTCGATGCCTTCGGCGCGCAGTATCGGACGGATGTTGCGGATGTTTTCGTAGGTATTGCGCGAGGTGTTTTCAAAGAGGATATTGTGCGCGGGTATGCCTTGTTTGAGGGCGTAACGCCGTCCGACTTCGGCTTCGGTCATGTAGCCTTTTTTGGATGTGCCGCCGGTGAAGACGATTTTTTCAACGCGGTGGCTTTGGTAGAGCGTGATGGCGTGGTTGATGCGTTCGCGGAAGATGGGCGAAGGCCGTTTGTCCCATGCGGCGGCGCCGAGCACGAGTGCTGCATCGGCGCGGACATGACGCGGCAGCGGCTGCGAGCCGGTGTGGTACACCTGCCATGCGCCGATGCCGAATATGCCGAGTACCAACAGGATACTCAGACCTATGCCGCAAAAGAGATAGTAGCGCAAGCCGTTGCGGCTGTGAAACAGGGAAATCATGTAGGGACGGCCTTCCCGCACCTTAGTCCAACAGGGCTTCGATGTTTTCGAGCGGTCTGCCGATGGCGGCCTTATCCTGTGTGGTCAGGATGGGGCGTTCGAGCAGGGCGGGGTGGGCGGCGATGGCTTCGAGCAAGGCTTGGTTGTCGAGGTCGGGCTTGTTCAAACCGAGTTCTTTGTACAAGTCGTCTTTGACGCGCATCATGCCGCGTACGGACTCCAAGCCCAGCTTGGCAAAGATGGCTTGCAGCGTTGCCAAATCAGGCGGAGTGTCGAGGTATTTGACGACTTCGGCTTTGATGCCGCGCGCTTCGAGCAGGTCGAAAGCGGCGCGCGATTTGCTGCAACGCGGATTGTGGTAGAGCGTGAATTCAGACGACATAGCGTTCTCCGATGTTTATAGATTTTGCTGATGGGCTTTATTATCGGCTGCATTGGAGATTTACTCAACTTATCCTGCCGATAATCTTCATTTTCGACCGCTAAAATCCAACATCTTGATTTTCTCCATAGACAGCACGCTGAAAGGGGTTACAATGCCATCATCTGATTGATGCAAAGGATGGAACTTATGAAAAAATTATTGCTTGCCTCTGTTTTGATGACTGCCGCCCTGTCTGCCCCTGCGTTTGCCGCTGACTCGCTGGCAGGCTGGAACGACAACAAGCCGCAAAGCCTGCAATCGCTCAAAGCCCCCGTGCGCGTGGTGAACCTGTGGGCGACTTGGTGCGGTCCGTGCCGTAAGGAGATGCCTGCTATGTCCGCTTGGTACAAAGCGCAGAAAAAAGGCAGCGTCGATATGGTCGGCATTGCGCTGGATACTTCCGACAACATCGGCAAATTCCTGAAACAAACCCCCGTCAGCTATCATGTTTGGCGTTATACCGGCGCGGACAGCCGTAATTTCATGAAGTCTTACGGCAACAACGTCGGCGTATTGCCGTTCACCGTCGTCGAAGCGCCGAAATGCGGCTACAAACAAACCATCACCGGCGAAGTCAACGAAAAAAGCCTGACCGCCGCCGTCAATGCGGCTAAAGAAAAATGTAAATAATTCGGACTGAAGCCGATGTGGAAGGTCGTCTGAAAAAGGATACGGCGGGTTTGATTGAAACGCCGAATCCCTTTTCAGACGACTTTTTGACATGTGGATAAGTATTTAAGCATTTTGCAAACGCGACAATCACACTTGTAATATTGTGTTGTAAAGCCGTCAGTCCGACGCTTTGCCTACTGCCGTCCATATCTGGGCAAACTATCAAAAAAATGCCGAAATCTTTATAATTCGGCACATATCCTATTTTTCAGACGACCTATCTCCGATAGCGCATCCTTTTGTGGATTAACTGTGGATAAGTTTGTCCTGACCCCTTTCCAGGAATACCTTATGATCCGTTTCGAACAAGTTTCCAAAACCTATCCCGGCGGTTTTGAAGCCCTGAAAAACGTCAGCTTCCAAATCAAAAAAGGCGAAATGATATTTATCGCCGGCCATTCCGGCTCCGGCAAGTCCACCATCCTGAAGCTGATTTCCGGTATTACCAAACCCAGCAAAGGCAAAGTGTGGTTCAACAACCAAGACTTGGGCGAATTGAGCGACAACCAAATCGGCTTCATGCGCCAGCATATCGGCATCGTGTTCCAAGACCACAAAATCCTCTATGACCGCAACGTCCTGCAAAACGTCATCCTGCCGCTGCGGATTATCGGTTATCAGCCGCGTAAAGCCGAAGAGCGCGCCCGTATCGCCATTGAAAAAGTCGGCTTGAAAGGCCGCGAATTGGACGATCCCGTAACCCTCTCAGGCGGCGAACAGCAACGATTGTGCATCGCCCGCGCCGTCGTCCACCAACCCAGCCTCCTGATTGCCGACGAACCCTCCGCCAATCTCGACCGCGCCTACGCGCTCGACATCATGGAATTGTTCAAAACCTTCCACGAAGCAGGAACCACCGTCATCGTCGCCGCCCATGACGAAACCCTCATGGCAGACTACGGCCACCGCATCCTGCGCCTCTCGAAAGGACGACTCGCATGAGCATCATCCACTACGTCTCGCTGCACGTCGAATCCGCGCGCACTGCGCTCAAACAACTCCTGCGCCAACCCGTCGGCACGCTGCTCACCCTCCTGATGCTCGCCGTCGCCATGACCCTGCCGCTTTTCATGTATTTGGCCATCCAAAGCGGGCAAAGCGTTTTAGGCAAGCTCAACGAGTCGCCGCAAATCACGCTCTATATGGAAACCGACGCGTCCAAAGCCGACAGCGATACCGTCCGCAATCTGTTGGAACGCGATGCCCGCCTCAATAAAATCCGATTCATCAGCAAGCAGGAAGGCTTGGAAGAGCTGCAATCCAACCTCGATCAAAACCTCGTTTCCATGCTCGACGGCAACCCCTTGCCCGACGCATTTATCGTAACGCCCGATCCCGCTACGCCGCCCGCACAAATGCAGGCGATTTATCAGGACATGGTCAAGCTGCCCATGGTCGAATCCGCCACCATGGACACCGAATGGGTGCAAACGCTGTATCAAATCAACGAGTTCATCCGCAAAATTTTATGGTTTCTTTCACTGACGCTGGGTATGGCGTTCGTCCTTGTCGCGCACAACACCATCCGTCTGCAAATCCTGAGCCGCAAAGAAGAAATCGAAATCACCAAGCTGCTCGGTGCGCCCGCATCGTTCATCCGCCGTCCTTTCCTTTACCAAGCCATGTGGCAGAGCATCTTTTCCGCCGCCGTCAGCTTGGTACTATGCGGCTGGCTGCTTTCCGCCGTGCGCCCGTTGGTCGATGCCATCTTTAAACCCTACGGACTCAACATCGGCTGGCGTTTTTTCCATTTCAGCGAAGTTTCGCTGGTATTCGGCTTCGTCATAGCCTTAGGCGTCTTCGGCGCATGGCTTGCCACCACGCAACATCTGTTGGGCTTTAGAGCTAAGAAATAAAAACATTGGATTGAAGCAAAGGCAAAAGGTCGTCTAAAACCTTGTTTTAGGGTTTCAGACGACCTTTTGCTACAATAAGGCTTTTCCGTTTTGCAAGGCATTCCCATGAGCAAATCCGCCGTTTCCCCGATGATGCAGCAGTATCTCGCCATCAAATCGCAGCACGCCGACAAGCTGGTGTTTTACCGCATGGGCGATTTTTACGAGCTGTTTTTGGATGACGCGGTGGAAGCGGCGAAGCTGTTGGACATCACCCTGACCACCCGCGGGCAGATGGACGGCGTGCCGATTAAGATGGCGGGCGTGCCGTTTCACGCGGCGGAGCAGTATCTGGCGCGGCTGGTGAAGATGGGCAAAAGCGTGGCGGTGTGCGAGCAGGTGGGCGAAGTCGGCGCGGGCAAAGGGCCGGTGGAGCGCAAAGTCGTGCGCATCGTTACGCCCGGCACGCTGACCGACGCGGCATTTTTGGAAGACAAGGAAACCAACCGCATCGCGGCGGTGAACGCGGATAAAAAACACATCGCCATCGCGTGGGCATCTTTGCAAAGCGGCGAATTCAAAACCAAGCTGACGACGGCGGACAAACTCGCCGACGAGCTGGCGCGTTTGCAGGCGGCGGAAATCCTGTTGCCCGAAGGCAAAAGCCTGCCTGATGGTTTTCAGACGACCTCCGCCAACATCACGCGCCTGAACTCATGGCAGTTTGCCGCCGATGCGGGCGCGAAATTGTTGACCGAATACTTCGGCTGCCAAGACCTGCACGGCTTTGGTTTGGACGGCAAGGAACACGAAGCCGCCGTCGGCGCGGCGGGCGCACTGTTGAACTACATCCGCCTGACGCAAAACCTGATGCCGCAACACTTAGACGGCATTTCGCTCGAAACCGACAGCCAATATATCGGCATGGACGCCGCCACGCGCCGCAATCTCGAAATCACGCAAACCCTCTCCGGCAAAAAATCGCCGACCCTGTTTTCCATACTCGACGGCTGCGCTACCCACATGGGCAGCCGCCTCTTGGCACTCTGGCTGCACCACCCCTTACGCAGCCGCGCCCACATCCGCGCCCGCCAAGAAGCCGTTGCCGCGTTGGGTTCGCAATACGAAGCCCTGCAAGGTCGTCTGAAAAACATCGCAGACATCGAACGCATCGCCGCCCGCATCGCCGTCGGCAACGCCCGCCCGCGCGACCTCGCCGCCCTGCGCGACAGCCTGTTTGCCCTGTCCGAAATCGAATTGTCCGCTTCAGGCAGCAGCCTGTTGGAAACGCTCAAAGCCGTTTTCCCCGAAACCCTGCCCGTCGCCGAAACCCTCAAAGCCGCCGTGATGCCCGAACCCGCCGTCTGGCTCAAAGACGGCGGCGTCATCAACCAAGGCTATTGCGCAGAACTTGACGAGTTGCGCCACATCCAAAACCACGGCGACGAATTCCTGCTCGACCTCGAAGCGCGCGAACGCGAACGCACCGGCCTTTCCACCCTCAAAGTCGAGTTCAACCGCGTCCACGGCTTCTACATCGAGTTATCCAAAGTCCAAGCCGAACAAGCCCCTGCCGACTACCAACGCCGCCAGACCCTGAAAAACGCCGAACGCTTCATCACCCCCGAACTCAAAACCTTCGAAGACAAAGTCCTGACCGCGCAAGAGCAAGCATTGGCATTGGAAAAACGCCTGTTTGAAGCCCTCCTCAAAGACATTCAGACGACCCTGCCCCAGCTTCAAAAAGCCGCCAAAGCAGCCGCTGCGCTGGACGTACTCTCCACCTTCGCCGCCACCGCCGCCGAACGCGGCTTCGTCTGCCCAGAGTTCGCCGACTACCCCGTCATCCATATCGAAAACGGCCGCCATCCCGTCGTCGAGCAGCAAGTGCGCCACTTCACCGCCAACCACACCCGCCTCGACCACAAACACCGCCTCATGCTCCTGACCGGCCCCAACATGGGCGGCAAATCCACCTACATGCGCCAAGTCGCCCACATCGTCCTCATGGCGCACACCGGCAGCTTCGTCCCCGCCGATGCCGCCCAAATCGGCCCCATCGACCAAATCTTCACCCGCATCGGCGCCTCCGACGACCTCGCCTCCAACCGCTCCACCTTCATGGTCGAAATGAGCGAAACCGCCTACATCCTCCACCACGCCACCGACCAATCCCTCGTCCTCATGGACGAAGTCGGACGCGGCACCTCCACCTTCGACGGCCTCGCCCTCGCACACGCCATCGCCGAACACCTGCTGCAAAAAAACAAATCCTTCAGCCTCTTCGCCACCCACTATTTCGAGCTGACCAAACTGCCCGAAGCCCACGCAACGGCAGTTAACATGCACCTTTCCGCGCTCGAACAAGGACAAGACATCGTCTTCCTCCACCACATCGAACCCGGCCCCGCCAGCAAAAGCTACGGTATCGCCGTCGCCAAACTCGCAGGCCTGCCCAACCGCGCCCTCAAAGCCGCCCAAAAACATCTGGACGAACTCGAAGCCCAAGCCGCCGCCGTCCGCCCGCAGCTAGACATCTTCAGCACCCTGTCGTCTGAAGACGAAACAGCGGACACTGAAGCCCAAACTGCCGCAAGCCAAGAAACCAACCCCGCCCACCACACACTCGCCGAAGCCCTAAACCAAATCCGCCCCGACGACCTCACCCCCCGCGAAGCCCTAGACGCACTGTACCGCCTCAAACAGATTGTTGAAGGCGGAGAGTAAGCGCGTTGGTTTATATAAAACAAGGTCGTCTGAAAATTTTCAGACGACCTTTTTAACGGCAAATTCACAGGCAAAGCCCACGTTACTTGAGTTTTCCCAAGCCAATTTTCATTGCATAAATGATCGTCTGAAAACCCGATTCAGGTTTCAGACGACCTCAAAAAGACTACAAAAAGTACGGGGATTGGTTGTATCAAGGAGGCTTTCAGCAAATATAGCCCTGGTGCTGTCATTTCCAATGTTCCAAGTACACCTGCTCCGCTAAGAGGAAGAAAACTTGCAGGAAAACTTATTTTAGAAGTTCCTGCTCAGGTCAATCCAATTCCACAATCTGTATTAAGGGCGGCACAAGAAGAAAATGTTATCATTAGAGATACAACAGGAAGGATTTACAAATGAAGAAAGATATTTTTTATTGTGAGCAGTGGTCTTATGGTTATAAGAAACTTCATAAGCCTTTTTCTGAGAAACAAGCTGAGGAAAAACATCTTAAAGGGGAGTTATATACTGCCGTAATAGGTTCGGCGACACAACCTGAATATGTAATTACCTTGCGAGAGGAAGTAGGTTTTTTTTCGGTAGATTTTTTCGATAAATTTGGAAGGGATTATTTGACCCATCAATTTCAAAAATATTCTAATTCGAATTATTATTTTCTTTCTACGGCTGTATGGAGAGATTATATAACTTTGGAATCTCATGATTTGGCAGAAGGATATACTTATTTCTTCAATGAAAATACAGATGATTGCTATGTTTTGAAAGAGGATTTTATTAATAATGAGCGATATGAAAAAACAGAATTATATCCCCAAAAAGATAAGGTAATCCTATTTCCAAAGTTTGGCGAATATGATTTGGTGCTGAATCCGGACATTATTTGATTGAGTTTTAAGGCCGTCTGAAAAAATTTTCAGACGGCTTTTTTATTGTTGGGCTGGCAATCTGAGACCAAAACTGACAAAAACAGGAAATTATCCGGTTACTATAACGGGCAATGGTATAACAGTAATTGTTCACGTATATTTCAGCAAAGGAGTGTCTCGTATTACAACTATTTTGAAAATGTAAGGATGGAATATATGAGCCAGTTTTGTTTATCTGAGTATGAGAAGACCTTCTTATGTATAATTATTGAAAGCAATATTATATGGAAGGAATATTTAATAGAGTAATCAGTGTTACTCATAAAGGTTAACCATCATGAAACACATATTTCAAACTATCCTGACAGCCACCTTAATCCCTTTTCTTGCCTCATGCGGCTTCTCAACAGGCAAACACCGTCCGACGGCCAAAACCCACGCTTCTGCCCGAAAAGTCCAACCCGTCCGCATCAGCAATATCGACCACACCCAAGGTTCGCAAGAGCTGATGTTGCACAGCATGGGCCTTATCGGTACGCCGTACAAATGGGGCGGCAGCACTACTTCCACCGGTTTTGATTGCAGCGGCATGATCCAATTCGTCTATAAAAACGCTCTCGGCGTCAGCCTGCCGCGAACCGCCCGCGATATGGCGGCAGCCAGCCGTAAAATCCCCGACGGCCGCCTCAAGGCAGACGATCTCGTTTTCTTCAACACAGGCGGCGCGAACAAATACTCGCATGTCGGCCTATACATCGGCAATGGTGAATTCATCCATGCGCCAAGCAGCGGCAAAACCATTAAAACCGAAAAACTCTCCAGCCCGTTTTACGCGAAGAATTATTTGGGCGCGCATACCTTCTTTGCCGACTGAAAAACAGCAAATCAGCAATCGGTATGATCCGTTTGGTTTTTGATACGGTATCGATTATCATCATTCCTGTATACGAATGATGAACTGAGAAGTCGGCTAGATAGTCAATCCAAATCGGAAATGCTGATAAAAAAGGTCGTCTGAAACCAAAATTTGGGTTTCAGACGACCTTTGTCTGTTTAAAAAAGATTATTTGAAGCGGTAGCCGACAGTAGCCATGTAGCTGTTGTTGCGGACTTTCAAATCGTCTTTTTTATAACGTGTTTGCTCCCATTCTGCGCCGACTTCGACATTCGGTGCAACGGCGTATTTCGCGCCCACACCGTAGCCCAGGCCGTTCATATTGTTGCGTTTCGCGCCCAGATTGTCGAAGCGGCCGTAGTGGTAGCCGACTTTACCGTAGGCCATTACATCGTCGTTGAAACGGTAGCCTTGGACGTAGGAAACGTTGGCATCGACTTTTTGTTTTGCATTGCCCGCAATTTTGCGGTGCAGCGGTTTGACGCCGGCTTCAACGCCGCCAATCCAGTTGGTTTGTCCGAATTGTGTGTTGTAGCTGCCGCGTACGGCGACGTCGCCTTTGGTTTTCTCATTCAGCTTGGCATTGCGCACATCACTTTTGGTCACGCCCGCGCCGACTTCCAAGCCTGCGCCGGTAAATGAGCCGTCAGCGAAAGTAATAGCGGAAGTGGTCGCCAATAAAACAGTCAGTAGGGTTTTTTTCATGATAATACTCCTTCACGGATAAACAGGAAGCTTGTTCTGCTTCCGACGAATCCAGTATCGGATGCTTGCAGATGTCCTGCAACCGCCTTTGCCGAGGCGTTACCCATTTTCGCAAGTGCTTAACGTTTGTAATTTGTTGAAACTGCTAAATTTGTGTCGTCTGAAAAATCGGATGCGTGATTTTTAATTTGCGTAAAGTACGATGAAAAGTATCAAGATTTATGAACTTTATTGAATGAAAATGGAGCAATCGGTTACGACTTCGGGTTATATAAAAATGATGATAGGCTGAAAGCCGGTTTACATTGGTTGGTGTGGCTTTATTGCTATAAGGGCGAGAAAGGTCGTCTGAAAACCTGAATTGAGGTTTTCAGACGACCTTCGTTTTGTCGGGCTTGAAGGGGTTTCTCTTATTTCTTGTTACGAAGGATAAAATCATGGAGGAACCCGCCTCCAAAGAAATGAAAAAATCTGATGAAGAAGCCCAAACCATTAAAGAACAAGGCAAGACCGTTTTAAAAGGCAATGCGACCATTAGACGGCTAATTGTTCTCGAATTTCAAATAACGCCACAGCAAACCTAAGCCCAAGACGCTGCATACCAGATAAATGATGCTGGAAATGCCGTGCCACATACCGAAAGAGCCGCCCAATAACGAAAGCAGCCAGTTTGCCGTGCCTGTCTTGTGTGCCTCGATAACAGGGCTTATCAGGAATTGGTTGGATGCGGTCAGCAGCAGAAGGAGGATAATGAATTTCGGTGCGACTTTGCCGTTGTCGGAAAACGAACGGTTTCGGTTGCTTCGCACTACCAGCCAAGCCACTATCCAAGCCAGCAGACCAAAATAATTGTTGATGGAAAACAGTACGCCGGCGATATTGCCTGCTTCCTGCTTGCCAAGCCGTTCAAATAAAATCGGGGCGGCAATATAGCCCGCCATTACCTGCATACCCAGCCACAGGCTGGTCAGCAATGCGCACAATCGGTTCATCATTTAGTCCTGAAATTCAAATCTGCCGCATACTAACATAGTTTTCAGACGACCTGAGGCTCACGCCGACTTACGCCAAATTCGATCCGTTCTGCGGATGCGGATAAATGCAAACTCAGCGAGCGTAAAAGCAATCATACCTATCACTAAAAGAGGGGAAACGACAGCATCCGGTTTGCAGTACACAAGGATCAGAGGTCTCGAGGAAATATGAAAGAAGGTCGTCTGAAAAACCCGAATCGGGGTTTTCAGACGACCTTTGTTTTGCCTGAAATCGGGTGTTTACGAAATCAGGTTCAAATCGCTGATGCGGTCGTAGAGGCGGTCGGGGTCGTTGCCTTCTTCGTGCATTTGGATGCGCAGGCGCAGATCGTTGGTGGAAACGGCTTGGCGCAGGGCTTCGTCGTATTCGATTTGACCTTTGATGTAGAGTTCGAACAGGTGTTGGTCGAAGGTCTGCATGCCGTCCGTGCCGGAGCGCGTCATGAGTTCGCGGATTTCCATGAGTTCGCCTTTGAAAATCAAATCCTGCATGGCGGGGGTGTTGAGCAGCAAATCGACGACGGCGGTACGCTGGCTGCGGTTTTTCTTGATGGCGAGGCGCTGGCCGATGATGCCGGTCAGGTTGAGCGCCAAATCCATGAGGACTTGTTTGCGTCGGTCTTCTTGGTAGAAGTTGATGATACGCTCGATGGTTTGGGCGGCGGTGTTGGCGTGGATGGTGAAGACGCACAAGTGGCCGGTTTGGGCAAGCTGGAGGGCGTATTCCATACTGGCTTCGCTGCGCACCTCGCCGATACAGACGACGTCGGGCGCTTGACGCATCGCGCTTTGGACGGCGATTTTCCAGTCGTTGGTATCGATGCCGACTTCGCGTTGGGTGAAGATGCTGCGGCGGGGTTTGTAGATGAATTCGATAGGGTCTTCGATGGTGACGATGTGGCCGGGCATTTTGTGGTTGCGGTAGTCGAGCATGGATGCCATGGTGGTCGATTTACCGGAACCGGTCGGGCCGGCAAGGATCAGCAGGCCGCGCGGGGAAAGGGAGAGGTCTTTGAGTTTGGCGGGCAGGCCGAGGCTCTCCATTTCGGGGATTTCTTGGTTGATACGGCGCAAGACCATGCCGACGCGGCCTTGTTCGTGGTAGGCGTTGACACGGTAACGGGTGTTGCTGCGGGATTGGACGGAGTAGTTGAGTTCCCATTCGCGGTTGAAGGTTTCAAGCTGCTCGGGGTTCATGGTGGATTCGACGATGGCGGCGGTATCTTCGCCGGTCAGGGCTTTGTGCGGGACGGGGGTCAGGGTGCCGCTGACTTTGACGGCAGGCGGGAAACCTGCGCTGATGAAAATGTCGGATGCGCCGCGTTTTTCTGCTTCGACGCACATGCGGTCGAGCAGGGGATGGAGGTGTGTGCCGATTTCGGCGGGGGTGGGGATATGCGGCGGTTGGTTTTTTTGCGAGTAGGCTTGCACCATTTCGCTGAGTAAGTTGTGTAAAGGAGTTGTTTCGCTCATTTTGTGTACTCTTTATAAGTAAGTGGATATTGAGACCGGCGGGCGGTTTGTTTGTTATTGGGTGTTGCCTGCCTTACGGAGGTCGTCTGAAAACGGGAAACGGTTTTCCTTGTTGTGTAAACTGCGTTTTCAGACGACCTTGTCTGTTCCCGATAATAGAATGCGCTGATCAAACGATGGTCATGCTTTCGCTGTTTTGCGCTTTGCTGCGGGCTACGTCGGGGCTGATAGTGCCTTGGCGGACGAGGGTTTGCAGCGCTTGGTCGAGGGTTTGCATGCCGTGTGCTTGACCGGTTTGCAGAGCGGAGTTGATTTGGGCGATTTTATTTTCGCGGATCAGGTTGCGCACTGCCGGAGTGGAGATGAGAATTTCGTGTGCGGCGACACGGCCGTTGCCGTCGCGGGTTTTCAGCAGGGTTTGCGAAATGACCGCGCGCAGGGATTCG
The DNA here is from genome assembly GCF_000193735.1 of Neisseria sicca 4320. GTDB lineage: Bacteria > Pseudomonadota > Gammaproteobacteria > Burkholderiales > Neisseriaceae > Neisseria > Neisseria sicca_E. Next base: position 99,410 of record NZ_AEPF01000045.1, read on the forward strand.
GACAGCATCGAACGCACCATTTCTTTTTCGCCGGCAGGGAATACGTCAACGATACGGTCTACGGTTTTGGCAGCGCCGGTGGTGTGCAGCGTACCGAATACCAAGTGGCCGGTTTCGGCGGCGGTCAGCGCAAGACCGATGGTTTCTGGGTCGCGCATCTCGCCCACGAGAATTACGTCCGGGTCTTCACGCAATGCGGAACGCAGGGCGTTGGCAAAGCTGTGGGTGTGTTGGTGCAACTCGCGCTGGTTGACGAGGGCTTTTTTACTTTGGTGGACGAACTCGATCGGGTCTTCGATGGTGAGGATGTGTGCGGGTTGGGTTTCGTTGATGTAGTTGATCATCGCCGCCAACGTGGTGGATTTACCGGAACCGGTCGGGCCGGTTACCAATACCAAACCACGCGGGTTGTCGGCGATTTTTTGGAAAATACGCGGGGCGCGCAGGTCTTCCAGCGTCAATACGGTACTCGGAATGGTACGGAAGACGGCGGCAGGGCCGCGGTTGGAGGTGAATGCGTTGACACGGAAGCGGGCGACGTTGGGCAGCTCGAAGGAGAAGTCCACTTCCAAATCTTGTTGGAAGAGTTTGCGTTGATGGTCGTTCATGACCGAAGTAACCATGTTGCCGACTTCTTCGGCGGACATTTCGGGCAGGTTGATGCGGCGGATGTCGCCGTGAACGCGGATCATGGGAGACATTTCCGAGCTTAAGTGAAGGTCGGAAGCTTTGTTTTTGACGCCGAAAGCGAGTAAGTCGGTAATCTGCATAATGTGGCCTTGTTTTAGTTTAGAATAATGAGGCGGAACCCGATTTAAAATGCGGACGCGGAATGCCGGGCGTTTCCCTGTTCAGGTTCCGATAAATTGTATTATTTTAAATACATAAACCGTTCAGACCAAGTAAAATTTTCAAAATCGCTGTAATTGATGTAATAAAGGAAGAAATCATGTCGGTATTGCAACAAAATTATGCGGTGGTGAAAAGACGCATTGCCGAAGCCGAGCAAAAGGCAGGCAGGCAGGCGGGAGAGGTGGGTTTGATTGCCGTCAGCAAAACCTTCCCTTCAGACGACATCCGCGAGGTATATGCCGCAGGACAGCGTGATTTTGGTGAAAACTATATTCAGGAGTGGTACGAGAAAACGGAAACGCTCGCGGATTTGCCCGACATCGTTTGGCACGTCATCGGCGATGTGCAGTCGAACAAAACCAAATTTGTCGCCGAACGCGCGCATTGGGTGCATACGATAGGTCGTCTGAAAACCGCCCGCCGCCTGAGCGAACAGCGTCCGCCCGAAATGCCGCCCTTGCAGGTGTGCATCGAAGTCAATATCGCGGGCGAGGAGGCGAAACACGGCATTGCTCCCGATGAGGCGGTCGCGCTGGGGGTGGAAGTGGCGAAGTTGCCGAATGTGGTTGTACGCGGGTTGATGTGTGTCGCCAAAGCAGGCAGCAGCGAAGCCGAATTGCGCGTTCAGTTCCAAACCATGCAGAAACTGCTTGCCGACCTGAACGCGGCGGGCGTTGATGCGGATGTGTTGTCTATGGGAATGTCTGACGATATGCCTGTGGCGGTCGCGTGCGGCGCAACGCATGTGCGCATCGGCAGCGCGATTTTCGGCAGACGGGAGCAAAAAGGGAAAGACGGTCAATGAAACAGATTGTCTCGGTCGTTTTGCTTGGTTTGATCTTAACGGGTTGTCGGTTGATGGGCTGGTATCAATGTGAGTCCTTATCAGGCTGGTGCAAGCCCAAAAAGCCGGCAGCAATAGATTTTTGGGAAATTAAAGGCGAACCGCCGCCTTCTATCGAGGATTTCCGCGGAACACGTTTTGCAGACGGGAGTTATTCCGTTGACGACAATGCTTATCGTGCCGCAGCTAATGATTATTTCATGAGGAAAATCAAAAAGTTTGAAGCTTGCGGACTAGCTTGGCATATCCGCGATAAACGCCCTTTAGCGGAAACTTTCAAACAAGAAGGCTTCGATTGTTTGGAAAAACAGGGCTTATACCGAACATCGCTACCCGAAAGCGTCCGTTGGTAAAAAGGTCGTCTGAAATTTTTCCGCTTTGATAGAAACGGCATTTCAGACGACCTCAGAAAATGTATTTCATTTAAAAAATTAAGGAAATTTATGAACATCTACTTTTTAGGCGGCGGCAATATGGCAGCCGCCATTGCGGGCGGGCTGGTCAAGCAGGGCGGATACCGTATCCACATCGCCAACCGTGGCGCAGAAAAACGCGGGCGTTTGGCAAAAGAATTAAATGTCGAAGTTTCTGAGTCGCTGCCCGAATTGCTTTCAGACGACGTATTAATCCTTGCCGTCAAACCGCAGGACATGGAAGCCGCGTGCCGCAACGTTCGCGTCAACGGCGCATTGGTGCTCTCCGTTGCCGCCGGTTTGTCTATTGATACCCTCAGCCGCTACCTTGGCGGAACGCGCCGCATCGTCCGTACCATGCCCAACACGCCGGGGAAAATCGGTTTGGGCGTATCCGGCATGTTTGCCGAAGCGGAAGTATCCGAAGCCGACCGCGCCGCCGCCGACCGCATTATGCGTTCCGTCGGTTTGACCGTTTGGTTGGGCGAAGAAGAGAAGTTGCACAATATTACCGGTATTAGCGGCAGCGGTCCCGCCTACGTCTTTTACCTGCTCGGCGCACTCCAAGCCGCCGCTCAGGCGCAAGGATTCAGCGAAGAAGATGCCCGCGCCCTCAGTCTCGCTACGTTTAAAGGCGCAGTCGCCTTGGCAGAACAAAGCGGCGAAGACTTCGCGCAATTGCAGCAAAACGTTACTTCCAAAGGTGGAACCACCCACGAAGCTATCGAAACGTTCAAATCATGCCGCGTCGCCGAAGCCATTGCCCAAGGCGTTGACGCTTGCGTCAAGCGTTCGCAGGAAATGGCACAACAATATAAGATCGTCTGAAAATGCGTGGAGATTTATTGATATTGCTTGCCGACGGCATCGTTATCCTGTGTTTGGCACGTCTCTTCCTGCAGTCGGCGGGATTGAGTGAAAATCATGCACTCTTAGCGTTCAGCAAGCGATCAACCGATTGGCTGGTCAACCCGCTGCATAAAATTCTGCCAGTTAAAAAATACGACCCCGCCTGCCTGTTGTCAGGACTGTTGCTATATTACATCGTATTTACCTTCATCACTTTAGTGGCGCAACCTACCGCATTCAGCGTCAAAATCATCATCGCCAATTTTATACTGGCAATATTGAATACAATTAAATCAGCAGCTTATGTGTTGTTGATAGGATTGTTTATCCGCATGGCGCTCAGTATTAAAGATCCCTATTCCCAACTTTCCGTCGCGTTGGAACGGATATATCGCCCCATACTTTCTCCCGTGCAATTTTTAAAGTACGGACGCTACGATTTTTCAGGTAGTATATTGGCATTATTACTGTGGATCTGGTTAAGCAGTCTATCGCCCCAAATTACCCGCCAAATCAACTTGTGGCTACTGCAATAGACAGCGAGTTCATTAAGAATTTGCAGTATGACGTAAGCAAAATGCAAAAAAGTGAAAATCAAAACCACGGCTGTGAAAACATGGTATTATGCCGCCATTTCTAAACGGACTTGAGAAAAGAAGTTCTAAGAAATCAATAAAATAAACCACTTGAGTAGCATTTCGTTTCCCACAATAGATTGAAAGAAAAATTATGGCAAAGCTGACAGAACAAGACATTTTGAATTGGGACGGCCCGGAAGAAGATTACATGAATAGCGACCAGTTGGCATTCTTCCGCGAACTGCTGGTAAAAATGCAAGACGAACTGATTGAAAACGCATCTGCCACCACCGGTCACCTGCAAGAACACGAATCGGCTCCCGATCCTGCCGACCGCGCCACTCAAGAAGAAGAGTATGCGCTGGAATTGCGCACCCGCGACCGCGAACGCAAACTTCTGGGTAAAGTACAAGCAACCATCCGCAGCATTGACGAAGGCGAGTACGGCTTCTGTGCAGATACCGGCGAACCCATCGGTCTCAAACGCCTCCTTGCCCGCCCGACTGCTACACTTTCCGTAGAAGCACAAGAACGCCGCGAACGTATGAAAAAACAGTTTGCCGACTAAAATAACGAAGTCGGTTGATTGAATTAGGTAGTAAGAAAATACAAGGTCGTCTGAAAAAGATTTCAGACGACCTTTGGTGTTGTTGAGGTAGGTTGTTGAGTTTGGTTTGAGAATGGTTTTGAAAGTTTCGAAATAAAAGCTT
>NZ_AEPF01000044.1 GCF_000193735.1 Neisseria sicca 4320
GGCAGAAGAAGCTGCAAAAGTTAAAGCTGAAGAAGAACGCAAGGCCGCTGAAGAAGCCGCCAAAGCTAAAGCTGAAGAAGAACGCAAAGCCGCTGAAGAAGTTACCCCAAAAGCGGAGGTTGCTCCGGCTATGCAATCAATCGGCGGTTTTTACACCATGTTGTCGGTTGACGGTGCCGATAACAAAGTGATTAACAGAGTGGGTAATCCTGATGTCCTCGAAGTCAACGGACAAAAAATCAACCTGCTGCCACAAACATTTGACGCGGCAAACGGTATGCTGTCCTTATCGGATAACAAAATTATCCGCGCCATCGGTACGCATCTGCAATACGGCCATTACGGTTTTTACGGAAGCAAAAAGGACAACGGCGAGCTTAATTCATCCCTGGTGTTCTACCAAGGTCTGATGACGCCTGTCGAAGCCATGCCGCAAACCGGTTCGGCTATCTACCAAGGCAATGCGTTCTACAATGACGTATCCAACATCAACACTGTCGGCTCATCCCTGTTCAATGTTGATTTCGGCGAAAAAACGCTGAGCGGCGCCATTTATTCGGCAGAAGGACGTTTTGACCCCGTAATGCTCCAGGCCAATATCGCCGGTAACCGTTTTGTTTATGGGGACGGGACAACTAAAAACAGTATGTCGGGCATTTTCCTGGGTCCGCAGGCGGAAGAAATGGCCGGCCGCTTCGACCATCCGAGCGAAGGCAAGAGCGGTACGTTCGGCGCCGCCATGCTGAAAGACTGATTTTTACTGTATCATCAGCTCAAAAGGTCGTCTGAAAACTTGGAAATCAGGTTTTCAGACGACCTTTTTCCGTTCCCGTCCAAGAAGCAGCCCATAAAATGCTACAATACCGCTTTGATTTTTTGCCCGCATCATCATGAAAAAAGCCCCCAAATCTTTTGAAGAAGCCCTCGCCCGCCTCGAAACCCTGACCCAGTCCATGCAAAGCAGCGAAATGCCGCTGGAAGACGCTCTGGCAGCCTATCAGGAAGGCAACGAGCTGGTCAGATACTGCCAAACCAAGCTGGCGGAAGTCGAACAAAAGCTGCAAGTATTGGACGCGGGCGAACTGAAGGAGCTGAACCTTGAACCCGGCGAATGAATTGAAAGCATGGCAGCAAAAAGCCCAAGCGCAGACCGAATTGCTGCTGGAGCGGTTCCTGCCGTCTGAAAACCAAGTGCCGCACAAGCTGCACGAAGCCATGCGTTACGTTACCCTCGGCGGCGGCAAACGGCTGCGCCCGCTCTTGGTGCTCGCCGCGTCCGAATTGGGCGATGCCGACCAAAACGCCGTCGAACAAGCCATGGCGGCGATTGAAATGGTGCACGTCTATTCCTTGGTACACGACGATATGCCCGCCATGGACAACGACAGCCTGCGGCGCGGCAAGCCGACCTGCCATGTGCAATACGACGAAGCCACCGCCCTCTTGGTCGGCGACGCGCTGCAAACCCAAGCCTTCGACGTATTGAGCCGTCCGACCGGACTGCCTGCCGAACGCCAAATCGCCATGTTGTCCACACTCGCCAAAGCATCCGGCAGCCTCGGCATGGCAGGCGGACAAGCCATCGACCTTGCCAACGTCGGCAAAGCCATGAATCAGGCGCAGTTGGAACAAATGCACAGCCTCAAAACCGGCGCCCTCATCCGTGCCGCCGCCGTCTTAGGCGCGCTTGCCTGCCCCGATTTAGATTCAGACGACGTCCGCACTTTGGACGACTACGCCGCCAAACTCGGCTTGGCGTTCCAAGTTATCGACGACGTGTTGGACTGCGAAGCCGACACCGCTACCCTGGGCAAAACCGCCGGCAAAGACAGCGACAACGACAAACCCACCTACGTCAAACTGATGGGCCTACAAGCCGCCCGCGCCTACGCCGAAAGCCTGACCGCCGAAGCCGCAGCCCTGCTCGAACCTTTCGGCGCAAAAGCCCTGCACTTACGGCTCTTGGCGGAATTTGTTACAGCGCGGAAAAATTAGGGCTACGGTAAACAACCTGACCGAAAAATGACTGCCATGAACGATTTCGAACGCATTTACAACGACTGGCACGAGTTTGCCAAAAACCGCGACACCGCCCGACTGATCGGCCTGTATGACGACAACGCCGTTTTCGAAAGCCCGCTCGTTCCCCTTATCATGCAGCGGCAAAGCGGTATTTTGCGCGGCAAAGCCGACATCCTGGCTTTTTTAGAAGAAGAAACGCGCCGCCGACCGAATGAATTGGTACGCTGGTATCGCAACGGCACGCATTTCACGACGGGGGACACGCTGGTTTGGGAATACCCGCGCGAAACGCCCGACGGCGATCAAGTGGATATTTTGGAACTCATGCAGATTGCCGGTGGAAAAATTGTCCATCACCGCATTTACTGGGGCTGGTTCGGCACGCAGATGCTGATTCGTTCGGCACTGAACCGTGCGGCGGAATAATCCGCGAAAAGAAGAAGAGGTCGTCTGAAAACCTGAATCGGTTTTCAGACGACCTCTTCTTTACATCAAACCGCTTACGCGCCGCGTTTTTCCAAAGCGGCTACGGCGGGCAGCTCTTTGCCTTCCAAGAATTCGAGGAACGCGCCGCCGCCGGTGGAGATGTAGCCGATTTGGTCGGTAACGCCGAATTTGGCAATCGCCGCCAGCGTGTCGCCGCCGCCCGCAATCGAGAACGCGTTGCTTTGGGCGATGGCTTCGGCAAGGGCTTTTGTGCCGCCTGCGAACTGGTCAAACTCAAACACACCGACCGGGCCGTTCCACACCACCGTGCCGGCGGCTTTGAGCAGTTCGGCAAGTGCGGCGGCGGATTTCGGGCCGATGTCCAAAATCATATCGTCTTCGGCAACGTCGGCAATGTTTTTCACAACCGCTTCGGCATCGGCGGCAAAGGCTTTGGCAACGACGACATCGGTCGGCAGCGGTACGGAGCCGCCTTTGGCCGCCATTTTCGCCATGATTTTTTTGGATTCTTCCACTAAATCGTGTTCCGCCAATGATTTGCCGATGGCTTTGCCTTCCGCCAACAGGAAGGTGTTGGCGATGCCGCCGCCGACGATGAGTTGGTCGACTTTGTCCGCCAGCGATTCGAGGATGGTCAGTTTGGTGGACACTTTGCTGCCGGCGACAATCGCCACCATCGGGCGCGCGGGCTGTTTCAGGGCTTTGCCCAAAGCGTCGAGTTCGCCCGCCATCAATACGCCGGCGCAGGCAACGGGCGCGGTTTGGGCGACGGCCTCGGTCGAGGCTTGGGCGCGGTGGGCGGTGCCGAACGCGTCGTTGACGAACACGTCGCACAAGGCGGCATAGGCTTTGCCCAGTTCCAAATCGTTTTTCTTTTCGCCTTTGTTGATGCGCACGTTTTGCAGCATGACGACATCGCCCGCGTTCAGGGCAGGTTTGTTTTCACGCCAGTCGTTCAATACTTTCACGTCTTTGCCCAACAGGCTGCCCAAGTGCGCGGCAACGGGCGCAACGTCGTCTTCGGGGTGGAACTCGCCTTCGGTCGGGCGGCCCAAGTGGGTCATCACGATAACGGACGCGCCGTTGTCCAAGCAGTATTTGATGGACGCGAGCGAGGCGCGGATACGGGTGTCGTCGCTGATTTTGCCGTCTTTGAACGGCACGTTCATATCGGCGCGGATGAGGACGGTTTTGCCCTGCACGTTTTGTTCGGTCAGTTTCAGAAATGCCATGATGTATCCTTTGTGAAGGTTGGAAACGGAAATGGGAATGTTCTCAATTATCCGCGAACGGGGCGTATCGGTAAAGGCGGGATTTGCCTGCACTTGATTTGCGTCAGCGGCAGCGTCGATACAAAAGGTCGTCTGAAACTTTAAATCTCCTGTTTTCAGACGACCTTTTTGTGATTCCGATTAATGAACATGAAATAGCTTATGATGATTGCCGAGATGGGGGATTACAAAGCCCTATGACTTTAGTTTTATCGTGAAACCGACAGACGGTTGCCTGCTTTGAAATTTAAGAAGCGGGTTTTGTCCTTCCGAAATATTGTTTATTCTGAATGTAATCATGATATAGTGGATTAAATTTAAACCAGTACGGCGTTGCCTCGCCTTGCCGTACTATCTGTACTGTCTGCGGCTTCGTCGCCTTGTCCTGATTTAAATTTAATCTACTATATTATCCCGTGCAGACGTCAGAAAAGCGGTGAAAACCTCGATACCGCAGTCTACCCGACAGGGTGTCCGAGAGCGTGTGCAAGTGATTTCGAGCCTTGCCCGGCGTCTGTTCCACACTTCTTTCCAGAAATTCGGCAATTTCTTTCTTGTTACCGATTGTACGGTAGCAAATATAGTGGATTAAATTTAAATCAGGACAAGGCGACGAAGCCGCAGACAGTACAGATAGTACGGCAAGGCGAGGCAACACCGTACTGGTTTAAAGTTAATTCACTATAAATCTCGCCTGTCTCCCGTTTTCAGACGACCTCTATCATAGTGAAATCACTATATAATACCGTCCATTAAATTCCCGATACGAGCCAGCCATGTCCGCATCCCAACCCACCATCGCCGCCATCGCCACCGCACCCGGACGCGGCGGCGTCGGCGTTCTCCGTCTTTCCGGCAAAAACCTGCTGCCTTTGGCGCAAACCCTCAGCGGCGGCAAAACGCCCAAACCGCGTACCGCGCTTTACACCGACTTTCTCGGCGGCGACGGGCAGCCGATAGACAACGGCATCCTGCTCTACTTCGCCGCGCCCGCCAGCTTTACCGGCGAAGACGTGATTGAATTGCAGGGACACGGCGGCCCCGTTGTAATGGACATGCTGCTTTCACGCTGCCTCGAACTGGGCGCGCGCATGGCGGAGCCAGGCGAATTTACCAAACGCGCCTTCCTCAACAACAAACTCGACCTTGCCCAAGCCGAAAGCGTCGCCGACCTCATCGACGCCTCCAGCAAGTCCGCTGCGCGTATGGCATTGCGTTCACTCAAAGGCGCGTTTTCCCAACACATACACGAGCTGGTGGACGACCTGATTACCCTGCGGATGTTGGTCGAAGCCACGCTCGACTTCCCCGAAGAAGACATCGACTTTCTCGAAGCCGCCGACGCACGCGGCAAGCTCCAAGCCCTGCAAGGTCGTCTGAAAACCGTGCTCGCCAGTGCGGAACAAGGCGCGATTTTGCGCGAAGGCATGAACGTCGTCCTCGTCGGCGCGCCCAACGTCGGCAAATCCAGCCTGCTCAACGCCTTGGCAGGCGACGACATCGCCATCGTAACCGACATCGCCGGCACCACCCGCGACACCGTGCGCGAACAAATCACCCTCGACGGCGTGCCCGTCCACATCATCGACACCGCCGGTCTGCGCGAAACCGACGACGTGGTCGAACAAATCGGCATCGAACGCAGCCGCAAAGCCGTCTCCGAAGCCGATGTCGCACTGATTCTGATTGACCCGCGCGAAGGCTTGAACGCCAAAACCCAAGCCATTTTGAACAGCCTGCCCGAAGGTTTGAAAAAAATCGAAATCCACAACAAAGCCGACCTGACCGGCGAACCCGTCGCCGTCCGTTCAGACAGCCTCACGCAAACCGGCGCGGACACCGTCATCAGCCTGTCCGCCAAAACCGGCGCGGGTCTCGACTTGCTCAAACACGCGCTGTTGCAGGAAATCGGTTGGCAGGGCGAAAGCGAAAGCCTGTTCCTCGCCCGCAGTCGCCATCTCAACGCCTTGCACGAAGCCGAAGCCGAGCTGGAAAACGCCGCCCTCTGCGACAACAACCAAATCGAACTTTTCGCCGAACACCTGCGCCTCGCCCAAAACGCGTGCAGCGAAATCACCGGCGAATTCACCGCCGACGATTTGCTGGGCGTGATTTTCTCGCGCTTCTGCATCGGCAAATAAGATTAAACCTTATCCATACGCGAAAGGTCGTCTGAAAACCCAAAATCAGGTTTCAGACGACCTTTGCCGCAACGCAGTTTGGCCGATGCGCCCTTGAGAAACTGCTACAATCATGGTCGTCTGAAACCCTGTTGCCAATCGGCATCTAGGTTTCAAACGACCTTTTTACCCAACCCCTTAACGGAATCCTCATGATCAGCAGACTGACCGGCAAGCTCATCGAGAAAAACCCGCCGCAAATCGTCATCGACGTCAACGGCGTCGGCTACGAAGCCGACGTATCCATGCAGACTTTCTACAACCTGCCCGCCTTGGGCGAAACCGTGCAGCTTTACACCCAGCTTGTCGTCCGTGAAGACGCGCATTTGTTGTTCGGCTTCGCGACTGCCGACGAGCGGGCGACGTTCCGCCAGTTGGTCAAAGTCAGCGGCATCGGCGCGAAAACCGCGCTGGGCATACTCTCTGCCATGTCCGCCGACGAGCTTGCCCGCGCGGTTGCCGACGAGGACATCAAACGCCTCTCCTCCGCCCCGGGCATCGGCAAAAAGACCGCCGAACGCATGGTTTTGGAACTGCGCGGCAAACTGGTTTCCCATGCTGCTGCCGACGGGCTTTTCACCGCTGCACCTGCCGCCGACGAAACGGACGACATCGTCAACACCCTGATTGCGCTGGGTTACAACGAACGTGAGGCAAAAGCCGCCATCAAAGGCATTCCAAAAGGCACGGAAGTCGGCGAAGGCGTGCGCTTGGCTTTAAAAAACCTGTTGAAATAGGTTGTCTGAAAACTTTGAGATCAGGGTTTTTGGAGAAACTCGTTCATACTCGTTTTCAGACGACCTTTTATCCAATCAACGCAGGTTTGGTATAACTCAAATTTGTAGCGTGTGCTATGCCCGCGAATCCACCGTCTGATAACCCGAATCGGGAAGCCGTGTCTGTTATTTATCTCGTGGGCAAAGCCCACGCTACGGATTACCGCAACGGTAGCTTGTCCCTTCCCCCGTCCGGCGGGGAAAAGGCTAGGATGGGGGTGGCTTTGTGGGTTTGGGCAAAATCGAATTTGTGCAGCCCTAAGAGCCACCCTCTCCCCAGCCCCCTCCCGCCGGACGGGTAAGGGGCAGGTTGCAGGCAAAAAAGAGATTCCTTATTTTTTAAATCCCGTTATTTGTATTTTTCGCAGCGGATGGCAGAATCTTCGCAGAACATCGCCGAAGTTTCTTCATTGCAGGCACGGCGCGCTTCCCATTCGTTTTTGCCCGAAGCCTCAAACAATTTCTGGAACGGTTTGACGCTGCACACATAAATATGGTTCGGGTTGTGCGAACCCGATAAGATAATGCGTTCCAAACTGGCGACGCGGGCTTCCAAAACCTCGATTCTTTCCCCAATCCGGCAACCGAAGCCGCATTGGCAGCAGGCAAAACAGCGGCAAGCATCAGGGCAAAGAAAGATTTTTTCATGGTATAGTGGATTAACTTTAAACCAGTACGGTGTTGCCTCGCCTTAGCTCAAAGAGAACGATTCTCTAAGGTGCTGAAGCACCAAGTGAATCGGTTCCGTACTATCTGTACTGTCTGCGGCTTCGCCGCCTTGTCCTGATTTTTGTTAATCCACTATATATCTCTACGGCAGTCACAAAAACGGTATATTGTATAGATAGTAAGTTCACTTTGAATCGGCGCAGCATTCCCCTGTTTTGTCTGGATTTAAAGAAAATTCGCGATAAAACGCCCCTGTCCGTCGCTGCTTCCTTTTCAGACGACCTTATACCCATTTCAAGCAAAAAACGTTAAAATTCCGCCATTCACCTATCCGACAGCAGCAAAAACATGAGCGCACAAATCCTCGCCGTCGCCAACCAAAAAGGCGGCGTCGGCAAAACCACCACCACCGTCAACCTCGCGGCATCGCTCGCCTCCAAAGGCAAACGCGTCCTCGTCATCGACCTCGACCCGCAAGGCAACGCCACCACAGGCAGCGGCATAGACAAAGCCCGCCTCGAAGAAGGCGTGTACCAAGTCGTATTGGGCGATACCGACATCAAAACCGCCGTCGTCCGCAGCGGGGACGGCAGCTACGACGTACTCGGCGCCAACCGCGCGCTTGCCGGTGCCGAAATCGAGCTGGTGCAAGAAATCGCCCGCGAAATCCGCCTCAAAAACGCCCTGCAAACCGTTGAAAACGACTACGATTTCGTTCTCATCGACTGCCCCCCTTCGCTGACCCTGCTCACGCTTAACGGACTCGTTGCCGCCAACGGCGTCATCGTCCCCATGTTGTGCGAATACTATGCCCTAGAAGGCATCTCCGACCTCATCGCCACCGTGCGCAAAATCCGTCAGGCAATCAACCCGCGCCTCGACATCACCGGCATCGTCCGTACCCTCTACGACAGCCGCAGTCGCCTCGTGGTCGAAGTCAGCGAACAGCTTTTCCAACATTTCGGCAACCTGATGTTCCAAACCGTCATCCCCCGCAACGTCCGCCTCGCCGAAGCCCCTAGCCACGGCATGCCCGCGCTCGCCTACGACGCCAATGCCAAAGGCACCAAAGCCTACCTCGCCTTGGCGGAAGAACTGTTGGAGCGTACTAAAGGTTGATTGAGCTTGAAAGATAAAGTCTGAAAGATATAGTGGATTAACTTTAAACCAGTACGGCGTTGCCTCGCCTTGCCGTACTATCTGTACTGTCTGCGGCTTCGTCGCCTTGTCCTGATTTAAAGTTAATCCACCAAAAAAGGTCGTCTGAAAACTTGATTTCCAAGTTTTCAGACGACCTTTTTGTATTGCAGGCGGGATGCTTTGACAGATTAGGGTTTGCCGGTAGCCGGGCTGACGGTCAGGATTTCGTAGCCGGTTTCTGTCACCAAAACTTCATGTTCCCATTGGGCGGAGAGGGAACGGTCTTTGGTTACAACCGTCCAGCCGTCGTTTAGGATGCGCAGGTGGCGTTTGCCTTGGTTGATCATCGGCTCGATGGTGAAAATCATGCCGGGCTTCAAGACGACGCCTTGTCCTTTTCGGCCGTAGTGCAGGACTTGCGGGGCTTCGTGGAAACCGCGTCCGATGCCGTGGCCGCAAAATTCCTGTACGACGGAATAGCCTGCGTTTTCGGCAACTTGTTGGCAGGCGTAGCCGATGTCGCCCAAGGTTGCGCCGGGTTTGACGGCTGCGATGCCCGCCATCATGGATTCGTGGGTGATGTCAATCAGGCGTTGGGCGATGGGGGAGACTTTGCCGACGGTAAACATGCGGCTGGAGTCGCCGTGGAAGCCGTCTTTTTTGATGGTCAGGTCGATGTTGATGATGTTGCCTTCTTTGAGCGGCTTGTCGTCGGGAATGCCGTGGCAGATAACGTGATTGACGGAAGTGCAGCAGGATTTGGGGTAGGGCGGATTGCCGTAGTGCAGGGGGGCGGGATAGCCACCTTGGACGTTGACGTGGTAGTCGTAAACGAGTTTGTCGATTTCGTTGGTGGTTACGCCGGGTTTGACGAATTGTCCGATGTAGTCGAGGGCTTCGGCGACGAGTTTGCCCAGTTCGCGCATTTTCTCGATTTCTTCAGGGGTTTTGATGATGATTTCGTTCATGTTGTTTCCTTGATGGTTTCAGACGACCTTGTTGCGGCACAAAGGTCGTCTGAAAGGGAAGGGATGCAGATTACGGATAAGGCGGCCGCAGGCCGGCGGGTTGTCCGGTTAAAACAGATTGTCCATGACGTCTTTGGACTGAGGTTTGGGCTGAACCGGTTTAGGTTGGGCGGGTTTAGGCTGAGCCGGCTTGGGAGCGGGTTTGAGTTCGCCCTTCGTTTCGTGTACTTCGGTTTTGGCAGGCTGGGTATGCGGTTGCTCATCCGGCAGACTTTGGACGGGTTTGGCTTCCATTGTCTCCGCCTGAACGGCAGCCATATGGCGGTCATTGATTTTATCTTTGTTTTTGAATTCAGTTTCAAGGTGCGCTTTGGTGCGGCGGTATTCGGATTTGTATTCTGATTCGTTTTGCGGCGGAATAACAGGATTTTGGGAAGCGGTTTTTTCCGGCTCGCTTTTTTCATCTTCAGATATTATTATTTTTTTCGGTTCGACGGTGCCGTTGGGACGCCAAACTTCCACGCCGTCGTCTGTGGGTTCTGTTTGGGATGCGTGTTCGGTTACGACATTGTTGCTGTGGCGTTTAGGGTTGAGCGTACCGACAACGCCGACAATCAGTGCGCCGACGGCGATGATAGAGATGGCGAAAGCGGCGCGGATAAGGTGTTTCGGTTTGAGTTGGAAAGATTCGTTTTGTTTTTTGGACATAGATCGATGTGAGGAAAGGTGGATGGGGACGGGCGGGATGTTGTTCCCGCCCTCTGGATTAGGGCCGTGTTATTCGGGTGGGGTGTAGTTTTGATACAAGGTAACGACTTTTTGTACGCCCACGGTGGTGCTGACGCGGCGGGTTACCTGCTCCTGCTCTTCGGGTGTCAGTACGCCCATGACGTAAGTCACGTTGCCGTAAGTTACGATTTTGACACGAGCCTGTGTGGAGGGTTTGAGGCCTAAAAGTGTCGTGCGGACTTTGGATGTACCCCATGTGTCGTTGGTTACATCGCCGATGGTGCGTTCTTGGGAGGCAACGGTGATGTAGTTGTACACGCCTTCGGCGGCCTGCTCGGCACGGGCGATTTGTTCGACGAATTGTTTTTCGCCTTCAGTGGCGACTTGTCCGAGCAGCAGCAGTTGGCGGTTGTAGCCGACGACGTTGAGTTTGGGGGTGTAACCCTGTGCTTGGTTGTTTTGGCGCAGGTAGGAGCGGGCGGTGGTTTCGACGCGCACTGCCATTACGTTGTCGTCGGTTTGCGCGCCTGTGGTACGGCGGTCGACGGCGGATTTGGTGCCGACTGCCGCGCCGCCGAGGACTACGCCGACACAGCCGCTGAGTGTCAGGCTGAGGAGGAGGGCGCTCAGAACGGGTGCGGTATGACGTTTGATGTTCATATTTTTTCCTTGATGATGAGTTCTGCGGATATGTTTCAGACGACCTTTAAAAGAGGTCGTCTGAAAAAAGGCTTACATTCCTTCAAGCAACATGGAGTCGATGCAGTCGCACATGGCGTGTATCAACAGGATATGGTTTTCCTGAATGCGGGCGGTGCGCGGGTAGGGGACGTTGAGCAGTACGTCGGTGTCTTTGAGCATGACGGCGATTTTGCCGCCGTCGCGGCCGGTCATGGCGATGACGTGCATATCGCGTTCGTGTGCCGCTTTGATGGCTTCGATAACGTTGGCGGAATTGCCGGAGGTAGAGATGCCGACCAAAACGTCGCCGGCGCGTCCGAGCGCGCGTACTTGTTTGCTGAATACATGGTCGAAGCCGTAGTCGTTGCCGATGGCGGTCAGCGCGGAAGTATCCGTCGTCAGCGCGACGGCGGCAAGTTCCATGCGCTCTTTTTCAAAGCGTCCGGTCATTTCGGCGGCGAAGTGCTGCGCGTCGGCAGCCGAACCGCCGTTACCGCAGGCTAAGATTTTGCCGTCGTTCATCAGGCATTGCAGCATCAGTTCCGCCGCTTGAGCGGTCGGCTCGACCAGCACTTTTTCAGCTTCTTGCTTGGCAAGGATGCTTTCGGCGAAATGGGCGGCAACGCGCTCTTGTAAAGTCGTCATATCGTCAACCTGTAATATTCTTTATCCATTCGGGCGGGCGGTTTCCTTCTATGAGTACCGCATCGATGCGGCACGCGGTATCCGTCATGCCGTTTTGTTGCAGATAATACTCCGCAGACCGTTGCAGTTTCAATAACTTAGACGGCGAAATGCTGTATGCGGCACCGCCGAAACCCTGATTTTTGCGGTATTTTACTTCAACAAACAGAATCATGTTACCGTTTTTGACAATCAAATCGATTTCGCCGTAAGCGCAGTGCCAGTTGCGTGCCACGAGTTTGCAGCCTTGCGAAAGAAGAAACGCCAGCGCGGCATCTTCGCCCGCCACCCCTTGTTTGTGGTTCAGACGCATGGAGGTTTACCCCGTATAATATCGTTATATTGTTTTCAGACGACCTGATAAAGCCATGTTTCAAAAACACCTTCAAAAAGCCGCCGACAGTATTGAAAAACGGACATTATACGTTGTCGCCACGCCCATCGGCAATTTGGCGGACATCACCCTGCGCGCGCTCGCCGTCCTGCAAAAAGCCGACATTATCTGCGCCGAAGATACGCGCGTTACCGCACAGCTTCTGAGCGCATACGGCATACAGGGCAAGCTCGTCAGCGTGCGCGAGCATAACGAACAGCAGATGGCGGACAAAATCATCAACCATCTTTCAGACGACCTCACTGTTGCACAAGTTTCCGACGCAGGTACGCCTGCGGTTTGCGATCCCGGTGCGAAACTTGCCCGCCGCGTGCGCGAAGCAGGGTTTAAAGTTGTCCCCGTTGTCGGTGCGAGCGCGGTCATGGGCGCGTTGAGTGTTGCAGGCGTTACCGAACCCAATTTCTATTTCAACGGCTTTCTGCCGCCGAAATCCGGTGAACGGCAGAAGCTGCTTGCCAAATGGGCGCAGGCTGATTTTCTTGTTGTAATGTTCGAAACCCCGCACCGCATCGAAGCCACACTTGCCGACATGGCAGCCCTCTTCCCCGAACGCAGCCTAACTCTCGCCCGAGAAATCACCAAAACCTTCGAAACCTTTCTTAGCGGTACGGTTACTGAAATTCAGACGACCCTGAAAAACGACGGCAATCAGGCGCGTGGTGAAATGGTGCTTATCCTCCATCCTGCGTCCCGTGAAAAACACGATACCTTGCCCGATGCCGCGCAAAATGTTATGAAAATCCTCGCAGCCGAGCTACCCACAAAACAGGCCGCCGAACTTGCCGCCAAAATTACCGGAGAAGGCAAAAAAGCCTTGTACGACTTGGCGTTGGAGTGGAAACGGGTTTCAGACGATGTGTGAGGGTAGGAGGTCGTCTGAAAAAAGTAGGGGCTTGATTTCACAATATAAGCAAGCAGAAAAACGATGTTTACCGTACAACGCATTTATCGTTACCTCCCCGCAGACGGACAAACCGCCGTCTTTATCGACCGCCTTTATCCGCGCGGGGTGACGAAGGAAAAGTTTGCCTCTGTCCTCTGGCTCAAAGACATTACGCCGAGTACCGCCCTGCGCCGTTGGTATCATGAAAACCCGGAGCAGAATTTCGACGGCTTCGTTACGCGCTATCACGAAGAATTGCAGGGCGAGGTGCAACAGCGCGCCGTAGCCCGCCTGCTTGAGTTGGAGAAGCAAAACAGCAGGGTATGGCTGCTGACCGCCGTCAAGAATCCGCAGCGTTCCCATGTTTCGGCGTTGGCCCAGTTTTTAGGTGCGGCGTTTGAGTATCGGGAATAGGATGGATTTGTCCGAACCTGTTTTTCAGACGACCTTTGCCGCTATCGGTTACAATCCGTTTTTTCTCCTTAAACCAATATTCCAAAGCACAAAATTATGCTGAAAATCATCTCTGCCAACGTCAACGGCATCCGCTCCGCCTACAAAAAAGGATTTTACGAATACATCGCCGCATCGGGTGCGGACATTGTCTGCGTGCAGGAACTCAAAGCGCAGGAAGCCGATTTGTCCGACGAAATGAAGAATCCGCACGGGATGCACGGCCATTGGCATTGCGCTGAGAAACGCGGTTACAGCGGCGTAGCGGTGTACAGCAAACGCGCACCTGACAATGTGCAAATCGGTATGGGCATTGAAGAATTCGACAGGGAAGGGCGGTTTGTGCGCTGCGATTTCGGCAAGCTGTCGGTGATTTCGCTTTATCTGCCCAGCGGCACCAGCGCGCCGGAGCGGCAGGAATTGAAATACCGTTTTTTAGATGCGTTCTATCCCATGCTTGAAGCCATGAAGGCGGAAGGGCGCGACATTGTCGTCTGCGGAGACTGGAACATCGCCCACCAAAACATCGACCTGAAAAACTGGAAAGGCAATCAGAAAAATTCAGGCTTCCTGCCGGAAGAGCGCGAATGGATAGGCAAAGTCATCCATACGCTCGGCTGGACGGATATGTGGCGCACGCTCTATCCTGACAATCCGGGCTACACTTGGTGGAGCAACCGCGGACAGGCGTATGCGAAAGATGTCGGGTGGCGCATCGACTATCAGATGGTTACACCCGAACTTGCCGCCAAAGCGGTGTCCGCGCATGTTTATAAAGACGAGAAATTTTCCGACCATGCACCTTTGGTAGTGGAGTACGACTATGCTGCCCAATAAAGTTTTCGGCAAATACGATTGGAATGTGAACGGTAAAACCGGCATAGGCGCGGCATGGGTGGTCGCCGCGTTTGTATTGCCTATGCTGGTGTGGACGATATTCATGCTGGCGCGGATGTCCGGCTGGGTTGAAATGACCCGCGCCAATCCGCTTTGGGCGTTGGTGTGGCTGCTGTTTTCGCTGCCTTGCCTCCTGATTGCCGCCAAATGTTTCGGCTGGAAAGGCTGGCGGTTGATTGCCAACATCCTGATCTGCCTCGCCACCTGTGCCGTTTTAAGCGTCCCTGCCGCACTCTTGATTACCTTTACGCTCAACGATTTGCTCAAATAGGTCGTCTGAAATGCGAACTTTCGAACTCGAAGACCTGACGCTTTTCTTGATACGCGACGCGGACGAAGCAGAAATGTGGATAGACCGCTGGGCGGTCAGCTATCCCGTCGTCCAAACCGCTGCCGCTTCCGCCAATCAAAGCATCGCCCAATGGCAGGCAAACCTTCAGACGGCGTTTGCAGGCATCAGCGGCGAACACATCGCCGTCGTCGCCCACGGCGCAGGCGTGTCCGCTTTTTTGGCGTGGCTCTACCAAACCGACATCCTGACGCAGAAAAAAATCGTCAACATCATCCTCGTTTCGCCGCGCCCCGAAGCCTTTCACGACGATGAAATATATACCTTCCGGCGCGTCCGTTGCCCCTGCCGCACCGCGCTTGTAATCGCCGAACAAAACGGCACGCCACGAAACTGGGCGGAAGAACGGGCAAACCTGTGGAACGCCCGCCTCCTCCTGTCGCCACATTCCGGCACGCTCAACAGTGCACTCGGCGGCTGGCAATGGGGCATGAAGCTGATGCAGGAAATGCTGTTGAGTTGAGTAAAACGCTTGTAAGGATTAAAGAAGAAAAGGTCGTCTGAAACCGGAAATCAGGTTTCAGACGACCTTTTTGTTACGTTAAAGTGAAATGAAAAGCCTGTGCCGTCATGCCTGCGCAGCCGCCTTTGCGTAAGCGGGTAGGGAATGACAGTTTCAATATTTTTCCATCTTAATCTTTATTTATGAAAATAATAACTATTCTCTTTTATAGAAATATGTGTTAGCCTGATGGCATTACATTCACTGAAGAACCGATTTTCATGCTTGATATTGCCTTGCCTAACCTCATCACTGCCTTCGGCATCGCCCTTGCCGCCGGATTGTTTACCGTATTGGGCAGCGGGCTGGTGATGTTTTCCAAAACGCCCAACCCGCGCGTATTGTCGTTCGGATTGGCGTTCGCGGGCGGGGCGATGGTGTATGTGTCGCTGACGGAGATTTTCAACAAATCCAGCGAAGCCTTCGGGCAGGTTTACGATAAAGACAAAGCCTTCGCCGCCGCGACGCTGGCTTTTCTGGCGGGCATGGGATCGATTGCGCTGATTGACCGCCTTGTGCCGAACCCGCATGAAACGCTCGACCCGCACGACCCCGCCTTTCAGGAAAACAAACGCCGCCACATCGCCCGCGTCGGCATGATGGCGGCGTTTGCGATTACCGCGCACAACTTCCCCGAAGGTTTGGCAACGTTTTTCGCCACGCTGGAAAATCCTGCCGTCGGGATGCCGCTGGCGCTCGCGATTGCGATACACAATATTCCCGAAGGCATTTCCATTGCCGCGCCCGTTTATTTCGCCACCCGCAACCGCAAAAAAACCGTCCTCGCCTGTCTCGCTTCAGGACTGGCCGAACCCTTGGGCGCGGTTTTGGGCTACACCATGCTCAAGCCGTTTTTATCGCCTTTCGTTTTCGGCGCGGTGTTCGGCGTGATTGCGGGTGTGATGGTGTTTCTTGCGTTGGACGAATTGCTGCCCGCTGCCAAGCGTTATTCCGACGGACACGAAACCGTTTACGGCCTGACGTCTGGCATGGCGGTGATTGCCCTGAGTTTGGTGTTGTTTCATTTCTGATTCCGCTTCAGGCTGATGCTTTGAAGCGATTGTTCTATAATTGCCGTTGTTTTCGATTTTGGAACGGCATGATGTATCTCGAACAGGAAAAACCTTATCGGCCTTTGCTGACGGCATTGATTTTTGCCGCATTGCCGCTGGCGTTATTGATTCATGATGTTTTCGCCATGATAGCGGGCGGCGGCGGATTGCTGTTTGGTCGGCAGGATGGCGGATGGTCCGTGGCGAAAGGCTGGAACGATTCGGCGGTATGGCTGGTTGCAGGTGTGTTTTTCTTTTTCAACCTGTTGATTGCTGCCGTTTTGGTCAAAACGGCTTTGAAAAAAATGTTGCGCAGGTATACCCGCCATGCGCTGTTTCTTGCCGGCATGGCAGCTTGTGCCGCTGTCGCGGTTTGCTTGATGTTGGAGGCAGTTTTAGGCAGTACCGCATTGGGGGGAATGCGTAACGGCGGGATATTGTGTTACACGGTGGGCGTGTGGATGATTGCAATGATGACCTTGCCGAAACAACTGACACGCGCCATCGTCCAGCCGATTACCTTTTATCCGAGTTATCCGAGAAAACGCTAGGCAGGATTTTGAGGCCGAATAGCTGAAATACGCATTGGAATACGGCCCTATTGCGTATTTTTTTTGCAAGGCATTATGGTAAATTGATAATTAAGAACGCGATACTCCTGATTAAATTGTTTTTTTTGTAAAATATTACTTATGCTTAAAATGTATATTCATGATTTGTAACGAAAAATGCGTTGAAATTATTTAACTTGGAAATATTTTTGCAAATTATCAAGAATCTGACAAAACTTCTTTCGAATATACTGTCTAAACATTCAGTATAGATAGTTTTCTATCGCGCAGCCGATTGTCATTCGTGTAACGATTGGTCTGTGTTGAAAGCTTCCGCATCCCGATACTGAGAAGCAGATTCTTGCTTATCAACAAACAATACAGAAGAAAAAGGAATTTTCATGAAGTCGTTTGAGAAAATTGACAACATCCGCGATATCCGCAAAAAACTCGGTTTGAACCAAATGGACTTTTGGAGCCGTATCGGCGTAACCCAATCCGGTGGTTCACGTTACGAATCCGGCCGCAATATGCCCAAACCCGTACGCGAGCTGCTGCGCTTGGTACACATCGAACGCGTTGACTTGGCAAAAGTAAACCGCGACGATTTGGCGATTGCCTCCCTGCTGAAAAACCGCGACCCTGAGTTGTACGCTTCCCTGAAAAAAGAAGCCAAATCCGACAAAGGCAAATAAGCCCGTTTCGATTTGTTTCAAAAAGGTCGTCTGAAACGATATTCCGTTTCAGACGACCTTTTTGCGCTATAATCCGCCATTATTTTTTAAACAGACGTTTGCCTGCAAATCCTTTTACAGACAGCATTTTTTACCATGTTAGACAAATACAATCCCGCCGAAATCGAATCCAAACACTATCAAAACTGGGAAACCCAAGGTTATTTCCAGCCCGATATGGATTTGACCAAACCGTCTTTTTCCATCCAACTGCCGCCGCCCAACGTAACCGGCACGCTGCACATGGGCCATGCCTTCAACCAAACCATTATGGACGGCCTGACCCGCTACTACCGCATGAAAGGCTGCAACACCGCTTGGATTCCCGGCACCGACCACGCGGGCATCGCCACGCAAATCGTGGTCGAGCGTCAGCTTGCCGCGCAAAACGTGTCCCGTCATGACTTGGGACGTGAAAAATTCTTGGAAAAAGTGTGGGAATGGAAAGAAGTTTCCGGCGGCACGATTACGCAGCAGATGCGCCGCGTGGGCTGTTCCGCAGACTGGACGCGCGAGTATTTCACGATGGACGACGTGCGCGCCGAAACCGTGACCGAAGTGTTCGTGCGCCTGTTTGAACAAGGCTTGATTTACCGCGGCAAACGCTTGGTAAACTGGGATCCCGTGCTTGGCACGGCAGTGTCGGATTTGGAAGTGGAAAGCGTGGAAGAACAAGGCTCTATGTGGCACATCCGCTATCCGCTGGCGGACAATCCTGCCGAAGCCGTTATCGTGGCGACTACCCGTCCCGAAACGCTGTTGGGCGACGTTGCCGTTGCCGTCAATCCTGAAGACGAACGTTATACCCATTTGATTGGTAAAGAATTAATCCTGCCGCTGACCGGCCGCACCATTCCCGTGATTGCCGATGAATACGTCGAAAAAGACTTCGGTACAGGCTGCGTGAAAATCACGCCTGCGCACGACTTCAACGACTACGAAGTCGGCAAACGCCACGACACGCGCTTGGTTAACGTGTTCGATTTGGAAGCCAAAGTGCTGGCAAACGCCGAAGTGTTCAACTTCAAAGGCGAAGCGCAACCAGGCTTTGCCCTGCCTGAAAAATACGCAGGCTTAGACCGCTTTGCCGCGCGCAAAAAAATGGTTGCCGATTTGCAGGAACAAGGCTTCTTGGTCGAAATCAAAGCGCACACGCTGATGACGCCGAAAGGCGACCGCACAGGCTCAGTGATTGAACCGATGCTGACCAGCCAATGGTTTGTCGCCATGTCCGCCACGCCAAACGGCGGCGAGCCGGACAGCGAATTCAAAGGCCTGAGCCTCGCCGAAAAAGCCAAAAAAGCCGTCGACAGCGGCGCGGTACGCTTTATCCCCGAAAACTGGGTCAATACTTACAATCAATGGATGAACAACATCCAAGACTGGTGCATCTCGCGCCAACTGTGGTGGGGCCATCAAATCCCCGCGTGGTACGACGAAGCAGGCAATGTTTACGTTGCCCGCAATCAGGCAGAAGCTGAAAAACAAGCCGGTAAAACCGGTTTGACCCGCGAAGAAGACGTATTGGACACATGGTTCTCCTCCGCGCTCGTGCCGTTTTCCACGCTCGGCTGGCCGTCTGAAACCGACGAACTCAAAGCCTTCCTGCCGTCCAACGTCTTGGTCACCGGCTACGAAATCATCTTCTTCTGGGTGGCGCGCATGATTATGATGACCACCCACTTCACCGGCAGAGTACCGTTTAAAGACGTGTATATCCACGGCATCGTGCGCGACCACGAAGGCAAAAAAATGTCCAAATCAGAAGGCAACGTCATCGACCCTGTCGATTTGATTGACGGCATCGACTTGGAAAAGCTGCTGGTGAAACGCACGACCGGCCTGCGCAAACCCGAAACCGCGCCGAAAGTGGAAGAAGCCACGAAAAAACTCTTCCCCGAAGGCATCCCCGGCATGGGCGCGGACGCCTTGCGCTTCACCATGGCGAGCTACGCCAGCTTGGGGCGCAGCGTCAACTTCGACTTCAAACGCGCCGAAGGCTACCGCAACTTCTGCAACAAAATCTGGAACGCCACCAATTTTGTGCTGATGAACACCGAAAACCAAGACTGCGGCCAAGACGAAACCCAGCCGCTGGCCTACACCTTCGCCGACCAATGGATTATCGGCCGCCTGCAACAAACCGAAGCCGCCGCTGCCGAAGCATTTGAAACCTACCGCTTCGACTTGGCCGCGCAAACGCTGTACGAATTCGTGTGGAACGACTATTGCGACTGGTATATCGAATTGGCCAAAGTGCAAATCCAAACCGGCTGCCCCACCACCCAGCGCACCACGCGCCGCACCTTGGTTCGCGTGCTGGAAGCCTCATTGCGCCTGCTGCACCCGATTATCCCGTTCATCACCGAAGAGCTGTGGCAGGCCGTCGCCCCGCTGGCCAACGCCAAAACCGCCGACAGCATTATGCTGGCCGCCTATCCCAAAGCCGACCCGGAAAAAATCGTGCAGGCTGCTTTTGACCAAATGGCGCAAATGCAAGACCTGATTGGCGCCGTGCGCAACCTGCGTGGCGAAATGGGCATTGCCCCAAACGTGAAAGCGCCGCTGTTTGTAGAAGGCAGTGTGCCTGAAGCGCTGCTGAAATACCTGCCCGCCCTCACGCGCCTGACCGAAGCCAAAACAGTGGACAGGCTGCCCGAAAGCGAAGACGCGCCCGTCGCCGTCTGCAACGGCGCGCGCCTGATGCTGAAAGTCGAAATCGACAAAGCCGCCGAAACCGCCCGCTTGAGCAAAGAAGCCGAGAAGCTGCAAAAAGCCTTGGACAAACTCAACGCCAAACTCTCCAAACCCGGCTACACCGAAAAAGCCCCCGCGCATTTGGTGGAAAAAGACAAAGCCGATTTGGCGGAATTGGAAGATAAGATGGCGAAAGTTCAAAATCAGTTGGCGAAGTTAAAAGACTGATTGTTGGCTGAACAATTAGAGAGGTCGTCTGAAAACCTTGGTTTCAGGTTTTCAGACGACTTTTACATGATTCCGCAATATGAAACCTTAAAACAGCTTCCGCACTTCCGCTTCAATATCGTCGGCGCGCATAAAAGTTTCGCCGATAAGTAAGGTATGTACGCCGTGGCTGCGCATAAAATCGACATCGGATTTGCTTCGGATGCCGCTTTCGGTAACGACGGTTTTACCTGCCAGCGCAGGCAGTAAATCCAGAGTCTGCTGTAAAGATACGTCGAATGTCCGCAGGTTTCGGTTGTTTACGCCCCATAGGGGTGTTGTCAGATTTCGGCATTTTTCCAATTCGGAAGCATCATGCAGTTCCAACAATACGTTCATGCCTAATTGATGGGCTACTGCTTCAAAATGTTCTAATTGTTCTTGCTCAAGCGCGGCGGCAATCAGTAAGACGGCATCAGCACCCCAGGCACGCGCCTGATAAATCTGATACTCATCAATGATGAAGTCTTTTCGTAAAACGGGAAGCCCAACTGCCGCGCGTGCCGCTTTCAAATATTCGGGAGAGCCTTGGAAATATTGTTCGTCAGTTAAGACGGACAAGCACGCAGCTCCGGCATTTTCATATGCGCGGGCAATCTGCACAGGATGGAAATCGGGTCGGATCAGCCCTTTGCTCGGGCTGGCTTTTTTAATTTCAGCAATGACGGCAGGGCGGTTTTGCTCGTGTTTGGTACGGATAGAGTCAAAAAAACCGCGTACGGGCAAGGCGGCATCTGCCTGTTTTTTCATTTCATCCAAAGAGACAGAAGCTTTTTGTACGGCGACTTCCTGGGCCTTGGTTGCAAGGATTTTATTCAGAATATCGGTCATAACAGATTTCCTGCACGGTAAAGCCGTCATCTTAACACAAGAGGTCGTCTGAAAAATAAAACGCGGTAAACAAAAAAAGCCGTACGGAATAATTCCGACGGCTTCTTTATATGCTGTTAAATTAACTACTTATTTGCAGCATCTTTCATTTTGTCTGCCGCTTTGTGGGTCGCATCAGCGGCCTTGTCCAAAGCATTTTTTGCAGCATTTTTTGCATGTTCGGCTGCTTCTTCCATTTTGGCAACTGCTTTTCCTGTTGCCTCAGTGGCGTTTGATAAGGCTTTATCTGCAGATTTTCTTGTGTCAGAAACAGCTTGATCCGCATTTGCCTTGGCGCCATCGGAAGCTTCTTTTGTATCGGACGCCGCCCCTTTGGCGCTGGAAGCAGCTCTTTCTGCCATCCCTTTTACTTCAGAAGCAGCGGCTTTGATATCTGAAGCCACAGCAGAAGCAGCCTCGCGGGATTGTTGTTTAGTCTCTTGAGAGCATGCAGTCAAACCGGTTGTTATCATTGCGGCTAACAATAATTTTTTCATTATGAACCTTTCATTATTATGTAGAGAAACCTGCTAATTTTAGTCAGACGTAAAATCATATCATAGCAAGTTGGTAAAATATGGCTTTTAACGGCAAATAACAGAATGATTGCTTTTATTGAAAAAAAAATTCAAAAAACTTATTGACGTGCAAGAAGCTGACTAATATAATTTCGAGCTTATCGGGTCGTTAGCTCAGTCGGTAGAGCAGCGGACTTTTAATCCGTTGGTCGAGCGTTCGAATCGCTCACGACCCACCACTTTTCCTAAGCCTAAACAATTGTTTAGGCTTTTTTGCCACCGTCTGTCTTGGGGTGTGCCTGTTTTGTGTCGAAACTAAGACCGACACTGTCCAATATAGCCGCGTGTCCGTGCAAATGTTCGGGGGCCAGATGGGCATACTTCTGAACCATCCCGACATTTTCCCAACCGCCCATTTCCTGCAAAGCGGCGAGCGGAACGCCGGCTTGTACCAGCCAACTTGCCCAAGTATGCCTCAGATCGTGCCAGCGGAAATCGGCAATGCCTGCTTTTAACAATGCGTTTTTCCAAATGCGGGAGCTGATGCTTTTCACGGGTTTGCCGTTTGGTTGGGTAAAAACAAAAGACGGGTTTCTGCCCATCTGTTTATCCAATATACCGAGTGCCGTCTGATTCAGGGCAACGCCGATAGGCCTTCCGGCTTTGGCTTCGTCGGCCTCAATCCATGCCGTCTTGCGGCTTAGATTGATCTGCGACCAATTCAGCCCCAGTACATTGCGTTGCCGCAAGCCTGTCGCTAAGCTGAACACTGCCATATCGGCTAAATACTCCGGCAGGGCATCAATCAACCTTTGGGCTTCTTCATGCTTCAGCCAACGGATACAGCGTTTGGCTTCACGATACAACTTCAACTTCGGCACGTTGTCCAGCCAGCCCCATTCTTTTTCCGCCTTATTCAAAATCGAACGGATTAAGGCAAGATAGCGATTTTTGGTACTGTCTGAACACGTCATGCGGTTGATGGTCTGCATGATGAAATCATGGCTCATATGGTGCAAGAAGACACCTCTGAAATGAACCAGGCAGCGCAAACGGCTGATGTCATCCCTGATGCTTTTCTTGTCCCTCATCTCTTCAATCCACCGAACTGCCGCTTCATCCCACAGTCTTTTCGGTTTTTCGTTGAAATGTTCCTGCTGCCATAATTCATGTTTCAGTTTGTCGTGCAGCCTTTGGACTTCATTTTTTTCTTTCGTGCGAGAAGATTGTCTAATACGTTGACCGCTTTGCGTTGTGATGTCAATGTAATAGACACCGTTTTCGCGTTTATAGATCGGCATTTTTGTTCACTCCTACTTTCGAGTGAAGCCAGCACCCGCGCATTTTCCAGTTCGGTCAAAAATGCGTCAAGTGCGGGCTGCGTGATACAGTATTTCCGCCCGGGCATGGAGGCTGCCAAATGGCCGGAGCGGATGTATTCCCGTATGGTTTCGGGGTGGCATTTGCAGACAGCCGCCGCCTCATATATGTCATAGGTTTTCATGGGCTACCTCGCTGTTTCATACACTGCATAGAGGGCGTTCTCCAGCAGCAGCGACAGCCGCCGAACTGCCGCATAGCGTTTAATACGCGGCTCAAGTACCAAAAAATTGCCCCTGTCGATATAAAACAGCAGGCAGAGATAACCCTGCCTGTCTGTTTCGATTGGAACAAGGCGGTAGTGCGGATACTGTTCGTCCGTCGGCGCGAACAGCCTACCCACTTTCACGGTAACAACCTTTATTCTTGATTCGGATAACAT
>NZ_AEPF01000043.1 GCF_000193735.1 Neisseria sicca 4320
CTACCAACTGAGCTAATCACCCTAAAATAAAAAATACCGACGATGTCAGTATTTTTGAAATTTGGCGCGGCGGACGGGGCTCGAACCCGCGACCCCCGGCGTGACAGGCCGGTACTCTAACCAACTGAGCTACCACCGCGCATCATTGTTTTG
>NZ_AEPF01000042.1 GCF_000193735.1 Neisseria sicca 4320
AAAATGGTTTTGCGGGCTATGTGAAGGTTTTAGAGACCGCCCGCCGAGCCTCTTAAACTTAGTCTTCTTTTTCGTAGAATCCGAAAATTACAAATTCCCCGCCTATCTCTTCCAATGCCGAACTGAAAGCATCTTCATAGCTGTCATACTTGCCGGCTGATTTGATGTTCGGCGTAAAGCCAATATCGCCAAACGGATCGGGATAGATGAATTCGTGATTTTCCAATTCCTGTACGATAAATTTCTGTTGGTATTTGCTCATGATTCAGCCTTTCTTAGGCTTTAGGTGCTGCGCCCTTTACTTGGAAATCCAACAATTTCGGCACTAAGCCTTTGCCTGTTGATTCCATGGCGACGGTTACATCAACCGCACAGGGGAATTTAAGGTTTTTCAATTTTTCAAAATTATGGCTGTCACCAAACTTCATGCTT
The DNA here is from genome assembly GCF_000193735.1 of Neisseria sicca 4320. Taxonomy (GTDB): domain Bacteria; phylum Pseudomonadota; class Gammaproteobacteria; order Burkholderiales; family Neisseriaceae; genus Neisseria; species Neisseria sicca_E. The sequence continues at coordinate 433 of NZ_AEPF01000042.1, forward strand.
GCCGCGGTAAAGCCCACGGCATTGCCGTTTGACGGCATGGGGCTGGCTACCAAGACGGTGCATGAATCGATTTTGTTACCGTCGATTTCGCCTTTGAATTGTTTTGCGCCCAACAAAGTGGCTGGATATGTGGTTACTTGGCTTGTTTCAAACATTTTTCAATTTCCTTCAGTTGTTTAAAAAATCGGATATTTGACGTTCCTCGTACTCAATATCCTTGATGTGTTGCCTTTCCCTGTCTTGGGGGAATGCGTTTCCTTTCTCTTCATTCAAATCATCAAACAGTATTTCAATGTTCAATTCGTTGATGGCTTTCTGTTCTTCGTGGATATACTGAAATTTCTGCGTTTGATTTCTGCAATCGTATTGCTCAGGCTGTAAACCTTTGGGATAACCTTCAACGCCCTTTACCAGCTCATCAACTATCCTGCTATCGTCCCACCCTATATCGCGTAGAAAATTAACCATCTTGCCGACCTGATTCCTTGCATGGAAAAGCTTATGGTCGAATGTCAAATTAACGGTTTCTACTTTTGCTTCCATCCGCTTGGCTTCGGTTTTAAAAATCGCCTTACAAATCGGATATGCACCGCCGAGATACGAACCGGGATAAAGCAGCATATCCAATGGGATTTCTATATCCCCCGCCCTGAATTCTGTTTCAAACCTGACCCAAGGGCTGTCAACATCTCCAAACTGTCTGCCTTTCTCGTAAACACGGGTAAATTTTGAGTTTCCGCGCTTGCCGATGTAAAAGGTTTTTCCGCTGCCGTCTTCATTGCGCCATGCCGTGCCGCGACATTCGCTTTTTGGCCGCATATTGTGTACGTCGTAATGTCCGTTATCGTGGTCTAGCATTGCCTGATCGGGTGTGTACTCGCCGTTGAAAAAATCATGTGCTACATCGACACGGGTTATTTTCGGGCGGACGCATTTACTTAAGAATTCATGTAGGCGGTTTTCCCAACCGGGTAATGCCGCCATGCAGCCTGTACCGTTCAATTCGACCAACATCGTTTCTCGCTGGCCGCCATAGTGAACCTTTCCGTATTCGACGTTATCGGGTCCGAGTTGGTAACAGCTTTTATAGAAAAACTTTCCTTTGAACGGTAATTTTTGTGTAATGCCGAATCCCAAGATTTCTTCCAACAGTTCGCTATACTGGACAACGAATTCCGTATCTGAAACCAATCCTTTCCCTGTTACTTTCGGCAAAGAATCTTCGTGTATCGTGAAAGTGATTTGGTCTATGAACGCTCCGTCATCCCTGCCACGCCTTAACGGTATTTCTATAAATCTGCCTTTGCCGTCGGATACAAAATGGCTGAAATACTCGAATTGGAATTCTTGGTTTTCTGTTTTTTCCGCACCCTTCGGATTTGGGGTTTTGTTTTGCTCCCCCCTATTAGCCTAGGGGGGCAGCCTTCGGCGGTTGCCGCAGCCCCGCCGTCCGCTGACGCGTCCGCCATGTCCGCGGCCGCCGCCACGGCTTTATCTTCCAAGGCTTCCATGGTTGCATTCCTTATCCATCAGTTCTTTTACAAACAATCTGCCGCATTCATACGCTTCGTTTTCGGTTTTTTGTTTCAAAGTCGGATTGCGGATAGGGAAACAAACTGTTTTGATGCATTGGGATTCGTTGTCTTTATCCCTGAACACTTTTAAGATGTATGCTTTGGGGAAAGATACGGGTTCGGGATTGACGGTATAGAAAATAAACATGATTAAGCCCCTTCACTGGCTAGAGTTAAGGGGCTTTACAAGAATTAAAAATATGCGCCCCTGATGGAGCGTAATATATAAGGTCGTCTGAAAACAGAATTCTGTTTTTCAGACGACCTTTTGCTTTGTTAGGTCAATCAGTTTGACAGTTTTTTGATATTACGTTAAAAAAGGTTATGCCATATACGGCTGAAAAATGGGCGGTGCGCAATGTGCCGCAACTGATAATAAAAGGTGTTTCAACGCCTTTGGAGAACTTTTATGTCTGACAACTACTCCGCCCGCAAGGAAAAAACCTTCTTCGGGCATCCCATCCAGCTTTCCACCCTGTTCCATATCGAATTGTGGGAACGTTTCTCGTTTTACGGTATGCAGGGTATCTTATTGATTTATCTGTATTACACTGCCGACAAAGGCGGTTTGGGCATGGACAAGTCGCTCGCCGGCGGCATCGTCGGCGCGTACGGAGGCAGTGTGTATTTGTCCACCATACTCGGCGCATGGCTTGCCGACCGGATTTGGGGCGCGGAAAAAACGCTGTTTATTTCCGGCATCGTGGTCATGCTCGGACACATCGTTTTGGCAATCGCGCCGGGGCTGTACGGACTGCTGTGCGGCTTGGTACTCATCGCGTTGGGCAGCGGCGGCGTGAAATCGTCGGCAAGCTCGATGGTCGGCTCGCTTTATGAGACAGACGAATTGAAGCCGCTGCGCGATGCGGGTTTTTCGATTTTCTATATTTCCATCAACATCGGCGGCTTCTTCGGCCCGCTCCTGACCGGCTTGCTGCAAACCGAGATGGGTTTCCACTACGGCTTCGGCGCGGCGGCAGTCGGTATGGCTTTTGGATTGTGGCGTTACTCCGTTGGGCGCAAACTGCTGCCGCACACGCCCGCGCCCAATCCGCTGCGTCCTGAAAAAGTGAAAACCGCGGTTGCAGTCGGCGTGCTGATTGTCTTGGTTGTCGGCAGTCTGATTGCGTCAGACACGCTCAATCTGGACAACTTTTCCAAATTCCTGCTCGGCACGGTGATCCTCACCGTCATTGCCTATTTCGCGCGACTGCTCGGCAGCAGCCATGTGTCGTCTGAAAACAAACGCTACATCACCGCCTATATTCCGCTGTTTCTGACCATCTGCCTGTTTTGGGCGGTCTGGTTCCAAGTTTATACCGTGGCAACGGTGTACTTTGACGAAACGGTTGACCGCACATTAGGCAACTGGACTGTACCCGTTGCGTGGAAAGATTCGATTCAAAGTATGTGGGTCGTCCTCTTCTCCGGCGTGATGGCGGCGATTTGGACAAAAATGGGCAGACACCAGCCGAAAACCCCGTTGAAATTCGCGTTGGCGATGCTGGTTGTCGGCGTATCCTATCTTGGATTCGTGCCGTATATCTCGTCCGGCACGCCCATGCCGATCATCGTTTTCGCGCTGATCCTGCTTGCCATCACCATAGGCGAACTCATGATTTCTCCGATTGCGCTTTCCGTTTCCACCAAAATCGCCCCGCCCATGTTCAAAACCCAAATGGTCGCGCTCAACTTCTTGGGCTTTTCCTTGGGCTTCACTTTGGGCGGCGTGCTGTTTAAAGAAGGATTCAACGATAAAGCACCGCTGGATTTCTACTGGATGCTTTGCGGCATAGGAGTGATAACCGGTGCGGTATTGTTATTGCTTGTTCCCGTTTTGAATAAAATGCTCAAAGGCGCGGATTAAAAACCGCTCTGAGCAAGACATGCAAAAGGTCGTCTGAAAAATTTTTCAGACGACCTTTTGCATGAACGCGGTTTGCCGTTCTTGCGTTGTGAACCGTCAAACCAAATGTTCCGCTAAAAATTCAAGGGCGAAGGCGACTGCCTGATTTCTGACAGCCTCTCGGTCTCCGCTGAAGATTTTCATTTGCTCCAAGGATTCGGTCGGCGTGGACAACCCGAACCACAACGTCCCGACGGGTTTTGCCGCGCTGCCGCCGCCGGGGCCTGCGATGCCGGAAATACTCAGGGCGTAGTCGGCTTGGGCGACGGCTTTCGCACCGCGCGCCATTTCGTACACGGTTTCGCGGCTGACCGCGCCGTGTTGCAGCAAGGTGTCAGGCATGACGCCGAGGCGTTCTTCTTTGGCTTGGTTGCTGTAAGTAACGAAACTTTGATGAAACCATTGCGAGCTGCCCGCGATGCCGGTGAATGCGCCCGCAAGCAGGCCGCCGGTGCAAGATTCGGCGCAGGTAACGGTTTGTCGGCGTCGGGTGAGGTGTTCGGCGATGATTTGCAGTGCGGTCATAGGACGTCCTTTCGTTTTTTGGGTTCGGACTTGATTATAGGACGATTGCGGTGAAAATAGGAAAGGTCGTCTGAAAAACTGATTTTCCGGTTTTCAGACGACCTTTTTTCATTATCAGCGGCAGTGTCGCTCCCTGCCCTTACCCCAAAAATTCTTTCAAAAACAGCAACACGCAGGCGAGTTCGTCGGCGGATTCGCGTTGCGTGCCGTTGCCGGTATGGCCGCCGCCGTCGGGAGCGTAGAGCCATGATTGCGCGGAGGTTTCGCGCAGTTTGGCGTAGAACTTGAGCGCGTGGGCGGGATGGACGCGGTCGTCGCTGAGGCTGGTGGTAATGAGTGCGGGCGGGTATGGCACGTCGTCTGAAAGATTGTGATAAGGCGACAATTCGCCCAGCCAGCGTTTGCAGACTTCGTATTTCTGCGGGTTGCCGTATTCGTCCGTCCAGCTTGCGCCGGCGGAGAGCAGCGGATAGCGGATCATGTCGGTCAGCGGCACTTCGCACACCAGCGCGCCTATGCTTTGCGGTTCGCGCACGAAGGCGGCGGCGGTAATCAGGCCGCCGTTGCTGCCGCCCTGCAAACCGATGTGTCGGGGCGAACTCATGCCGCGTTCGGACAAATCGCGCACGACGGCCAGCAAATCGTCGACGCTTTTGTGTTTGCTGATTCCCTGCGCCGCCTGATGCCAGCGCGGACCGAACTCGCCGCCGCCGCGTATGTTCGCCAACACGAAGGCGTTGCCCTCTTCCAGCCAGTATTTGCCGATGCTGCCCAGATAATGCGGCAGCTCGGGCACGCCGAAACCGCCGTAGGCATAGACCAGCGTCGGCGTGTCGGGCGCGGCGTTTTTGCCGACGTGGAAATAAGGGATGCGCTCGCCGTCGGACGAAACCGCCCAAAACTGCCGCACTTCGATGCCGTCTGAAACAAACTGCTGCGGCTGGCGGCGCATGACGGTCAGTTCCATCACGTTCAAGTCCAGCGCAAACAACGTCAGCGGCGTGGTGAAATCGCTGGCGGCAAGGTAAACCACATCGCCACCCCAAGGCTGGTCGGTCATTTCCAGCGCGCCCGAAGGCAGACACGGCAACTCGGCTTCCTGCCATTTGCCATCAGTAAAACGCCACGCTTTCAGACGACCCTGTACGTTTTCCAGCAGGCTCGCCACCACAAAACGCTTGGTCGTTTCCACGCTTTCCAATGCCTGCGTTTCATCGGGCGCAAACAAAAGCTGCGCCGCCCCGAGTTCGCCCCGATTCAGCTTCACCGCCACCAGCGCGCCACTCGGATAGCTTTGGTTCGCGCGGTGCCAGTCCTTACGCAGCGTCAGCAAAAGATGTCCCGCCAGATAGCCGACCACGTCGCAATCGGCGGGCAGGTTCAAAGGCTTCGCCTCGCCTTCAGACGACACCTGCAAATACGTCTTGGTGTAAAAACCCTCCGACGCTTCAATCAAATCAATCGGCGAACCCTGCGGATCGAGGTAACGCCACGCGTTCACCATCATTCCGTCTTCGCCGATTTGGTACACCGGCAGGCTTTCCTCAAAACTCTTGCCGCGCTCCACCAGCCACACCTCGCGCGGATAGCCCGATTCGGTCAACTGCCGTTCGTCCCAAGCCGGACACACCCACACGCTGTTTTCATCGCGCCACGACACATGGTTTTTCCCCGCCGGAAAATGAAAGCCGTCCTCAACCAGCCCGCCCGCCTCCAAATCCACTTCCAACGTATAAGCCGTATCGCCGCCCGACTTGCTTAAAGTCAACAGCGCACGATTCGGCTGCTCCACCAAGTGCGACACCCCGCCCAAATACACATCGTCGCCGAGCAGCTCATCAAAATCCGCCACCGAAAACAGGATTTTCCACTCGGGATAGCCCGAACGATAAGTCGCCGCCGTACACACGCGGTACACGCCCTTCGGATATTCCGCGTCCTGATGGAAATGGTACATCCGCGCGCGGTGTTCCTGACAAAACGGAATCTGCCGCGTGTCCTGCATCTGCGCCAAAATCCCGTCCGAGAGCGCACGCGCTTTATCGTTGTCCAAAAAGCGTGCACGCGTTTCGGCATGCGCTTCAGCGGCGAAGTTTAGCGTTTCGGGGGCATCGAGGTTTTCGAAATGGAGATAGGAATCGGGGTAGGATTTCATAGAAGAGAGGCCGTCTGAAAATAGCGAAAGCGGGAATTATAGCGGGAAAGCCTTACAGGCTGATGAAAAGGTCGTCTGAAAACGGGGCGGCGGGTTTCGCTACTACTTCCGATATACCGCCCGTCATTCCCGCGCAGGCGGGAATCCAGAACGCAGAATTTAGGAAACTTTTTTTCCGACAGATTTCTGTGCCGAGAGGACTGGATTCCCGCCTGCGCGGGAATGACGGGGCTAAAGGGAATGACGAGGCTAAATAAGCTACTGTATCAAAGGTTAAATTATCCGCGATATACCAAAGCTCCCTCTTTCCCCCCCAAAGCAGAAAACCAATTCAGTATCCGTCAAACTTGTGAAAAGGTCGTCTGAGAACCGTATTTTTAGGTTTTCAGACGACCTTCCGACCATCCGCTTTTACCTGTCCGTCCTGACCCGCACAAACGTGGCAAATTTCGGCGTGCCTTTTTGTGTGAAGCCGCGGTAGCGGTATGTGATGACTGCGCCGATTTTGGGCGGGTTGTCGCGGTCTTTGTCTTTGAAGCCGCTGCCGATGCGGAATTCGCCGTGTTGGTTTTTGCAACCGACCGCGCCCAGCCGTCCGGCGTTGCGCCCTTTGCCTTCATAATGCCGCGTTACCGTGCATTCGTCGTCGTATTGGCTTTTCAGTTTCAATAATTGGCTGCTCCTGCCGCCGCTGTAACGCGATTCGGGCTGGCGCAGCATCACGCCTTCGCCGCCCTGCGCTTCGATTTGTTTTAAAAAATCCATCGCGTGCTGCCGGTCGCGCACTTTGGTTTGCGGGATGATGGTAATCGGAGCGTTCGGATGAGTTTTCAGCCATTGCGTTGCGACGGTGAGGCGCTGGTAGAGATTACCCTGCGCTTTGGGTACGTCGAAAACGTGCAGGCGGATGCCGCGCCAGTCGCCGGCAGACGAGCGCACGGCGGCGGAAATCTGTTCAAACTGTCCGCGCCCGCTATACAGCTCGCCGTCGAGCGGATAGGGCGGGAACTGCGCGGTAAAACCTTTGGGCGGGGTAAACGCGTAGCCCTGCCTGCTGACCAGTTGCCGCCCGTCCCAATACGCGCGCACGCCGTCGAGCTTTTCGCTCATCGCCCAGCCTGTAATGTCTTGGTCTTTGTATTCCTGCGCCAGCATCAAATCCGCGCCGAGCGCCGTTTGGATGAAAAAAGCGGCAAAAATCGGTATCATGCCCTGCATTGAAGTTCTCATAAACGTTCCTGTAATGTGAGTGATTATTTCAAATATAATAATGATACCGCATAAGCAGACCGAAGGTCGTCTGAAAATATCCACCCCGTCCAACCACTACCCAAGGAATCCCGCATCATGGCACTTCAAGCCGAAATCATTGCCGTTACCCCTTTCCGCCAAAACTGCACCCTTTTGTGGGATGACGAAACCCGCGAAGCCGTCCTGACCGATGTCGGCGGCGACGTTTCCTACCTCCTGCAAGAGCTGGACGCGAAAAACCTCACCCTGACCGCCATTTGGCTGACCCACGGACACCTCGACCATGCCGGCGGCGTGGTGGAATTGCGCGAACACCGCCCCGTCCCCGTCATCGGCCCTCATGCGGACGACGGTTTCCTGCTCCAAGCCCTGCCCGAAACGACCGCCCAATACGGCTTTCCCGTTTCCCCCGCGTTCGAGCCGACCCGTTGGCTGACCGAAGGCGAAACGCTCAAGGTCGGCAGCCACGCCTTCCAAGTCCTGCACATCCCCGGCCACACGCCCGGCCACGTCGTTTTTTACTGCGCCGAAGCAGGGCTGCTTATCGCGGGCGACGTACTGTTTTACGAAACCATAGGCAGAACCGACTTCCCGCGCGGCAACCACGCCGACCTCATCCATAATATCCGCACCAAACTGTTCGTCCTGCCCGAAGACACGCGCGTCATCGCCGGACACGGCAGAATGACCGACATCGGGCATGAAAAACGGCACAATCCGTTTTTTAAATCCTGAAAGCGAAAGGTCGTCTGAAACACGGATAAGCGTTTCAGACGACCTTTTTAAAAAAATTGGCATAAAACTTGCATGGAATCTGAACAAGAAATTAACATTTCGCCTTAAATTTGATTAAACATCAAAATAAACAACCAGTAACGCGATTTTACCCGACCCGGACACACGCTTGCCTGAAGCCGATGTACTATCATTTCCAATTATATCCGTATGAAATTGTTACAAAGTGACAATAAACGGCATCAGCACAAAGGGCAGCGTGCGGGTAAATCGTATTTTTCCATGCGGCAAAGGCATAACCGAAGCCGCCAACACGAAAAAGGATTAACCATGAAAACGTCCCGCATCGCCAAAACCGCCCTTTGCCTAGCTGCCGCAGCCGTATTGTCCGCCTGCGTCGGCAAAAGCCACGTTAAAGCCGACGGAACGACGGACAACCCCGTCTTTCCGAAACCCTACTCCGTAACCTTCAACAAAAACCAAGGCACATTCCCGACCGCCGATGAACTCGAACAGATGAAACCGGGTCTGAGCAAAGACGACATTTACAAAATCCTCGGCCGTCCGCACTACGATGAAGGTATGTTCGGCGTGCGCGAATGGAACTATCTCTTCCACTTCCGCACTCCCGGTGCTCCCGCCAATCCCGACATCGGCTCCGGCGTAGAAGGCATTACCACCTGCCAATACAAAGTCTTGTTTGACAAACACAAATACGCCCGCAGCTTCCATTGGAAAGCCGTCTTCCCAGAAGACGCCGTCTGCCCGCCCGTACAAGAAGTTGCCCCACAACCCGCGCCAGAACCTCAAATCATCATCCGCGAGGTTGCGCCCGAAACCCACCACCGCATCCGCAAATAACAGGAAAACATGCTTAAAAGAATCATCCTCGGCATATCACTGCTGACAGGGCTGAACAGCTTTGCAGCAGCCGATGCCGCCAAAGAATACATGCAACGCAAAAAAGTCATCGTCAACACCGCCAAAGCCGAGCTGTGTTTCACCGACGATGCCCAGTGTTACCCCGTGCTCATCGGCAAAACCACGCCGAAAGGCACATTTGATATGCAGTTGATGAAGACTTCCAAACCCGGCTACGGTGGCGAAATCATCGGCTTCAAGCAGGAAAAAGACTTCCTCTTCGCCCTGCACCGCGTCTGGACGCTCAAACCCTCCGAACGCCGTATGCAGCGCATCGCTTCCAACGTCGTCTCCGACCGCGTCATCACCAACGGCTGCATCAACGTAACCGACAAAGTGTACGACAAATTGCGCCAATACTTTGTTTTGGAAGTAATTTGACGGGTTTCACCATATAGCAGGCATGAAAAAGGTCGTCTGAAAACTTGAAATTCAAGATTTCAGACGACCTTTTTATTGACTCGATACATACTTGGAGCAAGCGGTCCCGTAGCGTGGGCTTTGCCCGCGAAATTTACTGCTTAATAACCTGAATTAGTTATCTGTGTCCGAGCATTCATCTCGTGGGCAAAGCCCACGCTACGGATTGCTGTAACGGCAACCTGTCCCTTCCCCCGTCCGACGGGGGAAGGTTAGGATGGGGGTGCCTTTGTGGCTTTAGGTAAGATCAAATTCGTTCAGCCCGTAGAGCC
>NZ_AEPF01000041.1 GCF_000193735.1 Neisseria sicca 4320
GTTATTGTTGTTTTGACCTTTAGAAACATCAATCAGGTGGATACGCCTTTGCCGATAAGCTGCGCACCCTTGAGAGTGGTATCCCCGCCGCTTCGGATAATCGTTTTGCCGGCCGTGCTGCCGATATGGGTGTGGCGGTGGACTGCTTTTGTCTGATTGCCGTGGTGGCTTGTTGAAAGAAAGGTCGTCTGAAACCGTATTTGTTGTTTCAGACGACCTTTTGGCTCAAACCTTGAGAACTGCATACGTGCGTTCCGCACATCCTACTTGTTGAGTTTAGGTTTCATATGGGCTACGGCTTGCTAATGGCTTCATTTAAGCTCAAACCGCTTCTGACCACCAAATCAACGTAGTAAATCGGTGTGCGGTGTGATTGCGTGGTGATTTACTGCGAATACGCAATTCCAATGGCATGGTAGAAAGGCTGCCTGAAATGAAATATTTCACATTAAAACATAATTTTAATGTACGAAATTGAACTGCGTGGGCAACGCTTGCTATTTAACAATTCGCGTTAATTGCACAGGCTACGCTGGCTCTATCTTTGTCAAACACGTTTTTCAGGCTGCCTGAATGTTATTGCAGTAAATGCCAAAAAAGTTGCTCACGCTACTGCTTATTAGCTACAAAGCGATTGCAAGTTTATTTGGATATGTGGTTTTATTCTTATGCTAAAACTACTAACATCGTTATTTTGTTTTAATTCAACATAAAGATATTCACTTATCTCATCATTTTTTATTTTCATTTCAATAATTTGCTCTAAATAATATGAGCAAATCATTCCAATAGATGAAAAAACTTTTATGGATACATACGGCAAAGCATATCCAAAGGCAATTTCAAAATTATTGATACCGTCATTTAATTTGAAAATAACACAACTTTCATCTTCGCTAATTACTGGTTCTTTTTCAAAAAACCACATTAACTCATCTGCGTTAAGTAACATATTTTCAGACATTATTGTCCCCCTTTGGGAATTACTGTATTAAATACCCTTGTTCCGTTTGGTAATACTTGATATGTGGTTTCAAATTTTACAAACTTTCCACTTGGACCTGCAAACAACGATTCTCGAACTTCAAAATTACCGTATTGTGTAGAAAAAGTTCTGACGATGTTATTGTTATTTTGTGTAACATTTGAAAAGTGTTCGGTCAAGAGATTGCGTCCATAAGTATTATTAGGAACGCCAAGTCTTTGCATTGTCTGCAATAATTGAGCAGAGCGTGCAGCATTGTGAGAATTACTTGATACATTACCAAAGAGATAATTAAACTTGTTTGTCTTAATCTCGATAAACCCAAAATAATGACCGCACGAGATTATTTTGAAAAGTTTATGGAAAAATAAAACAGCGAAAAAGTTTTGGTTTCGCTGTTTTTGATTTAATTAGCACTGATAATCTTCAAATTCCCACGAAAAAAAACGAAGTAAATAAGTCAATGACTTTTCCCAAGTTTCTTTTGAACATTCTTTAAGAATTTTCTCAATTTCCGATTTAATAACAGAATGATTAAATTCATTCATAATCATCATACCCGCTCCCCATTTAACCCTTTGATTTTGGAAACAATTATGCAAAATCCATTTAGGAGAGCATATGCGAACAGAAAATATATCTGCAGCATCACTATCATCAGTTCCTATGTCTAAATCAATTCCCACACAAAAATTGTCTTTGATTTCGGGAACGAAATCTTCAAAGGCACAATCGTAAAGATTGATGGCTTTCAATTCTAGGTTAATCATTTTATATTCAAATGTCCATTAGTTAGTGTTGTTCTTGTATTTGGGTCTCGAATAACAAAATTCGCTTGCGTTCCTGTTGGATTAAGATGTGTTGGAGTGTTTTTTTTGGTAGTAGGCGGTCGGTATAAACGAGTTCCGTCAGCACTTATCAAACAACCCTTGCACGAAGGATTATTGACCAATCGTGCTCCATCTCCAACCCAAATTCTTCCAAGCCTTTCAGCTTCAGAATGACTTGCAGAACCAATACCAAAATTAATTTCTCCTTTTCCATTTGGTTGCATATTTTTCCAATCATTAACAGCACTATTTAATCGACTGTCTTGTTTGGCAATATTATCCCAATTTTGCTGAACTAAATCAGATTTTAGTTTAGGATAAGTCGCTATATTCGCCGTTCCATTTGAAGTTACTGGTGTTGTAACTTGCACTGTTTTTTCTGTTGTTGCTTTATTCCCACTTTTCACCCCACGCCCAGCGGTAACCGCAGCGACACCAAGTGTCATTGTATTTTCTAGAGCATTCCCATATTCAGGATGTGTATAACCTATACGCCCCATGTGTCCATAAGCCCATGAGTTCGGATCTATCTCCCCTGTCGCTAAATTCGCAGCCGATTCAAATATACCTATACCGCTATTTAATGCAGCCTTACCAATATCTGTAACAACTCCAACTTTATAATCCCTTGATTGAGTAGGAGTTTTCCCAAAATAATTGTATTGATTGGCTAAATTGAAATCACGAACATAATTTTGAATGTATTGTTTGTTGTAGTTCGGATTAGTGTAATGTTGATCTTGCTTGGGTAAATTGTTTGCTCCTAAAATTGAAATAATGGCGTCATCAGTACGGAAATTATCCGCTTTAGCCGTTGCGTAATCTACGGTTCGTTGCATATGCCGAATAATTCGCCCAAGTGCTTCTTCTTTTGAAATGTTTAGACGAGAAGCCACTATATCTGCATATTGTTCTGCTAATTTATATTCACTCGGATGCAACTGCCGATTATTCCAATCTGCATTCGCGCCAGTAAAAGCCCCAGCATTGCCGCCTGTGGCATAACTAATCGCTAAACTGCCAACGGTATCCACAACAAGTTTCAGGCTGCCTGAATTTCTCTAATAAATGAAACACTTATTCTATCAACCGTTAATGTAACCAAACAATTATCAAGATAAGAGTAGTTTATTAAATACTCATCTTCTTCAAATTGTATATTTTGTAGGGTTAGATGATTATTTTTTAATTCTGCCGTTATTTCATACTTGAAACTATCATCTATTTTTCTAAATCCAATATTTGAAGTTGATTTATCCAGTATGTAATCATTAAAGATTTCATAGGATAATTCCACTTCATAAAATTGATTTTCAAATATTTTGAATGGGCAGTATGATATAAAACAATGTAGTTCATAACCATTTATTTCAATCAATACTGCCTCTTCAATGGTGTTATCTAACTTTTTGATTTTACATTTATATAACATTTTATCTTGCCTTTGGATAAATTGTTTTGTTTTTTGGATTGTTATTCAAAGTTCTCCAAAAGTTTTTTCCTGATTTTGTATGTATCGTGGTAATACTACCATTTTCATTGGTTCCAACAAAAATAAATTTAGATTGACCTTTGGAATCAGTACCCAAAAACTGAACATATCCAGTTCGTTTTGAACCATTATAATCATATTGAACAGGAATACCTTTATTTACAGTATCTTGACCAATTTTTAAGTATTCGATTTCATTTTTTACATTAAATTCAGCACCGTGTTTAATGAAATGGTCATTTAACAAACTTTCATTAGCAAAACTACTCGGTTTAACTGTTCCTATTTTTCCTGCTTGTGTTCCAGTACGCCCAGCGGTAACTGCAGCAACACCAAGTGTCATTGTATTTTCTAGAGCATTCCCATATTCAGGATGTGTATAACCTATACGCCCCATGTGTACATAAGCCCATGAGTTCGGATCTATCTCCCCTGTCGCTAAATTCGCAGCCGATTCAAATATACCTATACCGCTATTTAATGCAGCCTTACCAATATCTGTAACAACTCCAACTTTATAATCCCTTGATTGAGTAGGCATTTTCCCAAAATAATTGTATTTATTGGCTAAATTGAAATCACGAACATAATTTTGAATGTATTGTTTGTTGTAGTTCGGATTAGTGTAATGTTGATCTTGCTTGGGTAAATTGTTTGCTCCTAAAATTGAAATAATGGCGTCATCAGTACGGAAATTATCCGCTTTAGCCGTTGCGTAATCTACGGTTCGTTGCATATGCCGAATAATTCGCCCAAGTGCTTCTTCTCTTGAAATTTTCAGACGAGAAGCCACTATATCTGCATATTGTTCTGCTAATTTATATTCACTCGGATGCAACTGCCGATTATGCCAATCGACATTCGCCCCTACTGCCGCCGTACCGGCATTCCCGCCCGCCGCATAGCCGATGGCCGCCCCGCCCAGTGCGTTGACCGCCGCTTTGCCCGCCGGGCCGAGGTTTTCTGCCGCTTTGTCCAAATACGGGGCGGCAAGGGAAGTGCCGCTGCCAGCCAGTATGCCGCCGAGGCTGCCTGTCGTCAGCCCGCCTGCCGCCCCGTGCAGCATACTCCTGCCTATGCCGCCTTCTTTCCAGGTGTCGTAGCGGCTTTGGTTTTCGGAAAGGTAGGCGTTTACTTGGCCGAGTGTTGCGCGGATGGCGGCTTTTTCGGTTTCGCTGTCCGTGTTTTGCAGTTCGGCCTCCAGCAGGGTTTTGGCTGCCTGATACCGTTCGTAACTTCGGGTATTGCCGAGTTTGTCGGCAGCAGCCGCTGCGGCTTGGGCGGCATTTTTGCCGAACTCCTGCGTTACTTCCCTTTGCAGGTTGATCTCTTTGGCAACCGCGTCTTTCTCGAAGCTGTTTTTCAGACGACCTGTGTGTTGGGCTGCAGTTTCGGTGTCGATGCCGGTGTAGATACGCGCTTCGGTTTCTTCGGCAGTCCCGCCTGTTCGGGCAAGTTGTCCCGCTTCGTCGGTGATGTGCATGTTGCTGGTGTTGATGCCGCTGCGGGTGGTGCTGTTTTTGCCGTCTCCGTCGCTGCCGTAGCCGATGGCCGGGCTTATCCTGTCGGCAGGCCTGCCTTGTTTGTCGGTAACCGTGCCGTCCCAGCCGCCGTTCAGGTCGAAACTGCCGCCTATGCCGAAGCTTTTGCCTTCGTAGCGGCTGTGGTTTTGAATGTCGCTATGGGTGAGGGTCGCCGTCTGAAAAAGGTTTTTGCCCTTATCTTCTGCGCTTTGGCTAGACGTGATGATACCGCCCTTGAGGTCTGTGTTGTCTCTGACTTTGATTTGATAGCCGTCTTCTCCGGCATAAATACCGCTTTGCTCGGTTACCGAAGCATGATCGGCTCGGATTTTGCTTCGGCTGTAACTGCCGCCGGCACTGAGTCCGTAACCGACGGTAACTTGGACGTTTCCGTTTTGCTGTTTGCCCTGATAGGTTTCAGTATCTTGAACGCTTTCTATATGCAGGTTGCGCGTATCTGCCTGTACGCCTTTGCCGATAAGCTGCGCACCTTTGAGGGTGGTATCCCCGCCGCTTCGGATAATCGTTTTGCCGGCCGTACTGCCGACATGGGTGTGGCGGTGGACTGCTTTTGTCTGATTGCCGTGGTGGCTTGTTGAAAGAAAGGTCGTCTGAAACCGTATTTGTTGTTTCAGACGACCTTTTGGCTCAAATCTTGAGAACCGCATGCGTGCGTTCCGCACACATCCTACTTGTTGAGTTTAGGTTTCATATGGTCTATGGCTTGCTAATTGCACAGGCTACGCCTGTTGTACTTACTCATCAGCTATTTTGGAATACATATACTCCACGGCTTTAGGTGATAGTGGTGCTTTACACTCGGTGCAATAATCTTTATTAAATGGAGAAATTCCTCTTGAATAAGTTAAATTATTAGCATCAATCTCAAATGATTTACCATTAAATTTTTGAAAAGAATGGCAATATGGACATATGCTGGCAATCGGAATATAAATAATACAAAAAAGTAATCCAACAACCCAATATATAGTAAATATAATAAAAAAATATCTTTCTTTAAGAAATTATTGTTTGTAACAATTTCTTGGAGGGTTGCCGCACCAAGTATACAGGCTACGGAAATAAAAAAATCTTAGGAATTAACATTCTTTTTTGAAATTTTTTCGCAATATACATTGCTTGTTCTTTGTCATCTAATTTTTTCATATCTTTTACTTCTTCCGTTCCAAATATCCCATTTCAACATACCACCTATTCCCAATTGAGGTTTAACAACAGATTTAACTTCCCCTCCTCTATACAATGAAGATGCTTGATTATCTGGATACTGTCTACCTCCTTGTATGGCAGCAGAATTATTCCACGGCCCTAACTTAAGTTCAGCTTCAACTTTAGTTGACAGTGTCGCATTCTTATTGTCAGCTTGCGTACCAAATTGCTTTTCTCCTAAAACTATTTCTGTTGAAGCATTTAAAGTCTTATTCTCATCAATACCTACATGTCTAGTTTGTTTTGATAATCCTCCTGATAATGCTGCTCCAATACCTAAACCTACACCGCCTTCAGCTTGTACGGACGAACCTCTGTTCCCTAAAGTTACGGTTACTTTTCCGTTTGCCTGTACACCCACCCCCAGCGCACCTGACAGCTCTCCTTTCAATTCCAAGCCCGTGGGGTAATTATAGTCACGTTTACCCTGATATGTAGATCTATCGATCTGATTCCTCAAATTTTGGCATGCTGCAGTATCGATCCCTTTATCACATGCTGCATAAAGTTCTTTCATATTATTAAGCCCAATTTTCTCCCATTTTTCATCAACATCAAATTCGCAACGCCAATCGGCTTTGCATGCTCGGAATTCCGCATTTTTCTGGATTCGCTGCCCTTCGCGCAGATGGTTGTTTTCCACCGCATTCTGTCCCGCC